>CAZZUX010000017.1:0-34407 GCA_964657395.1 uncultured Ktedonobacteraceae bacterium
CACTCCAAACTGATGCTGCACCGCCACCTGTTGCACCAGTGCGACTTTGTAGCCAGCATAGAGACCGGGATAAAGCCGCCGTTGCAGCACGTTGGCAGCCACAGCAGTACATCCGGTTGCTACACTGCCCGCCCATTGCCGGCTGCCTCCCAGGAGGGGCAGGATCAACAGTACCAGCAGGGTGATTTTGACCAGCGCAGCCAACAGAACTACGAGATAGAACCAGTGCCAGCGATTGCGGCGCAGTCCCGGGATGGCCGCAAGAAACGCCGCAAGATACAAGGTCGGCGCAACATTGGCGCTGTAAAGTGCCCGCAGACCCACAAAGCCCGGCTCGGCAATCAGGACCAGCACCGGCAGGTAGCGTCCCCACCAGCGTGCGCGCACGTAGTAGCTGGCAAGCACAAACGGCATTGCGAAAACTGCGATGGCATGCACTCCGATGAACAGGAACTTCGCGCCATGCCCCGGCATCAGGCGCACGCACCACGCTGCCGCCGCGAGAACCAGGGGCGGATAAACGAAATGAAGGCCATAGTGGTCGATCGCATAAGGATCGCTGCCAGTTACGAAAGCATGGAGGCCTTTTGCGTACACAGGCAGATCTTCCAGCCAGGTTGGTGCCCATGGCTGATGGCGAAGCAGCGCGAACACGCCGCAGAAGACGGCAGTCATGAGGAAGACCAGCCATGCGAGCGGTTTTTCGCCTGCTTGTTCTTTTGCTTGAATTTTTCGGTTGATCAGGAATCCATCCTCGGAATTACAGGGCCGGGTGGTTCAGTTAGCAGAATCGTATCGGGAACTTCCAGGAAGATAAAGGTTTCTTCCAGGCATGCCTAAAGTTCGCTGCAATCATTTCCAGCCATAGACGCGTTGCGCATTTGTGCGATAAACGGTCACAAGTACCTCCGCTGGCAGTCCGATACCGTACACCTGCCATCGGCCTTGGCGCGAAGCGTGGGATGGATAGTCGATATATTCGTCCCAGGTTTCGAAGAAGCGATAGTGCTGGCGGTACATGGCGACATCCGGCAGCAGATCGGCTCCAAACAGAATCCGATCGGTGAAGCGCAGAAAAAAGTCTCGTGCCCGATAGGGCTGCCGGCCAAGTTCAGCCACCCGCGCACTCATATCCACACAAACGTTCGGGTTCTTTTCGAGCATGGCGGCAACCCGGTCAAGGTTTTCGCCGGATTCCGCAAGGTGCGCCGCCACAAAGCGAGTGCCCGGATGGCGAGCAAAAACACGGTCGCGTTGTGCCAGCAGCTCAGGTTTGGATATCTCGGCATCGAGGAAAGCCCAGTCAGGGTGCGCCGCGAGTTCTTCATAGCGCTCGTTGAAGCGATCGATCGGCCGGAAGAATGCATCCGGATCAGCAGTGTGAAACATGATAGGAACGTTAAGCTCTTCCGCTTTTTCAAACAGCGGCACGAGCCGTTCATCATCGATATGCAGCAGCTTGCCATCGTGATCGCGAAGACGCAGCCCAAGATCTTTCCATAGCTTTAGACCACACGCACCTGCCTCGACCATGCGCTCGAATTGGTCAGTAAGCTTTGGCCAGAATGACTCGGCCTCTATGCCGGTCCAGTCCATCCAGGCCATAGTGGCAAAGCGATCGCGATCAGTCGCCTGGAACTTCCGCAGCATGGCGATCGCTTCATCGCCGGTCTTCATCGTGATGTTGAGCGTTCGTTCGATCCCGCAGGCATCCATGATGGCCAGAACGTCGCGGGGCTCCATCGAGTCAAGATGATTGTGAGCATCGATAGCGCGAAAATCCGGATGATCCGCCAGCGGGCGCATCGGCACATGCTCGGGCGAGACGAGCATCGATTCAGGCGCGAAAGCGCTCAGCGGAAGCTCCACCTCCGCGCGCGCGTTGACCATCGTGACAAACTTGTCGATGTTCTTTGAACCCTCGATGGACTCGTCTTCGAGCGACTTGGTCATACTTTCGACGGCGCTCCTTCCTCAGGCTGAATGAAGAAAAACTAAAGGCAGGTATACCCTTTCACAGGACACCACGGCACGCCTGCGGCGATTGGCCTTTATTGTAAAGTGCAAGTCCAAAGATGTTCGACCAACAGGAGGGGTATGCGGCAGAAGATCATCATCGCGATGCTGGCGATCAGTGCAATGAACATCACGACGGAGCAGGTGCACGGAGAACCCTCGCGTGCCTTTGGCAATCCAGCTGTCACGGCGTCCGTAGATGTACAGGGCAGGCATCTCGGCAAAGTGTTGCTGAGAGCAGGAGATGGCGGCAAAATCGCACTGCTGCCGCAAGCATTCACAGTCAGGCTCAGTGATCACTCGATGGTAAACGCAGCTGACTTCGTTCTGTCCGGTGCGCCGGCTGCTGCACCAAGCGGTACAGGAACTCGCGCTGCCGGAAAGCAGTTGTGCTTTCCTCTCCTCGCAAAACAGTACGGCCTCCAGGCGACGTGGTGCCTGGTCCAACCGACCGGCGCCCATTACATGCGGCAGACCCTTACGTTGAAGGCTGCCGGGATGGATGTACCCGCGCGTGAAGTGACGCTGCTTGAGTTCGCAAAAGCTGACGCACACGTGATCGGGACTGTCGCCGGATCGCCCGTAGTAGCAGGGAATATCTACTACGGGTTTGAGCATCCGCTGTCCCATGCACAGGCTGCAGACGGAACAGTGCACGCGTCGATTACACGCACCCTGCCGCTCCGTGCCGGAACATCTGTCGTTTACTCATCCGTGGTGGGGGTTGCAGCACCCGGGCAGATGCGCCGTGACTTCCAGGCCTACATCGAGCGCGAGCGGCCAAGAGCCTATGCACCCTTCCTCCATTACAACTCCTGGTATGACCTTGGCTTTGGACAACGGTTTGGCGAAGCAGGCGCTCTCGACCGCATCCACGCCTTTGGAGAAGAGCTCACAGAGAAGCGCGGCGTCAAGCTCGACTCCTTCCTCTTCGATGATGGATGGGACAACACGCAATCGCTCTGGAGTTTTGATGACGGCTTTCCCAATGGATTCACCAGGGCTCATGCCGAAGCCGCAAAGTACAAAGCCGGCGTGGGTGTGTGGCTCTCACCATGGGGCGGCTATTCCCAGGAAAAGAAGGAACGGATCGCCTTCGGAACGTCAGCCGGCTACGAAATCGTCGATGGCGGCTACGCGCTCTCCGGTCCGCGCTATTTTGCAGCCTTCGAAAAGCGGTGCCTGGACATGATCGACAAATATGGCGTGAACCAGTTCAAGTTCGATGGAACCGGCAATGCCAATCATGTCTTCCCGGGCAGCGTCTTCGACAGTGATTTTGAAGCTGCCATTTCGCTGATCACGCGGCTCCGCAAAGAAGAGCCGGGACTGTTCGTGAACCTGACCACGGGCACGACGCCCTCCCCGTTCTGGCTGCGCTATGCGGACTCGACCTGGCGCGGCGGGGAAGACAACGATTTCGCCGGAGTCGGCACATGGCGTCAGAAGTGGATCACCTATCGCGACGCCACAACCTACAAAAACATTGTGCAGGCAGGTCCGTTATATCCACTGAGTTCGCTGATGCTTCATGGAATTCTCTGGGCCAGGCAGGTAGAACATCTTGAGACGGATCCAGGTAAGGATTTCAGCAGCGAAGTATGGAGCTACTTCGGCAGCGGCACGCAACTGCAGGAGATGTACATAACCCCATCTCTTCCGGGCAAAGCCGACTGGGATACCCTGGCCACCGCCGCAAACTGGTCGCGATTCAACCAGGCCGTGTTGCGCGACGTTCATTGGCTGGGCGGTGATCCGGGAAAACTCGCGGTTTACGGATGGGCAGCCTGGAACCCGGCCAAGTCAATCGTGGTCCTACGAAATCCATCCGACCAGGCGCAGACCTTCGCGCTCGAAGCAGGCAGCGCACTGGAGCTTCCGCTGGATGCGGTAAAACAGTTCCAGGGCCACGTCGTTGCCGGACTCACCCTGCAGCCATTCGTAATAGAAGCGGGTCACCCGGTGACCATTTCACTCCAGCCATTCGAAGTGAGGGTCATGGAACTCAACCCGACCCTGCAGACATCAGCCCATCATAGTTAGTACTTGACCGGTCGATTAAACCAGGTTGACGTTCAATCCGTTGCCGCGTAGCAATTCCAGATACCGCGGATCCAGGTTCGTGTCGGTAATCACCATGTCCACTCTCGACAGCGGAATGATCGACGCCAGGCTCTGCCTGCCGAACTTGCTGGAATCCACGACAGCGATGATCGTCTTCGCTGCATCCACCATCGCTCGACCGACCCGGGATTCAAGAACGTCCGGAGTGGAAATACCTGTATCGAGATCCAGTCCGTCCGCGCCAAGAAACAGGATATCGGCGCGCATACTGCGAACCACTTCCTCCGCCAGCGGGCCCACCAGCGAGTAAGAGTTCTTGCGCAACGCGCCGCCAGTCAGGATGATCTCGAAATCAGTAGTGCTGAGTTCCGCAGCAATATTGACTCCGTTGGTAATCACCGTCAGCCTCGTAAAATGACGAAGCGCACGCGCCACTGCATTCGTGGTGCTCCCTGAGTCAAGAATGATGGATTGACCTTCCGTGACGTATTTAACAGCAGCTTTGGCGATGCGCTGCTTCTCATGGACGTGCAGCTTTTCCTTGTCGGAGAGTGAGAGATCAGACCAGCCCTTTACCGGTAACGCGAGCGCTCCACCATGACTCCGACGAATCAGACCGTGGTCCTGAAGAAACTCAAGATCCTTGCGTATCGTGATGCGTGAGATGCCGAGGCTGATTGCTAAATCGGCAGTAAGTACGCGGCCTTGACGCTGTACGAGTGTGAGTATGTGCTGACGACGCTCCGCAATGAGCATGGTTTCGCCAGTTAGATCCGATCCTTCCATTGCCCAGCGCCTCATCCTGGAACTAGCTTCTTGCAGAAAGGACGGGGGGACGCCAATACACCGTGCGAATCAGCGTGTTCTATATGCAAGCTGTGAACAGCTCAATACACAAATACTAATACACTCTTTGCTACATATCCGCACCTGCACACGAATGAGATATCTATACATCAGTCCGGATAGCCTGTATCGGCTGCTTCATGTACCAATGATCTAAACGGGGAAGTTTACGGTCTTATCAAAGAGCGGTAGCCATTCTTTTCCTATCTAGTTATGAATCAGTAATAGCTGTTAAGCCGACTTAGTACCCATTGATAACTAGCTCCGATGCCGATCCCGTCAGCTGTCCGCAATGAATCGGCGACGTGGCCCACAGCCACAGCGCAGAAGCGATTGCGTCTCCCTGATGCCATTCGCGCCAGGGACGTGTACGTCTGCTGAGAATCGGTAGCGAACGCTAGTATTTCCTATCTGAAAGGCGGCCACTTCCCGTACGCCTCAGCTGCAAAATGGGTCCCGATGTTCTGGGACCCATCCACTGACTGCCTCTCAATTGTCAAGAAGCAGGCACGGTGAGCAGCACCGCGCTGACAGGCTGCACCGTAATGGCGTAGACACCGTTTGACGGATTCGCTGCTTCGACAATCGGACTGCCAACCAGGGTGCCGTCCATGCTGCCATCAAAGGTCTGGCCGCCGAAAGAAATGCCGGCGACCGACTGATACCCCGGCGCTACCAAACGGCTGACCGATGCCTGGGCGTGTCCCGGAAGATTGATAGCAACTGTGCCCGAGAAGGCTTCGTCCTTATTCAGGATGGCGACGTGGGTGACACCGGCCAGGTCCACCGTGGCCCACACCTTGATGTTAGGAGTAGAAGTAAGCGCAACCGGAAGCAGCTTCGCTCCATTCGCAGTGGCCTGGTGAAAGAACAGCAAGCCGTAATACAACGGGTTCACCTGCTGCAGAGTGTAAAGACGCTTGCCGGCAAGTGTCTGAACACCGAAGCTGAAAGCACAATAGTTGCAATTGCTGGTTCCATGCCAGTTGACCCCATCGATCCCGGCATTTGCATATTCGAACATGGTATCGATTGACCATAGCGCTGCGGTGAAGTTGTTGCTGACTCCGGCGAGTCCGCCGTTGTCGATTGAGTTCAATTCTCCAATGCGGAAAGACTGCTTGTAGCCATGGGCAATGACAGCAGCAGCAGCCAGTGCCGGAACATGACTCGTGGACACCGAGGGCTGCAGGAGCGCATCCGAGGCGATTGTGGAGGACGTGGTCTGGGTAAGAGCGTAGAAGTGCTGACTGACCAGGGCGAGACTGGCAGACTGCTGCTGCTCTACGAGTGGAAGGTTCTGTTGCATATACCACACAGACGCAAACGACGGTGCCATGAGCCGGGTCGCAGATGGCAGCAGCGGTAGTACACCGGCTGCCCAGGTGTTCAGATCCGATGCATAACTGGCAGCCGTGTAGGTAGACGCACGGAAGCCGTTGCTGGAATACATGTCGGGTTCGTTGCCAATCTCGATCGACCGGATAGAGCCCGCAGGCATGTGCGATACAAAGAAGGCAGTCTGGTCCTTGGCAAGCTGCAGGTTATTGGCTCCAAGATTCACACCCAGGCTGAACTTGACCGGCAGCGCCGTAGCAAGTTCCGAGAAGGCCGTTACTGTGGTGGCCACTGGCTCCACCGAGCTGTCGGTTGAGCCTCCGCCGATGCGCACCAGGAACGGCCATCCGGGATTACTGAGATTGGTGAGAAGTTGACGATAGATCGCGTTCGCGCCCACCGTCGACCACCCAAGATAACCCTGTGCGTCTCCCCACTCGTGAGAGAAGCCAACAAAATCTCCCGGAACAGCAAGCCCCGGCTGGCTGCCAACGGTCGCCGTAACCAGCGCAGCACTCCCGATCGGTAGATTAAAGGCCGCACTTAGTCCCCCGCCTGGAGCGGCGTTCTGGGCGCGAATGGCGAGCGCGCTGGTGCTGTTCGCAGCCACGTTGACGCTTGCAGCGATAGAGTTCGCCGAGATGTAGGTTGAGGCCATCGGCACGCCGTTCAGCAGCAGTTGCGTAGTCGGCTCAAAGCCCTCGCCCAGAAAAGTAACCAGCGTCGTCCGGCCCGACGCAACCTGCAGAGGCGCCGAATCATTGATAACTGGAGATGGATGCAGCAACGAAAGTCCGGAGGTTGCCGTGATCGCGACGTCATTCGATAATGTTGCTGTTATCGTTACGTTCACATTGGCCGGCATTGCAGCTGGCGCCTGGTACAGCCCCGAGGACGAGATGGAACCGCCACCTTGAACAGACCATAGGATGTTCCAGGGCAGTGAGGGATTACCGGAACCGAGCACCGAGGCAAGAAACTGGACGGACTGGCCCAGCGTCACGGTTGTGGGACTCAGGCCTTTCTGGCTGTACGAGCTGATCTGCACCGTCAGCGGCAGGATAGTCGCCACTGACGCCGCACTGGTACCGCCTCCGGGCAGTGGATTTTGTGCAACCACCGGCACGGAACTGAGCGCGACCGGACCAACCGGGATCTGCGCAACGATGATGCCAGGCGATTGGTAGACACTCGAGACCGCCTGGCCGCCGACCAGGATAGTCGTGGCGGGCGTGAAGTCATACCCGGTGATGCTGACTGCGTTGGTTTTTCCACTGATCAGCTGTGAAGGTGTAAGCCACCGGACCGTCGGCACGGCATAGATGAGAGTCAACTGGGACGTCGAAGTGACAGCAGTATTTGACACCAGCGTTGCGGTGATCTTGATGATCGGAGAAGAGGGCATCACCGCCGGTGCTGAGTACACTCCGGCATTGCTCAACGTGCCCGGCCCCTGCAGGCTCCAGGTATAGGCTGGATTGACCGAGCCTGGGAGACTCGGCACCAGGGTGACATTCCGTCCGAGCCGTGCAGTTCCGGAATTGGTGCCATCGACGCTGTACTCGGTAAGTGTCAGCTTGGGCAGACTTGTCGCGATAGCAACCGGCGCACTCAGCCCTCCGCCCGGAGCCGGATTGCTCGCCACCAGGCTGACAGGCTGCGTGGCACCGGACGGTACAGCTACCTGTGCGACAACAGTGTTCGGCGCCTGAAAACTGGAAGGCACGGCGACACCGCCGGCCAGGATCGTCGTCGCCGGGGTGAAATCATAGCCCACGACAGTCACCGCATTCGTTCGCCCCGCGATCAAAAGGGTAGGGGTCGCCCAGCGGATGGTGGGCACGGCATAGGTAAGCGTCATCGTGTAGGAGGCCGTAATGGCGGGCGAGCTTATCATTGTCGCAGTCACGGTCGCCGTGCTGCCTTGCGGCATGGCCGCGGGAGCCGTGTAGATGCCGGTGCTGCTGAGAGTGCCGGCGCCGGTAAGTGTCCAGGTAAACGCTGGATTGGTGTACCCTGCCGCACTGGCCAGGATAGTGACATTGCGTCCAAGGCGGGCGGTGCCGGAGTTGGTGCCATCCATACTGTAGGCGGTCAACACCAGCGGGTTGGTAGCCGCCTTGCCGGTTGCAAACAGGAGTGGCGATCCGTGGCTCACTCCGCGCAACTGGGCATGGAGCGGAAATGACGCGCACGCTGCAAGCAGCAGGATCGCCGTCACACCCGAGTACCGACGCCGACAGCCAAGACTTGAAAGCCCCTCAGTTGCGATAGACAAGGAACAGGCTTGGGCAGCTTCTGCCGGAACAGCGGACTGGACAGCTATCCTGCGGCAGCGACCGTCAGGAAATTGATTGAGGAACGTTAGCCAGGAACTCTTGATCACTCCATCACCTCGAACCGATAGTTCTCTTTGCATCGGCACTCCTGGAGCGAACATTAAAAATATCTAAGAGACTCTTCTCACAACTGGTTACGACAGCCTGCGCGTCTGCGCAAATGTCTCCACCAGCCTGCTCACAGCCCAGGGAACCGCTGCCCTGCTATGCATTTGAAAGAACCAAGAATTATTTTTTTCGCTGTCCACTTCTAACGCTTCGGTTATTACTTGCTCCCACATACCTCGTCGCAGCCGCATAGCTGTCGCTGCCTCCTTAGCCAGGCAGCCAGCAAACAGACGGCCGGGGAGTCCTGCCTCGCCAGGAAGACCTCGCCGTTATCCGCAATCACCCTTGAACATTGGCTGCAAGTCTTGAAGCCCTACGAACAAGGCTCTCTCTAATTTGCAACTTTAGGTGTTACCTTCGTCTTTATGTCGAGTCTTGGGTTAGCCAAGAAATACTACAAAGCTGGGCAAGTTCGAAGCTTGTCTTTTGCCGATTCGTTACTTCGGTTTTATTTGTCGCAGTATCGGATAAGATATCGGGAAATCACGAGCAGGCACCATGCCGCAGGTATGCTGAAGTCGCACTCCAGCACAGGAGCCTCCATACACAATGCTGAATGCCCTGGTTTCAGTAGTCATCCCTACACGCCACCGCCTCGCCTTACTTCAAAGAGCGCTGACCAGTGCACAGGCACAGACTTACAGGCAGCTCGAGATTGTGGTGGTCGTCGACGGCCGGGACCCCGAAACCGAGAGATACCTGAATGAAATCGCTGACCTGCGCGTCCGTGTACACGCCCTGCCCGCACCGGTCGGCGGTTCAGATGCCCGCAATGCGGGCGTGCTGAACGCACGTGGAACATGGATCGCCTTTCTTGATGATGATGACGAGTGGTTTCCGAACAAGATAGAGCGGCAGCTCAGGCTTCTGGATGAGTACGGCGACAGGCTCTCTGTCATCGCCTGCAAGGTCATCGGTCGCTATCCCACCCATGACTACGTCTGGCCCAGGAGACTGCCTGAGGCGGGCGAGCCCCTGTGTGAGTACCTCTTCAACCGTCGATCTCTGTTCCGCGGCGAGGGCCAGTTGCAGACCTCCATGCTGCTGGTATCGCGCGATCTGATGCTGCGCCAGCCGTTCAGTTCCGGATTGAAAAAGCATCAGGACACTGACTGGTATGTGCGCGCTTCTGCGATCACCGGCTTCCGGGTCATGTTCGTCGGCGATCCGCTGGCAGTGTGGTACCTGGGAGAGGTCCGCAACAGCATCGTTCGCAACCTGGACTGGCAACGCTCCTGGCAGTGGCTGCTGGGCGTTCAGGCTTTGCTGACACGCAGGGCCTTCGCGGGCTTCATCGCCACCCAGCTCATCGGCGAGGCTTCCGCTCAGGGTTGCATGCGGGAAGCACTCCCCTTCCTTCTCCGGCAGATGTTCCTGCGAGGCCGTCCTCGTCCCATGGACTGCCTGCTGTTCCTTGGCAACAGTGTCTTCCGGCCCTCAATGCGCGGAAAGTTGCGCCGGATACTAAGTCCGCAGGTACGGGGCGAGGAACTGCGGCGACAAGCCTGACACATGCAGCTCCGGGATGCCTCGTGGTTCCGACATTGAGAGCATCATCCCGAAGGTATAACTCTTTTCTCTTTGGATAGCGTGACAGTTACGTTATGCTCATCTGCAAGCCCTCACTGACAACAGTATGTTCAGGAAACAGGTACTGCTCTCCGCAAATAGGAGCTGAACCTGACTCTTTCTGCCTGGACTAGGAGTAACGCGCGTGGCACGAACGGTCTATCACCTGTTGTCTGAAACGGAGCCGTTCTCGGAGTTTCGCGGAGGCGCTATCTCGCGCTGGACAGCCAACGTGCTCAAACCTGAGTTGGAATCCATCATTCTCTGTCCATCAGCAGACGACAGCTGGGCCTTCGCGCCGGCGCGAGTCGTAGCCATGCATCGATTCAGTCGCTATGAAAAGGTGCGCAAGATCTCCACAAGGCTGCCGCATGTGTTGCAGAAGCAATTAATCAAAAAAGTCCTGCTCCCAGTCGTAAATCGCATCGGGAACGGGGATGTGTTATGGGTCCATAACCGGCCGGACTACGCCGCCATTCTTGCGCCTTACGTGCACCGTTCCGGGGGGAAGGTCGTGTTGCATCTCCACAACTCGCACCTGAGCAAGCAGCCGATTGGCCGGATGAGAAGAGCGAAGATCGATCATTTCGTCTTCGGCAGTGCGTTCCTGCAGCGGGAGGCTCTCTCCACCTATCCGGAGATATCATCGACCATCCTGAACTACGGGGCGGACGAAGAAATGTTCTATCCGCCTGCAGAAGAGCGTGGCTCTCCGGAGGTCCCGATAGTGCTCTTCGCGAGCCGCCTGGTCAAGGAAAAAGGTGGTCATATCTTCCTTGAAGCAATGAGGCGGCTGGGACAGGCGGGCATCCGGGCCAAAGGCATCATGGTAGGCGCGTCACATTTTGGCGGAAGCAAAACGACTCCGTACATCACCAGTCTGCACAACATGGCGCCACCGAATGTAGAACTGCGGCCCTACTGCAGCGGCATGGAACTGGCGACAATGTTTCGAGAGGCTGACATCTTCTGCGCTCCCGTCATCTGGGAAGAGCCGTTCGGCATGGTCAATGTCGAGGCGTTTGCCTCAGCGCTGCCCATCGTGGGAACCCACGGCGGCGGCAGCAGAGAAGTCTTCGCCGATGGAGGAGGCCTGTTGGTCGAACGTGGATCCACCGGGCAGCTGGTTGACGCCCTCAAACAGCTGATTGCCAATCCTGAAGCTCGCAAGCGGCTCGCCGATGAGGGTCGTCGCTCGTTCAAGAAAAATTTCACCTGGCAAATCATCCAGGGCCGTTACCGCAACACGGTAAGTTCCATTTCTCAATAGTCGTAGACCGCCCCTCTAGCACAACCAGCAGAGTTGCAAAGAATTGGAGTAGCGCAACGTGGCACGAACGGTCTATCACCTGTTGTCGGAGAATGAGCCCTTTTCCGAAAACCGTGGCGGTGCGATCTCACGATGGGCTGCCAACGTACTGCGCCGAGACAACAACGCGGTCATCCTGTGCCCGTCAACCGATGAAAGCTGGAGGTTTCCCGCAGCTCGCATCGTGACCATCAGGAGCTTTCATCGGTATGAGACTGTACGGCGCGCTTCTACCTATCTGCCCTGGTGGTTAAGCTCAGCGCTGATCCGCTATCTCCTGATCGCTCCAATCCATGCCCTGCTTCGTCCGGGAGACGTATTATGGGTCCACAACCGGCCCGACTATGCCGCCATTCTGGCACCCACTGTCCATCGGGCCGGGGCGCGCATTGTGCTGCATATGCATAACTCGCATCTCCTGGCCATGCTCCCCTGGCGCCTGGAGCAGGCAAAGATAGATCATTTCGTCTTCGTCAGCACCTATCTGCAGGGCGAGAGCCTGCATCGCTTTCCCTGGATCTCCTCGAGTGTTCTCTATAACGGCGCGAACGAAACCATGTTCTATCCCTCGTCAATTGAGCGGACGCCCCCGGCTGTGCCCGAAATCCTCTTCGCCAGCAGGCTGGTCAGGGACAAGGGTGCGCACATATTTGTCGACGCGATGCGGGTGCTCGAACAGGCCGGCATACGGGCGAAAGGAATCATCGTAGGCGCCTCCCACTTCGGCGGCAGCAGGGTGACCCGTTACATCACCGACCTGCATAAGAATGCCCCGTCCAATGTCGAGTTTCGGCCTTATTGCAGCGGCAGTGAACTGGCGAAGTTGTTCCGCACCGTAGATATCTTCTGCCTGCCCTCCGTGTGGCAGGATCCCTTTCCGCTGGCCCCGCTGGAGGCTATGGCGAGCCGGCTCCCCGTTGTCGCTACAGAAAGCGGCGGCATCCCGGAAGCGTTTTCAGAGGGCGGCGCACTCCTGGTGGACAGGAGTTCGGTTGACCAGCTGGTGCAGGCGCTGCGAGACCTGATTACCAACCCGGCATTGCGTCAGAAGATTGCAGCAGAAGGACGGCTCTCTTTCCTGAAGAACTACACCTGGACCGTCGTGCAGGGGCGATACCAAACCATTATGGAAGAGCTGGCCGCATGATCGGCGCACAGATCAGCAGGATCAGGAGCAGCCCGCTGGCCCGCAATGCAGTCTGGATGTTCGCCGGCCAGGGCTCGTCCTTCCTGGTGCAGGCTCTCTATTTCGTCCTGCTGGCGCGCCTGCTGGGCACGCTTGAATATGGCGTACTCGCCGGTGCCATCGCCCTGGTCTCAGTGGTAAGCCAGTACAGCACCATGGGCTCCGGGCTGCTTGTCCTGCGCTATGTCAGTCCTGACCACGCGCGCTTTCGCGAATATTGGGGCAACGTCATTCTGTCAACAGCCTTCTTCGGATCGCTGCTGGTGCTTGGCCTGCATCTCGCGGGTCGCTGGATGGTAGGCAGCCGCAGCGCATCCATCCTGGTTCTGCTCGCCATTGGCGACTGCCTCTTCGGGCAGTTGACCACAGCCGCTAGCCAGGTCTTCCAGGCATTTGAAAAAATGAAGATCACCGCCACGCTGAATCTCATCACCAACCTGCTCAGACTTCTGCTTGCTGGAGCGATGCTCTTTTTTCTGCACAAGGCGTCGGCATGGCAATGGGCGCTCGCATCGCTGGCCGTGTCAGGCGCAGCTGTCACCGCCGCGGTTGCAACCGTCACGGTGCGCTTTGGATGGCCGCTCTTCCGTCCGCAACTTCTGCTTCGTCGCATGGGAGAAGGGCTGATCTTCGCCGTCTCCGGTTCCACAACTTCGGTCTACAACGACGTCGACAAGGTGATGCTGGGGCATTACGGAATGGCCGTAGCGAACGGTATCTACAGCATGGCCTATCGTGTCGTGAACATTGCGACCATGCCCATCATGTCGATCCAGGCAGCAGTGTTTCCCCGCTTCTTTCGCGAAGGCCGCAACGGTGTCGCCGCCACGGAACCGCTGGCTCGAAAGATCCTCAAGCGGACGCTGTTGCTGGGCGGAGCGAGCGCCGCAGCCATGTTTCTTGGAGCACCACTGCTGCCGCACCTGGTAGGCAAAGGATTCGCACCCAGCGTCGGCGCCCTGCGCTGGCTGTGCCTGATCCCGATCTTCCGCTGCCTTCACGTAGGATCCGGCGATGCCATGGCTGGTGCGGGATACCAGAAGTACCGGCTAGGCTCGCAGGCAATCGCGGCTGCCGGCAATCTCGGGATGAACCTTTATCTGATCCCTCGCTACTCGTGGACAGGGGCGGCGCTGGCAAGTCTGCTCACAGACGGTGGCCTCGCAGGAATGAACTGGACACTATTGTTGTGGCTGAAGCGGCATGAAGGTACCACGGAATTCGTAGGCCTCGGCACTCTAAAGCCGGCTTCGCAGGAGATGCAATGAGACTGGCACGGCGACTCGTGGACCGGCAGACCAACAGGTCTGCCAACAACGTCACCAAGGTAGGTAGTAGGTGGAAAGCAGTCCAGTGGGCAATCGCACTGTCGATCCTGATCTTCTACATGGGACTCCTGACTCCCTCGAATGCACCAGAGGGCGGAACTGACCCAATCGCGGGCGCCGTGTCGATCATCGGGCAAACCATCGTCATTCCGCTGACCTTGCTCCTCCTGGCAGCAGACTGGCGCCGGACATTCGAAGCGGTGCGGCTCGCAAAATTGCCGATACTGATTGGACTGTTACTCATGGTGTCAACAGCATGGTCAATCGAGAGACACGTGACCCTGCGACGCAGCCTGATCTTTCTCTTCACGACCCTGTTTGCTCTGTGGATCGGTTCATCTCTTCCGCGCGCCAGGCAAATTCATCTCTATGCAACAGCATCGGTGATCTCAATCGTAGGCTGCTTCTTAATCGTGCTTGTGCTGCCCAGCTATGGGATCAGTACCGACACACACACCGGTGATTGGAAGGGCCTCTTTCAGCATAAGAATCAACTGGGCCGAAACATGGTGCTGGCAATCGCACTCTTTGCTGGAGGAAGGCCATTTCAAAAGCGATGGCTCCGTTGGACAGCGTTGGCTGGTGCCCTGGCCCTGCTTGGGCTTTCACGATCTGGAACAGGCCTGCTCGGTTTCATTGCAGTGTCCGCAGCCCTGGTTTTTTTGAAACTGGCGCGCATCAAGAATCGGAAGACACTCCCTCTCTGGGCCGCGATGATTCCGATCGGGATCCTCGGACTGGATATACTGCTGATCTTCCGGAGCCAGCTGTTTGCCATCATCGGAAAGGACGACACACTGACAGGCCGAACGCTCATCTGGACGTTCGCTATGGATGGCATCAGGCAGCGGCCCTGGCTCGGTCATGGATACGCCGTTTTCTGGAGGCAAAGCCTGGTCGGCCAGATCATGCCGGTTGGATTGGCAGCTACCCATGCGCATGATGGCTACCTCGACGTTCTGTTGGATTGCGGCATCGTGGGAATGGTGCTGGTTGGCCTCATGCTTCTGCTCTATAGCCGGAACACTCTTCGTCGATTATTCAATCAGGCTGAGGCACTTTCAGACTTCACGAGGTTTGCTTTTATGTTCCTTTGCATTTTTGTAACCATGAACCTGACGGAGAGCAACTTGCTTCGGGAGCACACTGTGCTTTGGCTTCCCTTCGTCTCTATCTATGTAGCCATGTGCTGTCAGGATGTATATGAGAGAACATCAGCGGCGCCGATGTCTCTCCGGAGTTCCAGCATCTCTATAGCAAGAGCGGCCTGAGACATTCGCGCGGAGTCATGAAGCTTAGTCTGCAACTCTTGCGAACCATCCTGCCGGCATCCTGAGCTTCTCGTTGAATGCCACTCACGAAATATGGATCCACCGGTAGCTACCAGTTCGCCGAGTTCAATACACTCAGCCATGCCAGTCCACGATTAAAAATGACACACGCAGGTCTGCATCGCGGTCGCTGCATCTCCATAAGCAGATGCGATACAAACACCTCACTTCTTGAGCCGACGAGCGCCTCTGGCTTCAAAACCTAAGTAGATTTCAGTCTCGAGCGGACGACTTACGAGCTGACTGCAATAGAATAGTTGGCCGCGCAGGTCGCAGCCGCTGCCTCGAAGAACACAACTAATGCGCAACACCTGCGGCCGCCGCTGTCAAACCTCGCATCCGGACATAACTCAGGTCAAGTGACTGTGGCAGCGATGTAGTGTCCGGCGATCCACCATCCCAGTTGTGAGAAAACGCTACGTCCAGAACAATGGTCATCGGCACCCGCGGAACCTTCTCGCGAACAACATAGTAAGGCTGCCCATCGAGCGACCAGGTAATGCTGTCAGGTAGCCAGTCCATGGTGTAGATGTGAAAGCCCGACGCAAGATCGGAACTGAGATGAACAACGTTGTCGAGACGAGCGCAGTCGGGCTTGTGATAGACCGCATCATCCGGTGCCGTTTGAACCAGCAGCCACGCACAGTATTGACGCGGCTCCACACCGTTCACCCACGGATGCATGGTGCTTTGGATCACATTCGGATGACTGCCCCGGCCTTCCAGGATGTCGATCTCTCCGTCGAACGGAACCCCGTAAGGCGTGCGCATCCAGATAGCCGGCCAGATCCCTGCGCCGCGAGGAAGTTTCGCACGAAATTCAAAGCTTCCGTATAGAAAGCTCTGCCGTGTCTGGATGCGTCCCGATCGCAGAGAATACGCATTCCCAGTCTTCACATCCACGTTCGGGATCTTCTCGACCAGAATCCGCAACGTGTGATTGCCGACCTGCACAGCTTCAGGCTTATAGAAGGCCGCATCCGCGCGAAAGGTTCCCTGGTTGTGGCCGGGAAACGACTCCACCAGCCACTTGTTCGTGTCGATGGATGCACCCGGGAATTCATCATCGAACGAAGATGTAGGAGCCTGTGCGATAGCCGGCAATAAGAAAGCAAGTAACAGGCACAGCATGGTAATCCTTGTGCCTGCTGAAAGCGACAGGTGAGCCGGGCTCCGTACAGGCATTTAGCGCTCCTGGTAAGAATGAATATGACTCGGGGGTTGTAGAAGAATACTAACTCATTGTCTGTTACAAGATGTAAAGTGAATCAGAAAGTCCGTTTCCATGCTCGCCTGCACGCGGAGTTCACATGATCACAGCGGGAGCGGCAGCATGATTGCAGAAAAGCCGGTTGCCCTGATCTTTCGGACCCAGCTGCTTCCCTACTCCGAAACCTTCATTCGTAATCAGGCCGAAGCCATGCAGCGTTACCTGCCTTACTACGTGGGTCTCCGCGACGTTCATGGACTGGACCTCCCGGAAGATGCCTCCTGGATTGCCAACCGTGGCGGATTGAGTGGGTTCTGGCGCGAGGCCATGTGGAGGCTCAGGGGCCTTCCACCGGAATGCGCTGCGCATCTGGCACAGCTTAAGCCAAAGCTGATCCACGCCCACTTCGGTCCGGACGGCGCGGAGGCGCTCCCTATCGCCGCGGCCCTGAATATCCCATTGCTTGTTACCTATCACGGATACGACGCGACCTACGACGATGCTTCCCTTGGACGGAGTCGACGGGGCCGAAAATATTTGCGTGAGCGCCCCGGAATGGCAGACAGGGTAGAGCAGTTCTTTGCTGTATCGAAATTCATCAAGTCGAGAATGGTGGCACAGGGTTTTCCGCCGGACAAGATCCTGGTGCATTACACCGGCATCGACACGACCTGGTTCTGCAGAGCAGACAAGCGTCCTGAAACCGCGAGAGTTTTGTTCACAGGCAGACTCACCGAAAAAAAAGGATGCTCTTATCTGATTCGCGCAATGGCATTGGTACAGAAGAAGATGCCGGACGTCGGACTGATCGTAATCGGAGACGGAGACGAGCGCGCAAGGCTGGAGAGGCAGGCACAGGGATCGCTTACAAAGTACACCTTCCTGGGGCGGCAAACGCCGATGGCCGTCCGGGCATGGATGCGCGCTTCCACCCTGTTCAGCGTTCCAAGTGTCACAGCGGCAGATGGGGATGCCGAAGGCTTCGGGATGGTATTTGCCGAAGCGCAAGCGTGTGGATTGCCAGTGGTCAGCTTCGCAAGTGGAGGCATTCCGGAAGCCGTGGCGCACGGGGAAACAGGATTGCTCGCACCGGAGCGTGACTTTCAGCGGTTAGCAGATTACCTGTCCTTGCTGCTCCAGCGCGCGGATCTGCGTAGTGAATTCAGCCACGCAGGACGAAGGCGTGCCGTCCGGCTCTTCGATCTCAAACAGCAGACTGCCATCCTGGAAGACATCTACACAGAAGCCTGCATCCGCGCAGCAGCCAGGCAGCCTTCCGATGCGTTGCCACTATCTCCTCTTTCAGAGGAAGCGGCTGACCGCCACGACCTGGCTACCCAAATCAATCCATCCCCAGAAACGGATGAAACCCTTGCCTGCGAGGCAGCCAACGTGGCTTCGCCAGAACCTGAAGACTGCTCATAGCCGTCCATACAGGAATGCGGGAATCGGCTGCATGGTCCTGCTGAGTACAGCGCCCAGGATCGTCGACCCTGCTGCCTCGAGTTCGTGCAGGGTGCGCATCGCAACACCTTTACGGGTCTTGCTTGCTTCCACCACCAACACCACGCCATCCGCCGCCTGGCTGAGCGCGACACAATCCGACGAAATAGCGAGCGCAGGTGAGTGGATCAGGACATACGGAAACTCCTTAAGCGCCCGCTGCAGAAAAGCCCGCATCGCACCGGCCTGCAGCAGCTGGCCGGCCGGCGGACCCGACTGCATCACGAAGAGATTGCTCTCGCTCGTCTTGCTTGCATGCGAACGGATCGCATCATCGCTTTCCATGGCGGTCGAGAGGCCGCGTTCCTGGCGGTGGCCGTTCCCGTTACCGAGCATGCGTGCAGACGTCGCTGGATGGACACTGTCCGCATCAATGAGCAAAACATCCTGATGTACCGCGGCCGCCAGCACCTTCGCAGTCTCCATGCTGATGCCGGTGCTGCCATTCGTGGCTTCGACGCCGGCAAACGTTACGGTATGACATGGATTGGAAGCAAGAAAAAGGCGCTGTACGAGATTTAGTAGATCCAGCCCTGCCGACGTACGCTGCGACGTTTCACTAAGTTTCGTTTTCATGTAAGTAGCTCCCATAATGCGGCTGTCTAGTGCAGTTATGCGGATCGGTTCATCGTGGGATGGCAGCCAGCACCGGGATCCCGAGCGCATCCGCTACTTCCGCAGGAGTGCGCAGCGAGGGATCGAGATACTCGGCGATATAAGCCGCAGTGAAGGCAAGCAGCATCGCCAGCGGAATACCAAAAAGTACTATCTTGGTCGGCGGGTAAGCGTGTAGTACGGGCACGACCGCAGGGACCGCGATGGCTACATTCGCCACGCCTTTGCGATCGAGTTCATCCGAAATACGTGCTTGTTCCCGCTTGGTCTGGTACAGCAGATAGTCGCCTTCAGCCGATTTCGCGTCACGCTCAAGCGCCTCCTTGTTGATCGAAAGACCATCCATCCGGACCATCTCCTTCTGCAGAGACGCGATACTGATCCCCAGGGCCTGGATGAGCGAACGCTGCGTAGCCAGGTCAGCTGCAGTCTTCGCAACATCTTCACGAAGATACTCATAGACATGATCGCGATCGGTTGTGCGATTGGTGTAGCTGGTAGTCTGCGCGGTTCGGATCGCCGTCTCCGTCAGTGCAATCTCGGCATCTACTTCCTTCACCAGTGGATAGGCGGGCTCATACTTCAACAGCAGCTGTGACCTGCGAATCCGTGCGTTTACCAGGTCGGAACCAAGATTCTGTAACAGCAGGTTGGAATCAAGAGTAGTTTCCGTGGTCTGCGCACGCAGCGGCATGTCGGCCATCTGGCCCTTCTCAGTCGCGATGCGCTGCGTGTCCGTAGCCAGCAGCTGAAAAGCCTGGGTACGTTGTGCTTCCGCAGTAGCAGTCTGCTGGGCAAGATCTGTTCGCAGGATCTCTGGAGCAGCGACCCCCTCCTGCCGGCCAAAATCGATCAGCTTCTGCTCGGCCTGTTCCAGCAGCTGTCGATAGTTCGCTGTCTCGACCCTGAAGAAGTCCGCAGATCCCCCCGGCCGCTGCAGCATGACATGCTTATCGAGATACAGTTGACCTAGATTCTGCAGCACACACGCCGGCACTTCTGGTTCGCCGAAGCGACCATACTTCACATTGATAACGTCCGAGCCTGCCTCAACCATAACCTTCAAATGCCCGGCCAGTTGTACGACAGCAGCTTCCCGCTTGATAGCTCGAATTTGATCGGCAGAACCGGATCGAAACCGATCGCGGAAAGTAGGATCGTAACTGGCGAGCGCGCAGCTATCCACTACTTTGCGTAGCATGTCGGTCCCCTGCAGCAGGGTCATCTCTGAATTCACCTGGTCCAGGCTGATCTGACGAGAAGCAGCAGGAACACTCTGTCCGGGTGAAATCGCAGGATCCACCCGCGTCTGTTCAACGAGGACCTGCATGCTGGCCACGTAGTAGTGCGGCGCCCAAAGAAGAGCAATCGCGAGGACAGCAACCATGAGGAAGCAGAATGTCCCAAAAAGCGCACGGCGCTGACGGAAGATGGGGGTCACCATCTCACGTAAATTCAAGTCTGGCAATCGTTCGCCGGCATTCTCCGGTGCTGTGTTCATGCAGCCTCCTGCAATTGTTTCAACTTTGACTTGGGGCCAGCCACGTCATAGGCCGGCGAGGTTCGGACGACTGCATCCAGACAAACGTTAGTAAAGGATGTTGTTGTTCGCAGGTGAAAAGCTCAAGCCCAGGCCGTACGGCACATACTTCCGGAAGCCCACGATAATCTTCTCGGGAACGAAGATCATGTCACCCGGCTTTACCAGCATGTCGTTCTCGAGAGCCTGGCCGTGAATGACCTTCCGCAGATTGAGGACCTTCACTTCAGCCCATTCATTCGATACCCGGTGCATCAGGACGACCTGCGTTTTCGCAGTCTGTGACAGGCCCCCGCCAATGGCTATCGCCTGCATTACGGACAATTGGTATCGAAGGTCATACTGACCAGGTTTACTGACCTGTCCGCTGACATAGAAGACCGGCCGCTGAGAGTCCTTCAAATCGACGTCGACAATTGGATCATGCAGCGTCCCGGCATAAGCCTTCTTGATAGCCTGCACCACCTGGGGAACTGTCAGATCCTTGACATAGACGCCGCCAACACTCAAGAGGCTGACATATCCGTCTGGCTGCACTCCCACTGTCTGGTTCAACTCAGGCGATAAAGCGAAGGAGACAACGAGCGAGTCCTCCGGTTGAACTTTGTAACGATCAGTGCCCGGGACAGCATTGTCGACTGGCACAACAGTGTTCGTCGCCTGGATTGCCAAAGCAGGTGCGATGGCATGCACCTGCGGATGAACCGGCGGGGAAAAACACAGCAGCACTGCTGACAAGTACGACGTGAACGCAACCTTGATCTTCATGTTCCTGCGCAGACCTTTTTTCTGGATGTTGCGTTCATACTACCGGTTCTTTTTCTTTTTGCAACTGTTTCATTTACATATGCATCCATCCGGATCGATGCTCCCGCCGCAGCCGTTTACCTGCTGATCACGTCGCGAGATCAAGCGTGTCGCACGGGCGAGTGTTTAATCCGCGCGTGTATGTATCCCCAGCTAATATCTGTTCGTTACTGACTTACCCGTCTGGATCAGTTTCGCCGCAGAGATCAAGCATGCACAGGCAGGTCGGCCCTTGCACTGACTTCCTCGCTGATTTTCGTGTAAATAGCTTCGAGTTTGCGTGTCTGGACTGCGAGGTCGAAGTTGCGCGCCACCTGCAACAGCGCCGCTTCACTCGACATGCGCCAGAAGCTCTGGTCCGTCAGATAGCGAAGCATTCCATTGGCAAGTGCATCAATATCTTCTTCCTCACTTAGAAGCCCCGTGATGCCATCCAGCACAATCTCAGGAATACCAGCGTGGCGATAAGCCACCACCGGCAATCCCGTGGCATGGGCTTCCACGACAACCGTCGGCAGTCCTTCACTGTCTCCATTCGCGGCGGTAATGCTGGGGGCACATAGTACGCGAGCGCGCTGCATCCAATGCCTCACATCGATCGGCGGTCGTGGCCCCAGAAAACTGCAGCGCACTTGCAAAACATCAGCCAGAGCCTCGAGCGAAGACATCTGCTCTCCGCCGCCAATCACAACCAGGCGGACCAGCGGCATAGCCGCTTGCACCTGCTGCATGGCATGAAGCAGCCGATCGCATCCCTTCTTCTCGGTCAGCCGCCCGACAAACAATACGATCGGTTCGCGCACTTGCTCCACAGGGAAGAACTTCTTCCGATCGATACCGATATGGTGCACAAGCAATTTACCTTCCGGAAACCCGGCACGAAGTGCTGCCTCGCGGATGAAGTCGGAGACACAAAGAAAGATCGCGGCACGCTGCCAGAGCAGTCTGCGACGATGCAGAAAGGCTGCGCCGAGCGGGGTTTTCCGCTGCTCTTCATCACGAATTGTGACGTCATAGCCATGCAGAGTCACGATCGCAGGAATGCCGAGATGACGAATCAGCGGAAGCGCATGCGTTGCATCCACAGCGAAGTGGGCATGGAGCAACCTGGCATTCAGCGTGGCTACGGACCGATGAAACAGAGGTGCGATCCCAGTCATACAGTAAAGCGCTTTCCTTGCGCGTGCACGCAGCGAGTGACTGGAACTCAGCAGAACGGCACCCTCCAACATGGAAGCGCTTCGATCGGCACGACAGAGACCAACAAAAACAGGGCGGTAGGAGCTCAAGGCTCCAGCCTGGCTTGAGATGAAGGTCTCACTGAGCTTCAACAGGTCATCGCGGTAGATCAGGGCGACTGGAGGCCCCGGTTGAGCCGTGTCTGCGGGTTTAAGTCTGGAAGCCATGTTGCGAGACCTGCACCCGTGGTGAATGACTTTGAGCATTACTGTAACAAATATTGCGGCTATTATGGAGAATGGATGCTTCCTTCACACGGTCGCGCATTCCTCTTGCGTGATGGTTAATAGCGAACTTGCAAGGATCTTGCAGGAAAGATAAGTAGCGCGCAGACTTGCGGTGCAGGAACCAATCCGAGGGATTTATGTCAGTCAAAGCTGCCGGCACAATCGCAGAGTATCTCGCAGCTGACATCGAACTGCGCGAAGACACGATTCGGCTGCAGGAGCAGTACCGCGACGCACAGCCGTTTTCGCACCTGGTGCTGCGTGACTTATTCAGTGCCGAACGGCTGGACGGCCTAGTCCGTGAAATCAAAACCGTCCGTGAGGATGGGTGGGTGATTCATGACGATGACAAGTTGTCGAAAGCGAATCTTCGATCGGCAGTGGATCTGGGCAGTTGTGGCAAGCGGCATGTAGCGCTGCTGCACTCGGCAGAATTCCTGTATCTGCTGTCGGAACTCACCGGAGTGTGGGGCCTGGTACCCGACCCATATCTTGCAGGCGGCGGTTATCACGTGCTGAGTGCAGGCGGTCTGTTCGACGTGCATGCCGATCGCAACGTTGACCAGATCACGGGCCTAACGCGGCGAATGGTGATGATTACCTACCTCAACCGGGACTGGAGACCGGAGTATGGAGGTCAACTGGAGCTGTGGGCCACGGACGCCTCACACTGCGAATCGTCCATAGAACCAAAATTCAACACGACTGTCCTGTTCGAGGTGGCAGACCGCAACTTCCACGGAGTGCGGCCCGTGCATCCGCCTGCAGGAACGTCGAGAAAATCGTTCGCTTCATATTTCCATACTGTAGGCGACGGCCGTGGCGGAATCTCGGCTCCTCATCATTCCGTGTACGCGCCGAGCGTGTATAGAAAGCCGCTGACGTTGAAACGGTTTGCCTCCGAATACGTTTTACCGCCGGGATTTGCAAAGGTCCTGCGCAGTCTCAAAGGGCGTGTCGCCGGAGCAAGCTGATGCCAGCCGGCTTCACGCCTCGTATGACTAGCCTTAGAAATCTTTGAAATCTTCTTCCAGTGGAAAACTCTGCCGCGCATCGGCAGTGCGGATGGTCTCTATCTTTTCTTCGATCTCACTGGCAGCCACCGGGCCCTTGACGGAGGTCACAATGGCGATCCGCTTCGATGGTGCCGGGACGATGCGTGCCGTTCCAGCCGAGGCAGAGGAAACAAACGGCTTCGCACTAGATGTCGGCACACGCCTGGGTAAAGGCGCAATCGAGGATGCTGCCGAGCCGCCACTCACCATGCTGTAAAGCTCCTGAACGACTTCCTTCAGCCGGACTGATTCCACCTTGAGCTCGGCTGCTCCGGCCGCGCCCTCTTCAGCCGCCGCAGCAGTACTTTGGGTAGCCTGTTCCATCCGGGATAATGAACCGGCTATGAGCTTCATCCCCCGGGCCTGCTCTTCGCTGCCGGCACTGATTTCGTCGACCAGGGTCCGGATACCGGCTGAGTCGCCGGTCAGAGCGCGAACAGCGTCCGCGACAAGACTGACGCGCTGCTTGCCACCACTGGAACTTTGAAGCGATTCCTCGATCAGACTGGCAGTGTCCTTTGCGGCCTGTGCACAGCGCTGGGCCAGGCTTCGTACCTCATCGGCAACCACTGCGAAGCCCAATCCCGCCTCCCCTGCCCGGGCCGCTTCGACAGCAGCATTTAAGGCAAGAATATTCGTCTGAAATGCGATCTCGTCGATCACCTTGATAATCTTCGAGATCTTTTCGGAAGACTGGTTGATTTCGTCCATCGCCAGAACCATCTGCTTCAGCTGTTCATTCGCTTCTACGGACCGCGACTGAGACTTCTCAACAATGGCGGTAGTCGTCTTTGCGCAATCCAAATTCCGACGCGCGACCGCATGCACCTGCTCGGAAGACGCAGACGTCTCCTCGAGAGCGGCAGCCTGCGAGGAGGCGCTCTCCGCCAGCGCCTGACTGGAAGAGGAAACCTGGAGCGCTGCGGCAGCAACTCCTTCTGTCCCGCTGGTGAGCGACTCTACATTCCGGCGCAGATTCGCGTTCATCCGATGCACGATGAGATAGGAGCCGACTGTACTAATGACTGCAAGCAGGAGCATTGTGGCCAGCGTCCACCAGCTTGCGCTCACTGCAGCAGCAGATGAGGCATCGTCTTTCGCCATTATCTCGTCCTGTTGCTGAACGATGCGTGCTGCCTTGACATCCGCTTGCTCGACCAATGGACGCACCTCGCTTTTATCGATCTCGGCTGCCTGAACCAACTGATGAGCTTTGCAAAGCTTGTAAATCTGTTCATTCTTCTCAGCTATGCTGACGTTAAGAACCTGCAGATCGCTCGCAAGGGTATGTCCCTCAAGCGTGACAAGAAGCGGCGCGATGGCAGCGATGGACTCGTTCAGCTTCTCCGAACTCTGCAGAAATCGCTGGTGATACGCGTCCGCCTGGGCGCCGTCATTCATATAGGTGCGAAGCCGAATGCCGCGCTCCAGCGAGAGCATGGTAGCCAGCTGAAGCTGCATATCACCGGCGAGCGCTTGTTTTCTGGCAGTCCCCTGAATGGTCGCATGCAGGCGCGCTCCCAGGTTGGAGATCGAGACCAGGCCAACCACACTGATGGCGATCGTGAGCGTAAGCGCCAGGGCAGAACTGGCAAGCAGTTTTGCGCCGATGGTCCACTTGAAATGCATCGTTGAGGCCTCTTTCCTTGCCGATCCCGCATGATGTCTGCCAGCACGCACCTGGCCCGGCTGAACGTGCGGTGTCAATGGCTGTATCGACGGATGGAGGGAAAGCTTGAATGGGTCAGCAGTGTTCGGCCGGACTCACTCCTTTACCTGGTAAGTGCCGGTCACAACAGCACTGTCTCGTCGTCCAGGTGCAGTGGAAAACGCCTTGATAATGAGAGACCTGCCATTGACAACAATTGGCGCACGATAGATCGCAGAACGGCGAGTCGGCTGCGATCCGTCCACGGTGTAGTAAACCGTATTGCCGGGAGTGTTGCACAACAGCTCTACTGACACCGCACCGGCATGCTCGCCGGGCGTCGGCGTAAAGCCAGGCTCAGCCGCATAGCGAGTGTACGTCGTGACTTCGTTTCCAGCCACGCCTCCGCTCAGCGTCGTTGCCGCCCGGGCCGTCTGGCTTACACCGGCACTCAAGGTCCAGTTGAGGATGTTGAAAGTACCCGTCAATCCCCCGGTGCCGCTGGTGAAGCCCGCGTATGCCATCGACGAGCCGAGCACCGCCGGCAGGTTCACGGTCTCCGTTGCAGTGTAACTGGCTGATGTCACAATGTCCGTAAGCAGCAGCGTAAGCCGGCTGCCGTCATACGTAAGGTGTGCATGGAACACATGACCATTGCGGAGAGTCACCCCGGACGCAGCCATGTTCAGAGCGGGCGTCGTGGGAGAGGCGCCGTTGACGTAGAACCCCGTCGAGTCCGTTCCCTCTCCATCGTTGCTATATAGATCAAACTTCACCGCCACACTCTTCGCAATGCCGCCGGTGCCTCCGGGCTGCGACGCACCGTAGCCAAGACCACTGCCGGCAGGACCAAGGGCACGGGTGCCAAAACTCTGCAACGTGAAGGTCAACCCATCTGCCTGTGCACTCAACAGCTGAAAATTAAAATCCGTTGTGAAGGACGCTATGTTCACCGGTGTCGCGTACCATGCGGACCCATGAGCGTAGGTCTGACCCAGCTTTGCCAGTTGCAGCGCGGCACCGCTCAACGTCGCAGTCCCGTTCAACGCCAAACCAGTCGCGCCGGAGAAACCGTTCTCGAAGTCGATTGCAGGTGCCCCGGATTGAATGGTGTAAGCAGCAGCAACAGCCTGGCTCGGCGAAAGCCCGGCTGCTGCAGCAATGGCTGTGATGGTCTCCGATGCGCTGACTGATATAGGCCCGGAGTACACCGGCGATGTCGATACAGGCGTCGAGCCATCCGTCGTGTAATAGATCGTGGCATTCGAAGCCGAGTCAGACAACGTCACACTTTGTGCTGAAGAGTAGGTGCCGCCAGCCGGGTTGAAGACAGGTGCCGGCGTACTTGTACCGGTAACGGTATACACCGCGCTGACCATACTGCTCGGTGATGCCCCAGATGCCATAGCAAGAGCGCGGATCGTCGTAGTGCCCGCGCCCACCTGGAGAGCGGCACCATAGACCGGCGAAGAGGTGCCGGGCGTGCTGCCATCCGTTGTGTAGTGGATGACTGCATTTGCAGTCGCATCACTGATAGTTACATTTTGCGGTGCCGCATAGGTGCCGCCGGCCGGTGTGAATACAGGAGGTGCCGTGGTTGCGGGCGAAGCCTGTGCAGTATAGGTCCAGCTCAGAATTTTCTGGCTGGAGCTCAGTCCGCCGGTACTGCCTGTAAAGCCAACCCAGGCCTGGCTGCTGCCAATAATCTGCGGAATGTTAACGGCCTGGCTCAGTGTGAAGCTCTTACCGGACACTCCGTCCGTTAGCAACATCGTAAGCGTGGTGCCGTCGTAGGTCAGGTGCGCCTGCATGGAGTCGCCACTGCGCAGGACCAGGCCACTTGAAGTCATGTCTACGAACGGCACTGTCGGTGTTGCTCCATTCGCGTATATGCCAGTCGAGTCGGTGCCCTCGCCTGCATTGCTGTAAAGATCAAACTTCACAGCGACGCTCTTCTTGATGCCGCCATAACCGAGCCCGGAACCATAAGCTCCCAGTGCGGTGGCAGCAGTGTTCTGGATAGTAAAGGTGAAGCCGTCTGCCACTGCGTTCGACAGCTGGAAGGCAAAATCCGTCGTAAATGCCTGGACATTGATAGGCTGGCTGTAGAAGACGCTGCCCGCCTGGTTCTGGCCGCCTTCTGTGAGTTGCAGCCTGCTGTCGTCAGAGTTTTTCGTCGAGCCATTGAGCGTAAGCCCCGCCACGGAAGAAAAGCCGTTGCCGAAATTGATCGTGGTGCCGCCAGCCTGGATAACGTAGGAAGATGAAACAACGTTGCTGTTCTGCAGCGCCGGGTCGATGGCGACCGCCCGGATCGTAGTAGAGGATGAAACCGGAATGCTCCCGGCATACAGCTGGGAGGAAGAGGATGGAGTCGATCCGTCTGTGCTGTAGTACAGGGCGGCAGAGCTGTCGGCATCTGCCAGTGTCACCTGTTGCGCGCTGCTGTAGGTACCAGGTGCTGGTGCAAATACAGGCGGTGGCGTTTGCGAAGTCAGAGTGAAGACAGCTGATGTGACGGAGCTCTCCAGGTAGTTGCTCGCACTGGCCACAGCCTTGACAGTGGCGGCAGTGTCCAGAGTGAAGCCACCCGCGTACAAGGTCGAGCCAGTCGTCGGGGTGGAACCGTCAAGCGTGTAATAGATGTTCGCAGAGGGAGTGGCACTCGTCAGCGTGATCTGCGTACCAGGCGAGATCGTTCCGCCATTCGGATGGATCACAGGTGCCGCAGCCGCCTGCTCAGTGGTGAGCAGGCCGTACGTGTCTACCTGGTAAGCGGCACCAAGGTAGACTTTGCCGTTGGTGACCACCGGCACCGCAAACTTGATCGCTCCGCCCGCGGTATCGCGCGCAGCTTTCGTATCACTTTCGTAGAGAATGCTTCCGAGGTTCGTGGCGTCAAATGCGTAGAGGATCTCCGGTCCGTTGGTTTTGTAGCTGTCGGAACGTACAGCCCACGCGATGCCGTCCTGGTCGCCATTCGAGGAGATAGTGAACGAGGCTCCGGGAAACGCCGAGGTCACCGAACCTTTGCTCGAGAAGTTCGGACTTAGCACTCCACTATTCAGAACGAAAGACTTGGCGACATCCCCGTTACCCCAGGTATAGACGTTGCCGTTCCAGAAGGCCGGCGTACTCCAGAGTCCCTTGATCTTGCCCGGGATGTCCTGCAGGGCATTCGTGTTGGAAGAGCCGTTCGGCAGGAAGCCGCCGAGATTGTCGCGGTTCAGATTCAGGATGCGCCCTTCTTTGCCAACCTGGATCAGGATGTGCGGAAACGAGCCCTGCTGGTCAGGCAACATCAGGATGCCTCCAGAGCCCTGGTCCGTATCCGCTGCTGACAGGGAAGCCTGGTTGAAGGGCGTGAACGCATCAGCCGCCTTCAGGCCGCCATTCGCAAGATCAAACTCAACCACACTGTCGCCAAAGTTGACGCTCGGCGAGAAGGGCGGATAACTGCTGTAGGTGCCGTTGCCTGTGACCAGGAACAATCGTCCCGCGGTGCCGCCGCTGTCGATGGGCATAGCGGCACCGGCCGCCCAGATACCGTTGCCAAACCCGCTGGATGAGAGACACACGGCCGCTTTCTGCGCAAGCGTATTGGCGTCGAAAGAAAATATCCAGCCATGCCATGGGCCATTGTCCCCATGCGAGCCGAACGAAGCATAAACGTATCCGTTGTAGTAACTGAGGGCCGGGCGATTGGATTGCCACAGCGGACTGAAGGCCAGGCTGCCGCCTGAACTGCCGTTCCCGGTTCCGCTCACGGAAGCCTGGATCACTACCGGGCTGTTCGGCTGTTCGGCACCTGTGAGAATGTTGATCGCATGCAACCGCTGCACATAGGTGCCGCTCTCTTTGGACTTGGCCACAACGTACATGGTGTTGGTGCCGGGATTAATCACGGGGGTGCCGGTGATCCCGATCTCCGGCGTGATGTCATAAGAGGAAACATCCTTGCTCGGCACCGTAGTGGCGCCCGGTGCGGCACCATGCGCAGTGGCAAGCATGCTGGCTTGCCATAGGGGCTGCGCATCGGCGCCGCCATTCGAATCCGCATCGAACGCGTAAATGGAATCGTGACCCGTCGCCACGAACAGAACATTGTGTACCAGTCCGTCCGGCATGGTCAGGCCGCTCATGTAAAGAGGCTGCGCGATCACGTAGCCATCGACCGTTCGCGGGAAGAGCAGGCCGAACTCGGCTGCATTTACGTTCGCCGGAGTCAGCAGTGTCTCCTGCGTGTTGGAGCCTGCGTGAGCGTTGTCATAGCGCCAGGTCGGTACGTCCACAGCTGTTTGCGCAACCGCGGGGAGGCAGAAGATCGTCATGGCCGCGAGCAGCAGCAATGCCTGCAGCAGCCAGGTCATAGGCTTACTGCCAACATCCATTCCCGGCGCGATTGCACTGCAGGCGTCCACGAACACGGAGGTGTCGCGTTTCAAAAATGTCAGGTTCATACGCCACCTTGGCAGTACTGAGAGTTTTCAATTACGGCCGCAGGGGGGTGGGCGCGTTCCAGTACGCATTGAGCAACAATCACAGCAGGGAGTGCAGGTTGGTCCGGCCTGCATCTGCCGTAGATACCTGCAAGAGTCGGCAGGCGGGTTTAACTCTACATGGCGCAATCGCACATTGCTGTAGTCATCGCCCGCTGCTTGCTTACAAAGTAGTAACTCGGGTCGGTTACGACTTGCTCCGCAATGGTAAGGCGAAACGCGATAGTGCGCTGTACTCCTTGCCAATTTCCGCGTCTTCCGGCAGGCTCTATGCACGGATGCGAAGATCGACCACGCGAAGCCGTTCGAAACTGCAGGTCAAAGCGATAGTCATCTGTATATGTGCTGCCTGGATGTCGGCTTCGGCACGAACGACAGACCAAACCGCCGCGCACGTCGGCATGGCTTGGAACGTACAGGGCAAGTGGACGACCAGCGCAGCCGGCCAATCCATACGCGCAGGAGATCCCATCTCCCCGGGCTCGCTCGTCCAGCCAGCCGGCCTAAGCGATGCTCATTCCCTGACAGTGCTGCTGCCCGATGGTCAGCAGTTGTTATACGAATGCTTTACACCGGAAGACTGCAGCCGAGGGTTCCGTGTACCCGCATTGATGAGCCAGCCCTCCAGCTTTTCCCTGGAGATGCTCGCCCGCATTCGCAAGGGGATCCAGGAGGAACAGGCCGTAAGCAACAAGCCGGAAATCGCTGATCCTCCGTCTCACGCGAACAAGACCAGGCCGGCGATGGATGAAGCTGTTGTCGATTGGGATGGTGCCGCTGCGGTGCCGGTGAGAGGATTAGTCGCAGCGCTACCGGACGGCAGGTATACCTGTGCGCTGCATCCAGTGCACAACGCGGCTCGCCGACAGGATCCGCTACTGCTGCAGAAGTCCGGCACCACCATCATGGTGCCGGTGCCCGGAGCCGGTCTGTATGACATGGTGTTATCCGACGCGCAAGGTGCTCAAAGAGTAGACATGTTCGTCGCAGTGGTCGACGCGAAACATAGCTCACTTCCTGCGAGCTACAAGCAGGCCAGGGCACTCCTCGACAGCTGGAACGAGAGGTTCACCGGTTGGCCTGAACACGAGCTGTTACGCGCTTACCTGCAGGCCTGGTTCTCTGGCATGCCTTAGACAATCGCGCCTGTTCAGGCTGACGCGCAGATACGGCAGATCTCCTGCCCATAACGAGCGATCTTCGCTGGACCGATCCCGTCGACCATCGCCAGGTCTTCCACGGTCGCCGGACGTTCCATCGCGATCGAGCGCATCGTTCGATCCGAAAAAACACAGAACGCAGCAAACCCCTGCTTCTTGGCTTCCTGGGATCGCCATGCGCGCAGCTTCTGTTCGAGCGCGCTGGATTCCGGCGGAAGTGCCGCTTCCGGCATAGAGGTGCCGCCTGTCTTCGCAGATCTTGGCTTGCGCGCCTTGCTGCCGGCAGCAGGTGCCGAATCGCGTATCCGCAGTGAGCTGAACTGCTGCGCATCGACCGACTCTCCATCGCGGGTCAGGCTCACCCGGCGATACGTAAGCGTCCGGCCTTCCTTCTCAAAGCTGGCGTCCTCCATGGTGACCCACCCCTCGCTCACCATTGCGCCAAGTACCGCTTCAAAAGCGTCGCGTGACAGTTCCTCACGAGGAAAAATCTCCTTGTGCAGCTTTCCAGTGGACTTCGCCATCCCTGAACGAAGATCACGAAGAACTCCGGTCACGCCGCGCTCTTCAATCGAAGTCAAATCACGGAACTGCTGCGCCACAGAACGCTCAGGGGAGCAGACGTCACACAGTCCGCAGTAGGCCGTGCGGTCTTCCGTGTCGCCAAAGTGGCGAACCAGCGCAGCCATGCGGCATTGATGCGTCTCGGCGAAGCGCTGCATGGCTTCAATCTGCGACTTCCGCTGTACCATTTGTGACTGGTACGGATCGCGCCAGGAGAAATCCGATCGGGAGCTGTGAGCATCCGTGAGCGCTATGCCTCCATCCGCATCGATCCAGCAGACGCCGAGCAGTTCCAGGCGCTCGACCGCTTTATCAAACTCCTCAGCATCCATCTTGAGACTGCGGCGCAATGACTCGCGACTCCTCGGCTCGCTCGAACACTTGGCATAAACCCGGGTCAGCAAATCGGCAGCAGGATAGTCGCGCTCGAAGAAAAACTCGTGCGTGCGCCGGTCCGCGAAGGAATACAGCAAGACAGCGCGGCTCGACTCTCCGTCCCGGCCCGCCCGGCCGATCTCCTGGTAATAGCCCTCCAGTGTGCCGGGCATCGCTGCATGAATGACTGTGCGCACATTGGCCTTGTCGATGCCCATGCCGAAGGCAGTTGTCGCCACGACGATCTCTAGCCGGCCGCCAAGAAAATCCCGCTGCACGCGCTCACGCTCATCCGGATCCATGCCGGCGTGATAGGCAGCTGCGCGAAACTGCTCGCGCAGCACAGCAGCCAGCTCCTCACTCCTCTTACGCGTAGGTGCGTAGACGATGGCGGGCCGGCGCTCTTCCGCAGCCAGCAGCGCACAGATGCGGGCAGGCCGCTCGGGCACCGGCATCTCCACCGACTCGATAGCGAGATTGTGACGCCGAAAGCCATGGATGAAACGCGCCGCACGATCGAGATGTAGCTGGCGAACGATGTCGTCCTGCACCACCGGCGTCGCCGTCGCAGTCAGCGCCATAATCGGTGCCGGTCGCAGCGCTTCCAGATGCTGGCCGAGAACGCGATAGTCGGGACGGAAGTCGTGGCCCCACTGCGAAATACAGTGAGCTTCGTCAACAGCGATGAGCATGGGTTTGCGTCGCGCCAGCATCTCCGGAAAACCCGGCACCTTCATCCGTTCGGGAGCGATAAAGAGAAAATCAAGCTCGCCTTTCAGATAGGCGACGCAGGTCGCACGTGAGTCCGCCCGATCCATGCCGGAGTGAATACGTTCCGCGCGAAATCCAAGCGCCGACAGCTTGGAAGACTGGTCCTCCATCAAGGCAATCAAGGGGCTGATGACCAGGGTAGTGCCGCGGCGCACAATGCCGGGAAGCTGGTAGCAGAGCGACTTTCCCGCACCCGTCGGCATCACCAGCAGCACGTCGCGGCCCTCCAGCGCAGCCTGGCAGACTGCTTCCTGGTTGGCTCGGAAATCTGCGAAACCGAAACCACTAGCCAGCGTCTCACGCAGATCGTCGTTCGATGCCGGTCTGACACGGCCGCCCGCCCCACTGAACAGCGCAGACTGCGCAGGTGCACCCCGGGTTTCCTCCATGGAGCCGGTACGCTGCCGGTATGGATCGTGAACGTGTGGGCCTAAACTCATAAATGCTTCTCTCACGTTACTGGAAAACACCAGTGAGCATCTTCGAAACTGTGGATACTTGGGACGCAGGTGCCGATGTGGTTCTCGTCGTCAACAAACAGCACTGAAAAAGCCTGCTCAAGGACCACGGGAGAGCGTCACAAGGGGTTTTCCGTTGATCCTGAAGGCTGACAAGAGATAATAGGAATCCACCTATGGCAGACAAAGAAAGCTCTACCCGTCCCGCACCAAACACCACCCACGATGGTGGTGATATCGACTTCCTTCACGAGATTGGCAGCCGCATGGCTGCATCGGACCCGCTGCATGCCGTGCTCGAACGCATCGTCGAGTTCGCCTCCTCCCTGGTGCAATGCGACTCCTGCTTCATCTATGTGCTGGAGAAGGATGACCTGGTCCTGAGGGCCTCCAAAAATCCTCATTCAGATATCGTCGATCGCCTGAACCTTCAGGTTGGCCAGGGTATTACAGGCTGGGTCGCCGAGCATCGGCAGCCCGTCGTCATCGATAAGGACGCTTCACACGATCCTCGTTTCAAAATGTTCCAGGATCTGCCTGAAGATCATTTCAACGCCTTCCTTTCGGTTCCGGTCATGGGCCGCGGCAAGCTCGTCGGTGTCATCAACCTCCAGCACCGGCAGCCGCACGAATTTACGCATCGCGAGGTGCAGCTCATCTCCACCATCGGCTTCCTGGTCGGTGCCGAGGTCGAACTGGCCCGGCTGGAAAATGAAAATCTCCAGCTGGCCGGACAACTCCAGGCGCGCAAGATCCTGGAGCGGGCCAAGGGCATCCTGCAGCGTGACTTGAAGGTAAGCGAGGAAGAGGCTTACCTGATGCTGCAGAAACAAAGCCGCCAGCGCCGCAAATCGATGCGGGAAATTGCGGAAGCCGTCATCCTCGGCGATGATCTGCGCAGGTTACCCAGCGGCGTAGAAGCGGGACGCAAGTAGCTGCGTTTTTGCAGCACCGTCTTCAATCCTTCGGCAGGGCAAGCGTGTTAATCACCGTCGGATCATCACGAAGTTTTACATACAGCGTCTTGTTCGCCGGCCGCGGCACACTCAGCGATGATCCCGAAAACCCTTCCGGGATCTGGATGCTGTGGGTAAATGCCGCGTCCGATGCCACCGAATCGATGAGAAAAAGACTGTTACCCCGCAGGGTGCAGCTCGTTTCCGCAGCAGCATCGTTCTGCGCAGCGGCAGGCTGTCCGGCATCGGCTTGACCGCCGCTGTTCAATGAACTGCCCGGCTGCAAGGTCGCAGGTGCCGCTGCAGTATCAGGAGAAGGAGTCCCCGGCGAAGAAGCAGGTGCCGC
>CAZZUX010000017.1:34507-44546 GCA_964657395.1 uncultured Ktedonobacteraceae bacterium
GAAGCAGGTGCCGCCTCTGGTGCCGGTGTCTCGGCATGATGCGGAACGCGTGGGCAGTTGATGCCACTCACCAGCGGCAGTCGCACTACATTGCCCAGTGGCTGCCAGTCACCCGCGGTGCCGTCCTCCGCAACCGCACGGAAGCGCACTGGCCCGAAAACGGAAGGCCCGAAGCTCCTCCGCGGATCAAGCGTTGCCAGCATCGTGGTTGCATCTTCCAGCACAAGTCCAGAGTCGGAGAGACTGAGAGTTGTCGTCAGCGATCCATCATCGGAACTGACTTCCACCTTTTCCGTGCGCGGAAATATGGCCGGCACCACTGTTTTAAGCGAGAAAGTCAAGCCGCCATCCTGCGGCACCTCTTCCTCATCGGTGAGATGGATACTGGCCTCGGTCGGCGGTACCTGTACATCACGGCTCAGGATGGAGACGCGTGGTCGCGGTGCCGCTACCACCGATGGCAGCTCCAGCACGCGCCCGTCTTTCAACGTAAACTTCGCACTTGCCGGTTGACCGGCTGCAAAACCCTGCGCAGCCGCAGGATTGGCAGCAGCCAGCTGCAGCTGATCCTGCTCTCCATGACGCGACAACTGCCCCGGATGGAATGGAATGCCGTTAATCTCAGCAGCAGCCACTTCGTCGAGACGGCTTCCGAAGAGCGACGCCTCAGGATCGCCCGCATACATGGTCAGCTTGTCGACATGTCCTGCCTCTGCATAACTGTGCAGGGCGACTTCGTCCGATGTAGGAAGCCCCCACTCCTTCACCAGCAGCGACACGGTGCCAGGCGTCGCGTCCTTGAGCGGCACCTGTACTTCAATTTGGCTGGGCTTCGAAATATGAAAGTCTGCCCGCTCCGTGGCGCCTCCAGGATTCTTAACGTCTACCTCGCTTACGCAGGCAGCTTCGTCGTCGTCCAGGTGGATGGTGTCGCTGCGACCAACCACCAGGGCAGCCTGTTCCCCTTTCGCGACTTTCCATTGCGAAGCATGCGACAGGTTGAAGGTAAAACTCGGCCCCTCGTAGGGATCGAATCCCCACATACCTCTCAGCGAACCGGTCGAGGTGAGCCCGAAACGGGAGGTGTCTACCTCGCTGCCATCTACCTTGAAGCCCCCAAGCGTCGCATCGGGAGTAGCCGGCAGATCCACAGCTTTACCCTGCTTGTCCTCGAAATGAAGAAAGAAGTTGTGCCCGTAGCCCGTCGAAAAAATCGACGCATCGCCAACCATCCCGAGCAGGGTATGCGGCTTCTGCAAACATTCCGCCTCCTTCGGATTGACCGGCGCCAGGCGTGGCAGCTGACTTGATTCCACCGGCGGCAAAGCGATGATGATCACTGACTTCGGATCGTGAAACGACGGTGGGCTGTTCAGCCGAGTGTGCATGGTGTCCCCGTCCTCGGAGAACAGGGCGGGAATGTACTGGTACTTCGCGGTATGCAGGCCATCCAGGATCTTTGCTACGTCGAAAATAGCTCCGACATACGCACTGTAATAGCCGGCCTGGGCACCCGTTGTATACGCCAGCTGCGTAGCCAGATCCGAGGTCGCGCCGGACGTGAGCTGCGCAACCACTGAAGCGCTCTGGCCCGTATCGACCACCATCTGGTCCGTGTTCTGCGTCAGGCATTGCGCCTGTTCCGCGGTAGCCCGCAGAAAGCAATCCTGATTGATCTTGAGCGATAAACTCCGAGCCAGCGTGGTTGAGGTTTTCTTGATGGCGTCTTCATCCGTCGGCGGCACCGTCCGCATGGCCGCGAGATACGCATCCACGCGCGCCCGGTCCAGGCTTGCCTGGTTCAGATCCTGCACGACACGCACAAACGATCCCGGCCGGTTGCGGACAGTCGTACGCAGCGTCTTGACATCACCGGTAGTCTCCGGCGCAAGGAAGACCACGGCCTGCTGCGCCTCCTGAGGAATCGTCACTTCGATGCCTTCATCGCGTGCCGGTGCCTTCCAGGTTTCCGCCTTCGTAAACCACTCGGGCGGCGGCGGGTTCGTGACACCGCGAAGAAACGCCACGATCAGCAGATAATGCACGGATTGCGTATCCGGCAGATCCGGATGGATCCGCAGCTTGTCGCCCGGACGCAGGGATGGCACCTGTCCGATTGGGAGCGTCTTACCGGACCGGGTCACGCGAATCTCCACGTCCGGACCTTTGAGATCGAAGGGGTTGTCGGCAGCTTGCAGCAAGCCAGAGCAGAACAGGATGGCAGCGACAGCCGAGACACGCAGGCAACGGGTCATATGCCATTTTACCGATCCGTTCCTGCATTCGCAGCAGGCCCTCTGCCACTTTTGGTTGAATAGCACCAGGAAGCCGTTCCATCTCCTGCCGCCGGCAGTCCTGCTGCTTGGAAGACCGGGCCGCGAACCTGATACACTTTTCTTGACCGCAGCAGGTATTTCAGCCGCTGCAGCGCGGCAGGTGCTCGTTTTCGCCGCAGCCTCCGCAGCCCTCCCACCTCAAAGGATTTTGTGGATACGCAAACCCGTCACGCACTCAAGCAGGACCCGCTCGTTATGGCTACTCAGTCTGGCGTGGACTGGCTGGCAGCCAATCGCAAACGGACAATCCGGCTCGCTGTCATCTGCCTCGCCGTACTCGTCATCGTTGTCATTGCTGCCGTCGTCTACAACGCCCGATCAAGCGCAGCAGATACTGCCTTCGGCAATGCCATGGACACCTTCAATACGCCTATCGCCTCCGCGGCCCAGCCGATTCCGCCGGGAACCAAGACGTTCAGCAGTGCAGCCGAACGCGCCCGTGCAGCCAATCCGCAATTCCTCGACGTCGCCAACCACTACGGCATGACCAGTGCAGGACACAACTCGCTCTATTTCACCGGCCTGACATTTGCCGACATGGGCGACATGGCACAGGCAGAAAGCTACCTCAAGAAAGCCGCCAGTGCGAGCAGCGGGAACACCGCCTCTCTGGCAAACCTTGCCCTGGCTAACCTGTACGCTCAGACCAATCGATCCGCCGATGCCATCAAGCTTCTACAGGACCTCGTAGCCCATCCGACCGCGGCCGTACCCGCGGGTACAGCACAACTGACCCTCGCAGGTATCTACCAGACCACGGATCCAGCAAAGGCCCACCAGATCTATGCCGTGCTGAAGGACAAGGACAAGACCACCGCTGCAGGCGAAATTGCCGCACAGAAGCTCGCTGGCAAATAGTCTTCGTCTACTTCGATAAACAAGGCCGCCTGCTTAGGGCGGCCTTCTCATTTCGATCAGTCAGTCACGAACGAGAAGAGTATGTGCACCAGAGCCAGCACGATGGCACCGGCAAGGGCCGCACCAAATCCGTTCACGTGAAATCCCGGCGCCAGCCGGCTGCTGAACTCCAGGATCATCGCATTGATGACGAGAAAGAACAGGCCAAGCGTCAGGATGCCGATCGGAAGGGTGATCGCCTTCAACAGCAATCCCAGCGTCATATTCAGAAAACCGATGATGAGAACGGCAATGAGTGCGGCAGAGAAGCTGTCCACATGAAAGCCAGGCACCACATACGCCACGACCAGGAGCGCGACGGCATGCAGCAGCCAGCGCACCAGCAATTTGAAAATCGACATTCCCCGGGGCCCGCTTTCAGTCTGAAAATCCTGCTTCGTATGCTAACGAACAGGGTTCCCGAAGGCTCGTGAAAACGGCCAAATGTATCTCCCGACACAGTAACAACGGCACACACATCGGTAATGCAGTTGCCAAGTACCAAACGATCATCAGCAATAAGAAAAGCCGCTGAACCAGCGGCCTTTCTCTTGAAACACACAGGATCGATTACTGCGGCGGCGGAGGTGGCGGCGCGCTGCCGTCCTGACCTCCCATGTTCCCGCCACTCATGTGCTCTGACCGGCGTTCCTGCATCTTGGCCTGATCCTTCTCGAACTTCATCTTCTGATCGGGCGTAAGAACCGCTTCTATCTTCTGCATGCTGTCCTGCCGCATGCTCTGCATCTTCGCCATCTTGTCGTCCTTGGACATCGAGCTATCCGAATGAAGCTGCATCATCTGCTGATGATTGTCCGCAAGGATCGGCTTGATCTGACTCTGCTGATCAGAAGTCAGGTTGTAGCGTTTCGTCATGTGCGCTAGCTGCGCGTCGGGATCCATCCCGCCGTGGTGACCCATGCCGCCCTGGCCCTGCATGGAACCCTGCTGCATGTTGCCCTGCTGCATCGAATTGTCCTGCGCCGAAGCAGCTGCAGCTGACATGCCCACTGCAAGAAGCCCGCTCAGCGCGATGCTACATAGTTGTTGTTTCATGGTGTTTCCTCCACTAGCGGTAAGAACCCCTCAAGATGAGGGAGGTTGCTGTTCCGGGTCAGATTGTGAGCCCTCCGGAGCAATTCATAAACTGGACATGGTTCTTTGACAAGGCAGACTCTGCACACCGCCTGCGTGTCATCCAAGCAGATAGACGTGCCAAATGGCCGAAGGGTTCTCAGCATGAAAGCAGTTTTGTTGAAAGGTTATGGCGACAGCAGCCAGCTTCAGTACAGCGACGCCGCACAGCCGCAGGCAGGACCAGGCGAGGTCCTGGTAAAAGTAGCCGCCTCCAGCGTCAATCCAATTGATTTCAAAATCATGCGTGGCTACATGAAGGAACGCATGCCGCTCGAGTTTCCCGAAATTCTCGGCCGGGATGTGGCAGGCGAGATCGACGCCGGCGGTGGCGACCGGTTCAAGAGCGGTGAGCGCGTCATGGGCCTGGTGAGCCATGCCTTCGCCGAGTTTCTTACCGCTAAAGCAGAATTCTTTGCTGTCATTCCGGACGGCATGACAGACGAAACTGCCGCCGCCTTGCCCTTGATCCTCCAGACCGGCAGCCAGTTGATCGAGCTCGGCGTCAAGCCCGTCCAGGGCGAGACTGTGCTGATCACCGGCGCCCTCGGCAGTGTCGGACGCACAGCCGTCTACGTCGCTAAACAGCACGGCGCGATCGTCATTGCCGGCGTCCGTAAGAGCCAGCTGCAGGATGCGCAGTCACTGGGAGCCGACCAGGTCCTGGCAATCGATGATGACGCTGCCATCGCCAACCTGGATCCGGTAGACGCCATCGCCGACACCGTCGGACACGACACCATCGGCAAGCTGCTGACCCACCTGAAGCCGGGCGGTCGTCTGGCTACCGTGGTCGGGAAACCGAAAGAGGCTGACGGTCAAGACATTCACGTGGCCGAAGTCTGGGCCAAGCCCGACGCCCGGCGTCTACAGGAGCTCGCACAGGATGTGCAGTCAGGAGCACTCATCATCCCCATCGCACAGACTTTGCCACTGGCAGAAACCGCGAAGGCCATGGAGATCGCGGAGAAAGGCAGCCCGGGCGGAAAAATCGTCCTTGTCGTCTGAATTTCGAGCTTCCAGAGTCACCAGAAATCCGCGCTCTCTTCACTGGGAGCGCCAGGCACCTGAACACTGCATCGAAAGGAAAGAGGAAAAGTCAGCGCCATTCGCGGCCATCGGCCGCCCCATTCGTCCATAGAAAGATCAGAGAGAGCCCAGATCCAGCGGATACGACACGAAGGAGAATCCCTCGAATGAAGCTTAGACGTATGTTGACGATCGCCGCCACGCTGGCTGGCGTTATGACCGCCGCGGCCGCCCATGCGCAGATCGGCGTTTATGCCAACTTCAGCGCAGCCAAACTCAACCTCGGGAACACAGACTGGGTCTATGGACCGGGCTTCGGCGGCTATATCGATCACGGCCACCTGATCTTCTTAAGCACCGGCATCGATGCACGCGGCGTGATTCTTGGTAGCGGTCAGTCCACTCAATTCGATGCAGGCTACATCGGTCCGCGCGTGGCATTCCGTCCGCATGTCCTGCCGATCAAACCCTACGTCGAAGCACTCGCCGGCGTCGGCCGCCTCTCTTCCGGCGCAACCGACACAACTAAATTCAGCTACCAGTTCGTTGGCGGCGTTGATTACACCTTGATCCCGCGCATCGACTGGCGCGTAGCCGAGTTCAGCTACGGCGGCCTCTCCATCTTCGACACCAGCCTCCACCCCAAAACCATCAGCACCGGCATCGTCATACGACTTCCAGGCGTCTTCTAGCGAAAAGTCGTCATCATTGCAAGACCGCCGCAAAATCCTCGTATCTATCCAACCCGTCAGCGGGTCATGTCCGACGCATGTTCCCCGCTTAGAGTCTCTGCACCCATGCCGATCTTCTTCCGAAGGAACAGCCGCAACAGCAGGTAAACTCCAAGACCAAGCGGACCAAACAGGAAGGTTAGCACCAGGCAGGGCGCCACCAGCCACCGTGAGAGTCCAAGAGCTGCCGCATCGCGGGCCTCCCAGGCACCCGTAAACAGGTCAAACACAAGGTAGTGGATCCATCCGGCAAGCAACGCCTGCCGCGCACCAAACAGCAGCGCCACCTGTGCAAGAGAGTTGAATCCCGCCCCAGCCGGTGCATGCGCCGTCGCCAGCAACCCGACATACATGGCACCAAGGATCAGCGGAACCACAAACGATGCCAGCCGCTGCGACCACTTCCAGACTGGTAAAAAGACAAGCAAAAGCCACACCGGCAGAACGACACCACCGGCAAGAGAGAAGAGACGGTCAAGCAGATCGGGCACGGCACTGTGCATGCTGCACTATACGACAGGAGTTCCAGCATCCTTGCGCTCTCAGGCAGCAGAACTCCAATAGTGGTCAATTTTGAAATCAGTTTGGGAGCGATTCTGATTGACGAGAAACATGCATACCGGAGAGCGAAAGGTCGAAAGTCAGCAGGAGCTCGATTGTTCGCTGGGCTGCTCCGTCGAAGACCCACGAAGGATTCGTTACGTTCGTATCGTCCAAACCAAAATGGCCTCCTGCATAAAAGATCCGGCAATCTACAAGATTGCGACTGATAAAGGTGTGGTCATCCAGCCGGACGTCCTGACCCTCTATTGTTTGATTGTTCACGAATGTCATAGCTTTCCGTCATCCCGGTAGTCCGAACATCTTCAAATAGTTATTACACTATCTGCTGGACCAGCTCCCATCGCAGGCTTCACACGTCTCGTGAATGCGGCAAAGGTCGTTCCTGGGATTCGGCATTCGTACAAAAGGGAGAGGTCTACCTATGCTGGCTACGAGGAAGCTCCCCGGCAAGTTTTACTTGCTCCCAGCAAACCCTGCAGACCGATAAAGGCCTTACTCACCAGGCCGACCTGCACGCGGCACGTCCAGTCTTCGCGGAAAATATGAACATGTTCAAAAATTCATTGCACTGGCTGGCGACTTATCCTACTATCCATAATTGAACACGTTCAACTATGGGGGAGATCCGCTATGTACACCATCGCGTACTACGTCACCTACCTGGCTATCAGTATCGTCCTCACAATGTGGGTCGTTGGTATCCTTCAGCGCAGCGGTAAGGTCTTTCTCCGAGACGCCTTCCACGGCAATGAAGAACTGGCAGAAGCCGTGAACCGCCTCCTGGTGATTGGCTTCTATCTCGTCAACCTCGGCTATATCGCCTTCACGCTGAAGACCAACTGGCCACCATCCGGCCTTCGCGGCCTTCTCGAAGTAGAGAGCACCAAGCTCGGGCTGGTCCTGCTAATTCTTGGCATCATGCACTGCTTCAACGTAGTCGTACTCGGCACCTTCCGCTTCATGAACGTGATCGCTGCCCGGATCGGCAGACACACCGTCTCTACACCAGTCGCGGCTTCCTAGTCATGGCGATGGCGTTAGTCAAGAAGTCGGAGGAGACCCGGGCCCGCATCCTTGAAGCTGCACTCTCGATCTTCCGCGAGCGCGGCTTCGAACGGGCCACCATGCGTGAAATCGCCGCAGCAGCCGGAGTCGCCGCGGGCGCCGCCTACTACTACTTCGACTCAAAAGATGCGATCGTGATGGCGTTCTACCGGCGGGCGCAGGAAGAGATGCAGCCCGCCCTGGCCAACCGACTGTACGCAAGCCGTTCGCTGGAGGCAAGGCTTGAAGCGATCATTCAGCACAAACTCGATTACTTTCTGCCGAACCGTAAACTGCTGGGTGCCTTGACCGCTCACACCGACCCCACACACCCCCTCTCACCCTTCAGTGAAGAGACACGGTCGATCCGCGAGCAGGATCTGGTCTTCTTCACCCGGGCTGTCGAAGAATCGAAAATCAAGCTGCCGGCGCGCATCCATCCTTATTTTCCAAGACTCCTGTGGCTTTACCAGATGGGCATCCTCCTCTTCTGGGTCTATGACCATTCAGAAGCGCAGCAGCGCACCCGCCTGCTCTTTGAAAAAACACTCAAGATGATCGTCGTCACCATCCGCCTCGCCGGCCTGCCCATCCTCCGCCCCCTCCACCGACTGGCCGGCGACCTGCTCGAAGTGATCTACGAAGGCCATCCATCATGAATTCAGAACACGGTTCTGTGTAGCTGCTGAGGAGATTCCTTGAAAATTGTTATCCCCGGAGGAAGCGGCCAGATGGGCCAGTTGCTGGCCAGGCGCTTCCACGCTGGTGGCCATGAAGTCATCATCCTCAGCCGCGAGCACACACCTGCACCATGGCAGGTGCTTGCCTGGGATGGTCGAACCGCCGGACCATGGATCGACGCTCTGGACGGCAGCGATGTTTGCATCAATCTCGCGGGCCGCAGTGTGAATTGCCGCTACACACCAGATAACAGGACAGAAATCTACAAGTCGCGCATCGAGTCCACTCTTCTCTTGAACAAGGTCATCGGATCTTTGCAGCAACCGCCGAGCGTATGGCTCAATGCCAGCACCGCTACGATCTATCGGCACTCGCTCGACCAGCCTATGGACGAGAGCACCGGCGAGTTAGGCGGCGATGAGCCTGGCGCACCAGAAAAATGGAACTTTTCCGTGCAAGTGGCAAAAGACTGGGAGGCGGCCTTCTTCTCTCAACCCACACCGCGCACTCGCAAGATAGCCACGCGGAGTGCCATCACTTTCAACGCAGATCCTGGCAGTGTCTTCGAAGTTCTGTCGAGGCTGGTGAGAGCAGGGTTAGGCGGCACAAACGGTTCCGGTGATCAGTTCGTCTCCTGGATCCACGAGACCGACTTCGTACGAGCCATCGAATGGCTCATCGCCACAAGGACATTGCGGGTGTTGTCAATATCGCATCCCCCAACCCCCTTCCGAATCGGGACTTTATGCGAGCACTTCGAAGAGCCTGGGCTATGCCGTTCGGGCTCCCCGCACCTGGCTGGATGATCCAGGCCGGAAGCTTCCTCTTACAGACAGAATCCGAATTGGTGCTGAAGAGCCGGCGCGTCGTGCCCGATCATCTGCTCGCGTCCGGCTTTGGGTTTGAATTTTCCACCTGGTCTGTAGCCGCGAAGGATCTGGTCAGGCGCTGGAAGACGAGCCGATCCTGAACGAAGTTAAAGCTTCAGCTCAAGCCTTGGGGATGACAGCGATCGATACTTTCATGCCCCGGGCTGCGGACGGTTATCCTTGCGTCTGGCGTCTCCCCGGCAATCGTGGCTATCCGCGGATCACGCGGACTAGTACGAGACACAAAGATCGGCTCAGCTACGCGCGAACTGCCTGGCTGTATGTAGGCGGCGCTCGATGAATCCTTCCTGCTGCAAACTTCCAGTCCCTGAAATGATCCGGTGTTGCATTGGACAATGTCACGCTATGCTTTGAAGGTATCCCGCAAAGCACGATGCCTATCTGCGGCCTCCATCTGGTCGCCAACTCCAGACGCAGAAAAGCCGCCTTTCGCAAGGCGGCTTCTGTGTTAATGCTGGCGATCACCTAATCTCCCACACACTTACGCGTGCAGTACCATCGGCCCAGTGAGACTTAACTTCCGTGTTCGGGATGGGAACGGGTGTGACCCTCACGGTATATTCACCAGCAATCTTAGCAATCCGCGTTGTCTCTCGCGGGTGCCGAAACTTGGGTAGGCGCTTGGCAGGTAGGTTCCCCTGCAGTCGGAGCCGGACAAACTGGTTGGCTCAAACGGTACATCCAACAAACTGGCGCCGTACAAACAATGGGATGCAATATCTCACAACGAAAT
>CAZZUX010000018.1:0-44420 GCA_964657395.1 uncultured Ktedonobacteraceae bacterium
CAACAATGCGCTCTTCCTCGTACTCGGCGATCCCGCCCTCACGGAGAGCTCGCGGGGCTTTCTCGAAATGGCCATGCAGGAGCTCAAACGCGCCGTGCATATGACCCGGCAGTCTCAGGCAATTCACCGCAGCTACGACCGACCCCAGTGGATCGATCTGCCGCTGATGGCAGAAAGCTTGCTGCAGATCTTTGCGTCGCGGCTGCAATCGAAAAACATCTGTCTGGCAAAGCGCTTTCGCGCAGGCGTGCGTATACACGCCTTCCCGGGTGAGATCCGGCAGGTGTTATCCAACCTGCTGATGAACAGCATGGATGCCGTGACCGCCGGCGGACGCATCGTGGTACGTCTCGCGGCGTCGTCTCTGCCTGCTTCGCCGCTCTGTGGACCACGCAGGCAGCAGGTCCGCCTGACCGTGGCAGACAACGGCACCGGCATGACTCCCGAAATCCTGAAGAATATCTTCAGGCCGTTCTTCACCACCAAGGAAGTGCACGGAATGGGACTCGGCCTCTGGGTCAGCAGGGAGATCCTGAACCGATGTGGCGCCACCATCCGGGTCAAAAGCCGCCCGGGCAAGGGCACGGTCACGAGTATCGTCTTTCACGTCGACCAGGTTCGCAGCACCTCGTAGGTGCGGCCAGGCCCGCAGCGGCGCTCTGCATAACCCGCACCAGTTCTGAGTCCTTTGGTTGCCCCGTAGCATCTTTACCATTACACTGGTGAGATTGCAGGAAAGGTAATACGTGCATCATGGCTAAAGAAGGCATTCATCCGAACTATAATGAGATCAAGGTGCATTGCGCTTGCGGAAGCGTGTTTCCCACGCGCTCCACGCACAAAGGCGACATCCACGTTGAAATCTGTGCTGCCTGCCATCCGTTCTTCACCGGCAAGCAGAAGCTGATCGATACTGCGGGCCGGGTCGAGCGTTTCCGTCGTAAGTACGCGAAATCCGATGCAGGCGTCGCTGCAGCCGCAAAGCAGTAACTTCAGTATTCCCGCAGAAGGCCTCCCTGGCGGAGGCCTTTTGTATTGGTCCAACCCACACATCTCTCATGCATAAACACTGGGACAATCCGCGAGAGCATCCCCCCACACAAACCCGCGTCCCCGCGTCCCTGCACATAGCTCACATCCATGTAGCCCCCGCTACCGTCCTCGCCCCCATGGTTGGCGTCACGGACACCGTCTTCCGTCGCTTCATCCGCAATGCCAGCCAGTTCACCTCTGAGCTCACACCCAACGCAACCGTCGACCAGCCCATCTCCAACCAGCAATCCGGGTGTGGCCTGCTCATGACCGAGTTCACTTCCGCCGACGGACTCTCCCGCATGCGCGAGTCCAAGCGCAAACGCTACCTCACCTACTACGACGACGAACACCCCATCTCTGCACAGCTCTTCGGCTCCGATCCCAGCACCATGGCCGACGCAGCCCGTATCGTGCAGGACGCCGGCTTTGACATGGTTGATCTCAACCTCGGCTGTCCGGCCAAGCGTGTCGTTTCCTGCAACGGCGGCAGCGGCCTGCTCCGCGACCTGCCCCACATCCAGCGCATCTTTGAAGCCATTCGCGGCGCCGTCACCATTCCCTTCACCGTTAAGATCCGCATGGGCTGGAACGACCAGAACATCGTCTGCGTCCCCCTCGCGAAGATGGCCCAGGAAAGCGGTCTGGCCGCCATCGCCCTCCACGCCCGCACGCGCGAAGACGGCTACACTGGCCACGCCCGCTGGGAATACATCGCCGCCGTTAAGGACGCCGTCAGCATCCCGGTCATCGGCAATGGCGACGTGCGCACCCCTGAAGACGCCTCCGCCATGATCGAGCAGACCAACTGCGACGCCGTCATGATCGGCCGCGCCGCCCCGGCCAATCCGTGGATCTTCCGTCAGATCGCTCAGTACAGCGCGACAGGCCGCTACGACCGCCCCACCGAGTTTGACCGATACCGCATGATCCGTGCCTACTTCGAGATGCTGCTGGCCGAGATCGCGCTCGAAGAAGCAGCGGCCGCCGCAAAAGCCAGCCTCAACGGCGCAGAAGCCAGGGCCCGGGTCCATCGCGAAGCTGCCGGCAAAATGAAACAGTTCGCCGCCTGGTTCACCCACGGCGTTCCCGGCGGTGCCGCCCTGCGCCGAAACATCTTCGAAGCCAGGCGCGGAGACCAGATCCTGGCAGCAGTCGACCAGTTCTTCGAAACGCGTCTGGAGCAGGGCGCCTCGAGCGAAGAAGTGGAAGCACCAACCTTGAATGCCGAGATCGAAGAAAGTTGTCCAGTCTGATAGCCTTCGAGAAATGACCAGGCGCGAAGCAGCAACCAACCCGACCCGCCAGGCCGCTCATCCCTCCAGAGGAGAGTCGTGGTCGACGTCGGCGGAAAGATCGGGGGCGAAGTGGGGAAACACTTAACGCGTATCTTCGTTCACGATCGCCTGCCCGGCGAAGGTCCATCCAGGCACTGCATCCTTGCCGGTCGCGCATTCTTCCTCATGGCCGCATTGTTGCTCGCCATTATGCCGTGGACTGCTTGGTTCTGGAGCTTCGACAATTTCCTCCATGGCGGCCAGGATTTCGAGCTCGGCCTGCTCGCCGTGCTCTCCATCTTCTGCCTGCTTATCGTTATGCTGCAGCGTCGCCGCGCCGAACTGACCATCGCCCTCGCCCTCGATCGATGGCTCACCAGCCTGTTTGCCAACACTCGCCATGCGGTCTTGTCTTTTCTGGTCGCCATGGACTTTGTGGCCTTTTGTTGCTGCGCAGCCTTCAAGCTTCTTCCACGGGTCTATGCAACGCCCCTCCGCGTCTGATCCGCGCCTGTGCTGGCAGTATTTGGATGAGTTCTTCAATCCGGCTCTTCCACGTCTGGCATCGCGCATTCCCTGACGAAAATGCGCTGAACCGCAAGCGGAGACATCATGCGGAAATCAGAAGTCCTTCAGGCCTGGAGCAAAATCCTCTCCGGGCGCGCCCCCTCGCTTTCTATCGAAATCACCAAGGAATGCCCACTCCGCTGCCCCGGCTGCTATGCCTTCGATCAGGCTCATCTCGGTGGTGAAACACAGTTACGTCAGCTATCAGACTTCAAAGGCGACCTGCTGGTAGAAAAAGTGCTCGCCATCCTCGATGAACACAAACCGCTTCACGTCTCCCTCGTCGGCGGTGACCCATTAGTCCGCTACCGGGAACTCGATCAACTCCTCCCGCAAATCGAGAGCCGCGGCATCCACACCCAGGTCGTCACCAGTGCCTTTCGCGTCATCCCGGCAGCATGGAATGAACACAAGAAGCTGAACGTGGTCATCTCCATCGACGGCCTGCAGCCCGAACACGATGAGCGACGCAAGCCCGCCACCTATGAGCGCATCCTCAAGAACATCGCCGGCGCCAACGTCACCATTCACTGCACCATCACCTCGCAAATCGTCGAGCGGCCCGGCTATCTCGAAGAGTTCCTCGCCTTCTGGAGCAGCCGTCCCGAAATCAGGAAAGTCTGGTTCAGCATCTTCACTCCCCAGATCGGCGCCACGGATCCGGAAATCCTGTCCCCGGAACAGCGCTCACGCGTCGTCCGTGACCTGCTCGACCTCAGGCTCAAGTATCCGGTTCTTGATATGCCTGAAGCCGTCATCCGCGAAATCGCTTCTCCACCCCGCAGCCCTGAAGAATGCATCTTCGCCCGCACTACAGAAACACTCTCCGCAGACCTGAAGACGAAGATCACACCCTGCCAGTTCGGCGGCAATCCCGATTGCTCGCAGTGTGGCTGCATTGCGTCCATGGGTCTGGCAGCCGTGGGACACCACAAGCTCGCAGGTCCGCTGACCGCAGGTCAGATCTTCATGGCGTCCGACCGCGTGGGTAAGAAATGGCGCGGCCTGCAGCAAAGCTTCCATGCCCGTCCAGTCACGCAAGAACCGGCTTCAACCTTTCACATCCTCGATAACTGAGGTCGCAGCAGGTAGCTCATCACACCGGCCTGGCGTGCTTGCGGAAGATCACCTTCCGTTCAGTACGCCAGTCCTCGTTCAGAGCGATGAACGTCCACTCCACTTCTTCCGCGAAGTACTTCAGCACAGTCTCGTTCGCAGGATGAATACGCAGCGCCGGGGCCACGAAGTACAGCAGCGGCGGATCCGTCGACAACACCATGCGCGGAAAATAACCCATACGCTCGAGCTCCGAGTTGCCGGTCGACGGCGATCGCTGCTGATGCAGTTGATGCACCCGCAGCCAGTAGTCCAGCCCCTGCAACGGCAGTTGCAGATCATCGTCTGCCTTCAGCTCAAGAACAGCGAGCCGTCCAGTGCGATCGACCGTCAGCAGGTCCAGCATGCCGCGATCGCTGGCTGCAAACGCCGGCACCTGGCTATAGACATTCTGCGTATTCAGCGACGGCTCAATCTCGGATAGCTCCTGTCGAAGCACCGACTCAAGCCAGCGTTCCGGCTGCAGCCGATATAGCGCATCCCGCGCAGCAGGCTCGTCTGTCCGCATCGCAGTGCGACTCGCAAACAGGCGCTGCACCAGCTCGCGCAGCATCGGTTCCGTGTCTTCGTTCAGCGGAGTTTCATTCGCACCTGCGCCAAAGGTGATCACGTCCTGCCGGGCGAATGTGTCGCGCGCATGACCATGCCGGATCCGCGCAAACTCCAGCCCGTGCAGCGACACCGTCACTTCCGTCGCACTGCGTGCACGCGTCTCGACCAGGCTGCGCCTGTCTTCCGGAACCAGCGCCAGGATCTGCTGAACTCCTGCCTGGTAGCGTGCAACACTGGAAGCCGCGTCGAAGGCCCGGACCAGGCGAACCTTGAGATTACCCTGTCGGCTCGTCTCCAACCGCATCAGCCTGTCGCCATGCGGCTCCAGTTCCCATACCTCCCATTTCGCCAGGTCAGCATGAAGCCATGGCACCCGGGATGCCGTCACCTCCGAATGGCCGGCAGGCAGGATCAATCGCAGCCCCTGCACCACGCGCCGCCCTTGCTGCTGCTCCCTGCACTGGTGCAGCCATAAAATGCCAACGGTCAGGATGCCATCGATGGTTGATGGCATCTCGTCACCACTTACCGCAATGACCGCCCAGGCACTTTGCCCCTGCGTCAGAAGACCTCGACCATACGCAGGTCCAAAGCTGTGCTCAAGATCCATCGCCGAGCGAAGGCCGGTCAGCTTCCACTCGCTCCAGTCCCGCCCAATGACTACCTCCAGGGCCCGCAGAAAACGCGAGCGCATCGTTGAGCGGATCCCCGACGACCTGGTGTCGCGATCAGGAATGAACTGCATCATCTGCGGCTCGGACCGCCCGAACCGTCGCACCTGAACGTTAAGGGTGTCTTTGCGATTCGACACGCCGATCACCGTGCGGATCAGGTTTCGCTCACTCGACCAAAGCTGCAGGACACAGCGGTTGTGTTCGGAAGACAAGGAGTAGCTGGTCCGCGGCATCTCGAAAACCAGGTGCCCCTCGTCCAGGACCGCAGCCCCGGGATGCGCAGCGAGATAGCCCTCAAGAACGCAGGCAAGCTCGTTTGCCTGGAGACCGGTGGGCTGGAGCGCGGAGCCTTCAGAAGCAACGTTCGCCGCCATCTGGAATCATCATCTTCCTGTTCTCGCAACCAGGCAAGTTACTATTTAAGGCTTTATCGCCACGGTTCCGGGTGCCCTGTCATCGACGCGCTGCGGCGCCTCGGGTATGGCAAGCCCGGACACCAGCACCACCTACCATCAATTTGACACTAACGCTATGACAAACCTGGTTCTATGGAACAATGAAGGTTACCAACGGAGCCATTATGTTCCACGTGGAACAATTTGCCCGTTCACCAGCCCAGCCGCTCACGGCAGTTCACAATATGCGCCAAGTGGTGACGCGAATGCCAGGAATACAGCCCAAGAGCAATTTCCAGCGACTGCCTGCCGTTCTCCGGATGCAGAAATCCACGCGTCGTCCAGTCTCCCTCGGGCACAGCCCGCAATGTCGCGACCCAGCGCTGATGTACCGCGTCCAGCAACTGCGCAGAAATCAGCGGCGATAACCTGCTATCCGCAAGATTGGCCCACACCTTCTGCGGATAGGCGTAAATCAATGGCCAGTCGGTCGTGATCGCCAGCCGCATCCGCGAATAGGCATTCAAATGACTGTCGCCAACATGATGAACCAGCTGACGGATCGACCATCCCTCCGGCCGATAGGGCGTGTCATACTGCTCGTCCGTTAACCCGGCCAGCGCAGCAGCCAGTTTCTTCGGCAGGGACGCCAGCACATCGATGTGCGCAGATCGTTCCGCAGCAGAAAAGGTAGCAGGCGGCTCGTATTTGCCAATCGGATACTGGAGGGAGGCGAGGTCGCTCATACCCGAAGATCATAGCGCGAAGCTGTTCCGACCACTGGGGGCTGAATCGACCTTGCAGATCGTCACGACAGCAGCACCATCGCAGCCTACAATAGAGGAAGCCCATCAACACAAGCAGCACAGTTTTATCCAACCTGGAGAGGCAACCGATTTGGCTACGCAGACCGCGATACCGCACGGCATGGATCACAAGCGCTACTTTTTCGAAAAATTCGGGATCACCGAGCGACTGCTGGAACGTTGTCTCGGAGAGGCCCTGCACGCCGGCGGCGACTACGCCGATCTCTACTTCGAGGCCATCTCGTCGACCTCTATAGGCCTCGACGAATCGATGGTCAAATCCGCCAGCCAGGGTATGAGCGCAGGCTGCGGCATCCGCGTCCTGAGCGGCGAGCGTACTGGTTTTGCCTACACCGACGATCTGTCTCCGGAACGCCTGCTGCGCGCCGCACGCACCGCCGCGCTCATCGCCAGCGGCCCTGCAAAATCCTCAGTAGCAGCATTCGAGAGCACGACAGCAGCAGTACCGCTCTACCCTGTCCCCGCCGCGGACGCAGACCCCGGCATCGCTGCGAAACTGGCACTGGTTCGCCGGGCCGATATCGCAGCGCGCGCCTATGATCCGCGCATTGTGCAGGTGCGCGCCGGCTTCATTGACGAGGTGCGCCGCATCCTGATCGCCGCCAGTGATGGCACCTTCGCCTCCGATACACAGCCACTGGCGCGGCTGAACGTCGGCGTCATCGCGAAGGATGACACTAGGCTTGAGACGCGCACCACCCGCGGCAGCTCCGGCGGCGGCGGACGCGTCGAGATTGACTTTTTTGAAGAAGAGAAAACGCCGGAATACTTCGCAAAGGAAGCAGCAAGACAGGCCATTCTGCAATTGAATGCAGTCGCAGCGCCGGCAGGTGAAATGGAAGTCGTTCTCGGACCCGGCTGGCCCGGAGTGCTGTTGCATGAGGCCGTCGGCCACGGCCTCGAAGCCGACTTCAACCGCAAAAAGACCTCCGCGTTTGCAGGCATGATCGGCCGCCAGGTTGCGAGTTCGAAAGTCACCGTCGTCGACAACGGCACCATGCCGAATCGTCGCGGCTCGCTCAATATCGATGATGAAGGTTCGCCCACGCAGGAGACGACGCTGATTGAAAACGGCATCCTGAAAGGCTTCATGAGCGACAAGCTTTCAGCGCGCCTGATGGGCACCAAAGATACTGGCAATGGCCGCCGCGAAAGCTATCAATCCATCCCCATGCCGCGCATGACCAACACCTACATGCTCGCCGGCGAAGACGCACCGGAAGACATCATCCGCAGTGTGAAGCGTGGCCTTTACGCCGTAAATTTCGGCGGCGGTTCGGTCGACATCACCAGCGGCAAATTCGTTTTCTCCGCCTCCGAAGCTTACCTGATTGAAGACGGCAAAGTAACCGCCCCGGTACGCGACGCCACCCTGATCGGCAACGGCCCCGAAGCCCTCAAATATGTCTCGATGGTAGGCCACGACCTCAAGCTCGACGAAGGCGTAGGCACCTGCGGCAAAGACGGCCAAAGCGTTCCCGTGGGCGTCGGTATGCCAACGATCAAGTTAGACAAGATGGTCGTCGGAGGCACAGGTCGCTAATGCCTTCGACTAGCCTTTCTGAAGTCAATGAAGCTTTAGAAGTTCAGACTGAAACTCACCTCGATCTTCGGCAGCTTGCGATCGATACTGTCGCACGCGCCGTCGCCGCCGGCGCGGCGGATGCTGAAGTTGTAATTGCCGAGGGCGATGAGTTCGAGGCGCTGGTGCGCATGGGTGAGGTGGAGCGGCTCAAAGAAGCTGGGTCGCGGGCTATCGGCATTCGCGTTTATTTTGCGGCGATGGATGACGATGGCAAGCCGCTGGGGATGCGAACGGCGACGACTTCGTCGACTGACTTTTCGGAGGACGCGATTGCGCGGCTGGTCGCTGGAGCCGTTGAGTTGGCGAAGATTACTACGCCTGATCCGTTTGCCGGGCTGCCTGAGCGTGAGGCTTTCGGTTCGCTTGAAGGCGACCTCCAGTTGTATGACGAGACCGTGTATGGGCTGCCTCCTGCAGAGCGCATCGAGTGGGCAAAGCGGGCTGAAGCTGCGGCACTTTCGTATGACGGGCCGATGTTTGGAGCGACTATCGCGAACAGTAAAGGCGCCGGGTTTGATGCGGCGACCGGTCACAAGATCCTGGCAAACTCGCGCGGCTTTGTCGGTGAATACCGGCGCAGTTATTGCTCGATCGACGCGGCGCCGATTGCGCAGACAGCCGATGGAAAGATGCAGCGCGACTACTGGTACTCCAGTGCGCGGAGTGTGGGCAAGCTCGAGTCGCCGGAGTCGATCGGCCGCGAGGCAGCGAGGCGGGCGCTCCGGCGCGTGGGTGCGCGAACCGTGGCTACGCAGCAGGTTCCGATTATTTTCTGTCCGGAGATTGCGCGGTCGCTTGTCGGCCACATCTTCGAGGCTGCAAGCGGCTCGGCAATCTATCACCAATCGTCCTTCTTCACGGGCAAGCTGGAGCAGCAGGTGGCGGCTTCTTCGATTACGGTCATCGATGACGGAACGATTGTCGGTGGCTTCGGGACCTCTCCTTTTGACGGTGAGGGCCTGCCGACCCGGCGGACTGTGATCGTCGAGAAGGGTGTGTTGAAGAACTACCTGCTGAACACCTACATGGGTCGCAAGCTGGGGATGGCTTCTACTGGCAATGCTTCGCGCGGTCTTGCGGGCACGCCGGGAATTGGAAGTCATAACCTGTACCTGGAAGCAGGCGAGATGTCGCCGGAAGAGTTGCTGGCGGCGATCCCATCCGGTCTGTATGTCACCGAGCTGATCGGGCAGGGCGTGAACATGGTGACGGGCGACTACTCACGGGGCGCGTCGGGATTGTGGATCGAGGACGGGCAGCTGACCTATCCGGTCGAAGAGATCACGATTGCCGGCAATCTGAAGGAAATGCTGATGAGGATTTCCGGGATTGCCAATGACCTGGTCTTTCGTGGATCGGTGGCGTCGCCGACGTTGCGTGTCGATGGAATGACAATCGCTGGCAGCTGACATTAGCTGTAGTGAATAGGGCAAAGCCTTGTAGAATCGCCCGACAGGACAAGTGTGCTTTCTGTCCTGGCATCGGGCGATCAACAAGGGTTTTGCGATTCCGTGTGAAAGTTATCCTGCACGGGAGTAATATTGGCGACCGCAGACTACCAAGGTTCTGTGGAAACGCTGAATGGCCCGGTTCCTTATCCTGATGCGTCCGCAGTTCACTTGTTCGGAGGACGACATGATTTCTTTCCGCAGATACGTGCGTAGTACAGACGGGCTGGCACAACGGGCAGCCAGGTCTTTGCTGCTGAGTGTAGCCACCCTGACGCTGGGCCTCTCCATGACTGGCTGCCTTGCACACGACAAAAGCGAGACCTACTACCTGATCGCAACCAACATCAATCTGCCTTACTGGCAGAGCGCGCTGGCCGGTTTAAATGCTGCAGCGAAGGAGTACAACGTATCGGCCTTCATGGAAGGGCCGACGACGTTTGACCCGCAGGCCGAGGTGCAGGAGTTTCGCTCGGCAGTGGCGAAGAAGCCGGCCGGCATCCTGGTGTCCGTGGCAAGTGCGCAGTTGATGATTCCTGAAATCGACGCAGCAATTTCCGCGGGCATCCCGGTGATCACGATTGACTCCGACGCGCCGGAAAGCAAGCGGGTGTATTTCATTGGGACAAACAACCTGACGGCAGGCAGGCTGGGCGGCCAGCGTGTGGCTGCGCAGTTGAGCGACAAAGGCAACGTGGTGTTCTTCACCATGCCGAACCAGCCGAACCTGGAAGAGAGACTGAAGGGCTACAAGGATGCGTTTTCAGCTTTTCCGGGCATCAAGGTGGTCGATGTATTTGACATGAAGGGCGATTCTGGCACAGCGATGGACCAGGCGACCCAGTACCTGGGCAAGACAGGCAAGGACAAGGTGGATGCGTTTATCTGCCTGGAGGCCTCAGCGGGCAAGGATGTGGGGCTGGCCTTCCAGCGGGCGCATGCGGCAGGCCGGCTGCTGGTGGCGATGGATGCGGATCCGGACACGCTGAAGATGGTGAAGGACGGAACCATCGATTCAACGATGGCCCAGAAGCCTTACACCATGGCGATGCTTGGATTGCAGGGCCTGGCGGAACTGCACCAGCACAAGCCGCAGTCACTCTCCGGCGATATCGGCCTGGATGTGAATTCACCGGTGCCGGCGTTTGTGGATACGGGCGTCACACTGATTGATATGGGCAACGTGGACAAGCTGCTGAAGGCGAATACGGCGAAGTAGCTTTCCGATTGTTGAAGTGAGTTTCGGAAGTGGGAGTATGGGACGCGCGTTTCCTTTTGCGGAACGCGCGTCTTTTTCTGCTCCGTGGCGAATGGCCCGGACTCGCGTGAACGCAGTAGGATAGCCGCGAGGGGCCAGGATGCCGGCAGGCGGAGTCGAGGTGCGGGGCACAACTGAAGTCGGGGCTTTAGACGGACTCGCCACGCCTGTGCTGCTCGCGCATGCTGTGACGTTTGATCCCGGGTCGTTTGCTTCAGGAGCGAAGGACAGGCAGGCGACTTTGGATCTGCTGCCGGAGGGCTGCGGTGTCTTCGCGCTGTTCGGTGAGGATGAGCATGCTGAACCATACCTTGCGAAGGCGAGTCGTGTGCGGCGTCGCCTGCAGCGATTCCTGAGTCCATCGCCTGCGCAGTCGAAACGGCTCCAGTTAGCAGAACGAATCCGCCGGATCGAGTTTACGGAGACTGGCTCCGATTTTGCATCGGACCTGGTGTTTTACCAAGCGGCCAAGGCAGTGGACAGCCTGGTTGCGGAGGCGGGTCGACGGAACACACGTGACGCCCGAACGCGGCTGCGACTGCGGCCGGCAGCCTTTTTAAAGGTCAGGATGGAGAACCGTTACCCGCGGGCAGTGGTCACGACGCGCCTGAGTGGAAACGCTTCAAGGCCGGGAGACCTGAAGGAGCCGGTCGGACCATTTCCTTCCAAGGCCGCGGCTGAGCGCTATCTGGAGCAGGTGCTGGATCTGTTCTTGCTGCGACGCTGCGTGATGAACCTGAATCCGGACCCGGCATTTCCGGGATGTGTGTATTCGGAGATGAAGAAGTGCCTGGCGCCGTGCTACCAGGGGTGTACAGACGAACGGTACGCCGCAGAGGCGGTGGCAGTAGGGGAGTTTCTGCGGACTGCCGGAAAGACCCTGCTGCAGGTGATTGCCCGGGAGAGAGCCGAGGCGGCTGAATCGCTCGAGTTCGAACAGGCGGCGGCTTTGCATCAGCGATATGAGAAGGTGGAGGCCGTAGCCGCGCAGATGCCGGGAGCCGCGAGGCCGGTCAGCGAGTTGAGCGGCGTGATCGTGCAGCCCGGGAGTGAGCCGGATGCTGTCGATCTTTTCCTGCTGGCGCGAGGCCTGCTGGTGGGTCCGCGGGCTTATTCGACGCTGGGAATGCGGCTGCATAATGAGATGTCCGGCTCATCGTCGCTTTACACGCAGCCGATGGCACTGATGCCGGTGGCGCTTGCAGACGATGGTGTTTCCCCGGTGAAGGAGGCTTCTCGCGATGTGCTGGAAGCGAGGCTGGATGAGGTGATGGCCGAGTTGGACTCGGGGAAAGTGGTTAAGGACAGAGACGTGTATGACGATCATATTTCTTTATTTGCGAGATGGTTCTACCGGCCACAGACTCGACGCATCGGCGAAGTGATCTTCGAGGATGCAGATGGAACGCTGCCGCGGCGTGGGGTGATCCGGGCAATCTCGCGTGTGGCCGCGGCGGCGCAGCTTGGGGCCAGTGCGGCGGGTATGAAGCCGGCTAAGTGGCACGCCTGACCGTAGAAACGCACATTGAGCGCGATAGACTTGAGAGAAGAGCTTCGGCTCAATCTTCAAGCGAAGGTTCAATGCGTATGGTTCAGCTGCTTCCGTCCATTCTTTCTTCTGATTTCGCACACCTGGCGGATGCTGTAGGTATGGCTGAAGAGGCGGGTGGAACGGCGATCCACGTGGATGTGATGGATGGGCATTTTGTTCCGAACATAACGCTGGGGCCGCCGGTGGTGAAATCGCTGCGAAAGGCTACCAAGCTGCCGCTCGATTGCCACCTGATGATTGAGAATGCGGATGAGTTTATTCCGATGTTCGCCGATGCCGGTGCGGACTGGATCGGGGTGCACTATGAAGCGTGTCCGCATCTGCATCGCACACTGCAGTTGATTGAGGACCATGGCATGAAGCCGGGAGTCGTGATCAATCCGGCGACGCGAGTCGAGGTATTGCTGGACATTCTGCCGATGCTGCATCACGTGCTGGTGATGAGTGTGAATCCAGGATTTGGCGGCCAAAAATTTATTCCCTTTTCGCTGGAAAAGTTGAGTCATCTTCGTAGGCTGCGGGCAGAGCGCGGTTTGTCGTTCCTGATCGAAGTGGATGGTGGTGTGGCGCACGACACGATCGCGAGCGTCGTCCAGGCAGGGGCAGAGTTGCTGGTTGCGGGGAGCGCGGTCTTCAGTGGCGGCGACCCGGTAAAGCAGGGTGCTGCGCTGCTGGCGGCGGCCAGGGCAGCGGTTGAGAGCCGGGACGATGGTTATGCGGCGTCGGGAGCACCTGGCGCGGTGCAAGCGGCACGCTAGACGTATACACTGACTGAAGGGACTGGAAGGCACGGCAGACTGTTTCCCAGGATCGTTCCTGCCCGGTAAATTGAGCGGCGTCTGCGCATTGGAGTGTGAATGAAGCGTTTGTTATCGAGCCTCTCCGCCATATGCATGGCAGCATGCATGGCAGCCCCGGTCCCGTCAGCCCATGCCGGAGTTTTCGACAAGAAGCCCAAGTCCAACAAGGCATCGGCGAGTGATCCGACAGCGGGATTGAAGTCGAAGCAGCCTGATCGCGAATTGTTCGACAAGGCGATGGTGGCGATGAAGAAGGGCAAATTCGATGTGGCCCGGCTGGATCTGCAGACCATGCTGAATACGTATCCGGAGTCGGAATACGTGATGCGGGCCAAGCTGGCTGTAGGCGACACCTGGTACAAGGAAGGCGGCACGGCTGCGCTTGAGCAGGCAGAAGCCGAATACAAGGACTTCATCACGTTCTTCCCCAATCAGCCGGAAGCTGCCGAGGCGCAGATGAAGGTTGCAGATATTTACTACCAGCAGATGGCCAAACCGGACCGCGACGATACCAATGCTGAGCGAGCTGAGCAGGAATACCGGTTGATGATCCAGCAGTTTCCGGAGTCTACGCTGGTGCCGCGTGCCAAGCAGCGGCTGCGCGATGTGCAAGAAGTGATGGCCGACCGGCAGTATGAGATTGGCAGCTTCTATGCAACGCACGAGAACTGGGCGGCGACGATTGCGCGCCTGCAGAGCCTGGTGGATAGCTACCCCCTGTACAGTCACAGCGACCTGGCGCTGCTGCAGCTTGGGGATGCGTATTCGGCGGAGTCGGCAATCGCGCAGAAGATGAATATCAATCCTGCGGCGAAGGAGCGGCTGGCGGCGGTGTATTCGGATCGAGCGGCCCGGTACTACTCCGAGGTGGTGACCCGCTACCCGATGGCGCCGCACGTGGAAGATGCGCGTGAGCGACTGATCGGCATGGCACGGCCGGTGCCGGAGCCATCGCAGGCCGCGCTTGCGGAGAGCGAAGCCGAGGAACAAAGCCGCGTGAATGTGAAGTTGAAGGATCGCGCGATGCTGCTGGTAAAGCATGGGCCTTCGACGATTACGGCTTCGCGTATCGGCGAGCCGACGATGCAGAATCCGAAGGCTGTGACTGCGCCGGAAGTGAGTAAGGAAAATATTGCGGTCTTCACGGCGGCTTTGAACAACAAGCCGGTACCCGCTTCCCCGGTGGGTGCGGTTGCTAGCCCGGCTGGAAGCTCGGATGGGACCGCGCCGCCGCGCACGGAAAGTCCGGCGGTGAAGCTGGATGATGTACCGGGTGGCGATACGCCGGGTAATAGTATCGGGGCGACAGTCCTGAACAACAACGATGCCAAGGCGGTCGCAGGAGCACCGGCGACGGGTACGGCTCCTGATCCTTCAACACCGCCGACGCCTCCTCCGTCGGATGGAAATCTGAAGGCGGTCGGACCGGAAAATACTGCACCGTTGCCGTCAGTGGAAAAGCCGGCGGAGGCAGAGGTGCAACACAATGATGCCGCGGGCGGACCTGGACCGGGGACCACGGTAACGAATGCCAGTGGGAAGAAGAAGAATCCCAAGGTGAAGGTGAACGAGAGCAAGGAATCATCGAGTCGGCACAAAAAGAAGAAGGGCCTCGAGAAGGTCAATCCTTTTTAGCTGCTGATTGATGCAGATGATCCTGATGCGGAGCATAGCTGGTATGTGCTCCGCATTTTTCTTTGCGGTGCCGAGGTGGTTTGAGGCGAATCGCCTTTCGACTGTGGTGTTGTTAGGATTAGGCAGACGCCCTGATGCCTCACGAACTTGCTAAAGCTTATGACCCCTCCCTGATTGAAGAGCGCTGGGCCCAGTACTGGGTTCGCGAGCATATCTTTGACGCTCCCACACCTGCCGGAACGCTTGCCAATGCTGCTGTGCAGAAGGCGTTCACGATCCTGCTGCCGCCTCCGAATGTGACAGGCAAGATGCACATGGGGCACATGTTCGAACAGACCGAGATCGATGTGCTGATTCGGTGGCATCGGATGCGTGGTGAACTGGCGAACTGGGTGCCGGGTACGGACCATGCGGGCATTGCAACGCAGATGATGGTGGAACGTCAGCTGGCTTCCGAGAAGACCAGCCGGCAGGAGCTTGGAAGAGACGCGTTTGTTGGCCGTGTGTGGCAGTGGAAGGAGCACTATGGCGGCGCGATTCTGGACCAGATGCGCCGGCTTGGTGCGTCGGTGGATTGGTCGCGCGAATACTTCACGATGGATGAACGCCTCTCGGTCGCGGTGCGAGAGGCCTTTGTCCGGCTGCATGAGCAGGGGCTGATTTATCGCGGCGCCTACATTGTGAACTGGTGTCCGAGCTGCCAGACGGCTGTCTCGGATCTGGAAGTCGTGCATGAAGAGCAGCAGGGCAAGCTGTACGTGCTCCGCTATGCACTGGTGGGGCCGGGTGATGCGTTAACTGGCGAGGCGATCACGGTGGCGACAACGCGGCCGGAGACGATGCCCGGTGACGTTGCGGTTGCGGTGCATCCGGACGATCCACGCTACCAGGCGTTCCACCGGATGAAGGTGGTGGAGCCGGTGACGGGCCGGATGATTCCGATTGTGACGGATACGTGGGTGAGTCCGGAGTTCGGCACGGGCGCGGTGAAGATTACGCCGGCGCATGATGCGAATGATTTCGCGCTTGGTAAGCGACATGATCTACCGTCGATCAGCGTGATGGATGAGACGGCGCACATGAATGCTGCGTCGGGCAAGTATGCGGGGCTTGATCGCTTCGAGGCACGAAAGCAGATGATTGCTGATCTGGAAGCGAGCGGCGCGCTGGTGGAAGTAAAGGAACACACCAATGCTGTCGGCAGGTGTCAGCGCTCTCGCGACGTGATTGAGCCGCGTTTATCGATGCAGTGGTTTGTGAAGATCCAGCCGCTTGCGGATAAGGCGATAGCGGCAGTAGAGGAAGGTCACATCCGGATAATTCCGGAGCAGTACGAGAAGACGTACTTCGAGTGGATGCGCAATATTCACGACTGGTGTATTTCGCGCCAGTTGTGGTGGGGACATCGGATTCCGGCTTGGCATTGTGGAGCGTGCCAAGATGTGACGGTGGCGCGGGAGACGCCTGCGAAGTGCGCGCATTGCGGGAGCACGCAGCTGACACAGGAAACTGATGTGCTGGATACATGGTTTTCGTCAGGTCTGCTGCCGATTACGGTGTTCGGCTGGCCGCAACAGACGCGTGACCTGGAAGTGTTTTATCCAACACAGCTGCTGGTGACGGGATTCGACATTCTATTTTTCTGGGTGGCCCGGATGGTCATGTTCGGCTGCCACTTCATGCTGGATATGCCGATGGCGGATGGAACGGCGCGCACGCTGAAGGATGCAGTGCCGTTTCGCGAGGTGTATATCCACGCCCTGGTGCGGGATGCCGATCGGCAGAAGATGTCGAAGACGAAGGGCAACGTGATTGATCCGCTGGATACGATTGCGCGCTTCGGCACGGATGCGACTCGGTTCACGCTGGCGGCGATGGCTTCGCCGGGAACGGATATCGCGTTCAGTGAAGAGCGGACCGAGGGCTATCGCGCGTTTGCGAACAAGATATGGAATGCGGCACGGTTTGTGTTTATGCAGGTGGAACGGGCGGCGGAGGCGGGGATCGTGGTGCCTGCTTCTTCGCTGCCTGCGGCGCTGGTGGCGGGGTCGGGCGACACGCTGGATGCACGATGGATTGTGTCGCGGCTGGATGCGACAGCGAGCACTGTTGATGCGGCATTGAAGGAGTATCGCTTTGATGTGGCGGCCAATGCGATCTACCAATTTTTCTGGGGAGATTTCTGCGATTGGTATTTAGAGGTCGTGAAGATCCGGCTGAACTTCGCTGAAGGTGCCGACAACGAAAAGACCAAGCGGGCGTTGACGATCCTGCTAGGAGTGTTTGAGGCTGCGCTACGGATGCTGTCGCCATTCATGCCGTTTCTGACGGAAGAATTGTGGCACGCTTTGTATGAGGGTGCTGCTCCATTCAAGTCGATCGCGTTGAGCCGCTACCCTGCGGGGAATGTGCTGTCGGTGCAGCCTGGCGACCAAGCTGCGATGGAGTCGCTGCAATCGTTGATCGTGGCGGTGAGAGATCTTCGCCGGGCGAGCGGCGTGCCGGAGAAAGAAGCAGTGCCGATCGTGGTGCGCACTTCCGATAAGACGGCGACGGTCGTTCGCTCAAACATCGAGATGCTGGAACGGCTTGCCCGTGTGCTTCGAATGGAGCTGGTGGAAGGCTTTGCGGATGGAGCAGTGCTGCGGTCTACGCCTGACTTCGATGTGGCGATCCTTTATGAAAAACAGATTGATGTGGTGGCGGAGCGCGAACGGCTGACCAAGGAACTGGTGCGGCTTGAGAAGGAAGAGGGCAATGCGCAAAGACAGCTCGGCAACGAAGCCTTCCTGGGTAAGGCGCCTGCCAACGTGGTGGAAGGATTACGCAAGCGTGCTGCGGAACTCGCGCAGCTGATCCCGAAGACGCGGGCGGCATTGGATGGACTGGTATAAAGAGGCAGACTGGATAGCGATATGGATTGGAAGAGCAAGCGCATAGAGACTGTGTTGGAGCAGGCCCTGATCGAAGATCACGCCATGACGGACGTGACGACGGCGGTCACGATCGATCCATCGCTGCGGGCATCCGCAACGATTCTTGCCAAGCAGGATTGTATTGTTTCCGGGTTGGGAGCGATCCCGCGTTTCCTGGAAATTTTCGCGCGGCTGGACAAACAGCAGTCGGGACGATTCGAAGTGATTCACCACCCAGAGATCTTTGATGGTGTGCGGGTGAAGAAGGGCCAGCCGCTGGCGGTGATCCGGCACAATGCGCGGGTCATCCTGGCGTGCGAGCGAGTGATCCTGAACCTGATGCAGCGCATGAGCGGCATTGCGACGATTACGCGCCAGTACGCCGATAAGCTGCAGGGTACGCAGGCGAAGCTGCTGGATACGCGGAAGACGGTACCCGGTCTGCGGCTCTTTGATAAGTATGCGGTGCTCTGCGGCGGCGGTCAGAATCATCGGCTGGACCTGTCGGACGGCATTTTGATCAAGAACAATCATATTTCGCTTGGAGGCGGCATTCCGAAGGTGCTGGAGCGTGCGTTCCGGCTGCGGAAGGCGGGGCAACGCATCCAGGTGGAAGTGCGGACTGAGCTTGAGTTGCAGCAGGCACTGGATGGCGGAGCGGAGGCATTGCTGCTGGACAATATGAGTCCGGAGAAGGTGAAGCAATCGATTGCAAAGGTGAGGGAACGCGGCCTGACGATACCGATTGAAGCGTCGGGTGGCATCACGCTGGAGAATATACGCGAGTATGCGCTGGCGGGTCCGGACTTTATTTCGTCGGGCGCTTTGACGCACTCTGCGATTGCGGTCGATTTGAGTATGCGGATCGTGGCCGAAGAGTAGAGCGCTGTAGCTAGCCTACTTCGAACGCTCTTCCCTTCCAGGTAGCAGGCGTGCCGCGAAGTTTTCGCAGCAGAGCTGTCCATTGCAGCGCGAGGAAGATGAGGATGCCGACGGGATGCAGGATGGCACCGACAGCTTTCTGACGGAAGCGGAAGATGGAGATGATGCGCGGCAACAGTGAGGCTGTGCAGGCCAGCAGGAGCGCGATAACGCCGATGTGTGAGTACAGGGCATAAGGCAGAAGCAGCCATGGCAGGACCTGGCCGCACAGAAGAAGCAGCGTGAAGGGGACGATGCGGCCGGGCGCGGCAATGCCCTCGGTGGCGTTTTTGGTAAGTCCCTGCCATACGTCACTGCCGCTGTTATACATGCGACAGGTGGCGAGTCCGGTGAGATCGGCAACGTCGCTGTGGAGGTGATGCTGGCGGAAGAGTTTGGATAGAACGATGCCGTCGTGCATGGTGGTGCGGACACTGGCGTAGCCGCCCGTTCGTTGATAGCCGCGCCTTGTGGTCATGATGAACTGGCCGCAGCCTGCGCCGAAGGCGGCCATACGCGTGTAGCGCAATCCGATAAAAGGCAGAAAGCCGAGCAGAAGAAAGTGAATGAGCGGGAGCAGCAGCCATTCCAGTGGCGTGACGGTGATCTCTTCGGGGAATCCGCTGATCATGTCTGACTGTGTCTGTTGCATATAGGCAGCCATGCGTGCGAGCGCGTCGGGAGCGATGCGGACGTCCGCATCCATGAAGCAGAAGGTTTCGCAGGTAGCGAGACCGGCGAGCGCATGGGCGGCATGCGCCTTGCCTGCCCAGCCGTGAGCCAGGGGCGGTGCTGCGACACAGTGGACGCGCGGATCGGCGGCGGCGAAGGTATTCACGATTGCGGCGGTGCGGTCGGTGGAAGCATCGTCGAGCACGAAGAGTTCGAGATGAACGCCTCGCGAGGCGAGCACGGCTTCGACTGCGTCCGCAATGTTGTTCTCTTCATTGCGAGCGGGGATGAGGACTGAAATGGCGGGGGGATGCGTGGAGACTGTTCGAGCGGGCGGACGGCGGAAGAAACACAGATTCCAGCAGAAGAGGACGGCGGGGATGGTCGCAGACCAGAAAGCTACCTGGTCGAGCGTAGAGGCGTGAGCCAGAAAGGGCGGCATCATTTCGGTGCGATCGCGCTGTGCTCTGCGATGTAGGGTCGTCTCGAGAAGATGGATTTCGCACGCAGCCATAGGTTGTAGACGGGGCTGACGCCAGCCCGACCGGCGAAGACAGGACCGAAGTGTGAGGCGTCGCGTGTGGCGGCGAGGCTGGCAAGCTCATCCTGGTGAAGGGTCATGGCCTTCTGCAGAAGTGCGGAGCGCTGCTCGGTAGTCGAGGTGTCGGCAGAGGTGAAGTGAATCGGTTCTCCGATATTGCAGAGGACTTCAGGCAGACGTTCGTCCCAGAAGATGTACTCGATGGCGAGCGGGACGACGGTACAGTCGCCAATATGGCGCGTGAGTGCGGCGGTGCCGGACTTCCATGCGAGCGGGCGTTGTCGCGGGTCAGTGAATTTTCCTTCGGGTGTCATCCAGAGAATGGAGCTGGGACCTGAGAGGACAGCGGCGGCCTGCCGGAGGAAGTGGGTGCCAGCGCGTATGGAGGTATTGTCGACGGGAAATGCACCCAGCTTGCGGAAGAAGCCGTAGTGCTCGAGGGCTGCTGCTTCCATGGGAGCGAAGGCAAAGCGGCCGGGGGCGAGATGGCGCGTCAGCAGCAAGATGAGGATGGGATCCCACCACGAAGCGTGGTTGATGCAGACGATCAACGGATGCGCAGCGGACGGAAAGCGCTTCGCATTGGTGATGCGAAGCGCGTGGAAATGACGGGGTACGAACCAGGAGAGATAGAGCTCGAAGAGCGCCAGGGATCGCTTCGCGATTACTGGCGGCGTAAGGGCCGCGTGTGATCGCTGAGGCTTGACGGGCGTTGCCGTGTTTTCTGCTAATGCGCTCATCGTAATCTGCTCAACGGGACTCGCTCGTCTGGATTCGCGCATCATGGTCCCAGCGTAATCCTATCCGGCGGTTGTCAGTAGTTCCTCTGCTTCTTTTCTGGCTGAGCCGGCCTGCTCGGCGCCGCGGTAACGCTGGTCGAGTGCGTCTGCGGCGATCCATCCGCTCATGAGGACCATGGGCATGCCGGGACCCGGATGAGCCGCGCCGCCGGCGAGGAAGAGACCGTCGATTTCCCTGCTGGCATTGGCGGGCTTGAAGGCTCCAGTGAACCTGCCGTGGCTGGAGATGCCGTAAATAGCGCCGTTCAGGACCTTGTAGCGTTCGTGGATGTCGACGGGAGTGAGCGCGCGCTCGAAGACGATGCGGTCTTCGATGTCGGTGAGACCGGCGGTGCGTTTGAGCTTGTCGAGGATGACCTGACGGTATTCGGGGAACATCTTGCTCCAGTCGTGGCCGCGGCGCAGATAGGGCGTATGGACGAGGACGTAGAGCGCGTCGCCGCCTTCGGGAGCAGTGGCGGGATCGGTGCGGGTGGTTGAGGCCAGGTAGCAGGTGGGGTCTGGCGCTGGCTGGCCGAGGTCGTAGATGTGGTGGAACTCTTCGTGGGGGTCGCGGGAGAAGACGAAGTCGTGATGAGCGAGATGATCGTAGCGCTTGTTGAGGCCGAGGTAGAGGACGACGCCGGAGCAGGCGGGCTCGTAGTTCCGCTTGCTGTCGAAGTTCTCTGCGACCTCGCCGCCAAGCAACTCGCGATGGGTGCGCACTGCGTCTTCGTTCGAGACGACGGCGTCAAAGGGCAGAGGCTCGCCATTTGCTACTATGCCTGTTACCTTTTCAGACTCCACCAGGATGCGGTCGATGGATGTCGAGGTGTGATAGCGGACGCCAAGTTCGCCGCCGAGTTTCACGAGCGCTTCGGGGACAGCGCGGGTACCGCCGATGGGGTACCAGATTCCCTCCTGTGCCTGCATGTTGCCGATGGAGCAGAGGATGGCGGGCGAGGCGTCCGGAGAGGAGCCGACGTACTGGACCATGTGATCGAGCATCTGCGCGATGTTGGGATCGTTGATAAAGCTGCGGATGGTGCCGCCGACGGTGCTGCCCATGCGCATGCGCATGACGTCTTTGAGAACGGCTGCGTTAAAGCTGCCGGAGAAGTTGAAGGTGTCGCCGATGCCGCCGATGGAGCGCCAGAAGAAGAAGCGGTCCGAGATGCCGTGGAGCTGCTGCGAGAGGTTCATGAACTCTGTGTAGCGCTGTCCCATGCCCGGTTCATTCGCGTTTAGAGAGTCGGCCATCTCCTGCTGATCGTCTTTCAGGTCGATGACGTTGCCATCTTCGAAGAAGCAACGCCATTGGGGATCGAGGCGGACGAGGTCGAGGTAGTCGTGCATGTTGCGTTTGGATTCGGCAAAGACGCGCTGCAGGACGGACGGCATGATGAGGATGGTCGGACCCATGTCAAAGCGAAATCCGCCCTGATGCAGGACGGCTGCTTTCCCGCCGAGCCATTCATTTTTCTCGAAGACTTCTACGTCGTATCCTCGTGCTGCCAGGACACAGGCTGCGGAGAGACCGCCGAGGCCTGAACCAATCACTGCTACTCGCATTGCTGACTCCTCATGTTGCGAAACTTTCATTTCTCGACCCGCTTAGCGGCGGAAAGAAGCTGTCTGAAGGCTTTGAATCTTCGCGCCAGGCTGCCTGAATGCACTGCCTGGATGTAGCTTGCAAAGAATGGTTCGTGCGGAGCGCCGGTGGCCGCATACGGGCGCAGACTGCGACTTTGCTGATGCAGCGTAGTTTTCACGGCAGTCATCTCCAGCAGACCTTCGGAGCCGCGGGTGACGCCGAAGCCGCTGGCGCCCCGGCCACCGAAGGAGATGCGCGGATCAGCCGTCGAGACGATGAGGTCATTGATGAGGACGGTCCCGACGCGAAGTTCCGCGGCAAAGAGCTTTGCGGCATCCGGTGAGCCGAAGACAGCCGCGGTGAGTGCGTATGGACAGACTGCATTGGAGGCCAGCGCTTCGTTCTCATCTGCCACAGGACAGAAGGAGAGCACCGGCGCGAAGATGTCGGTGCGAAGTAGAGCGGCGCGGGAAGGGACGGCGGTGACAATAGTGGCAGAAAGCTGATCCGTATCTGCTGCGCGGCCATCGCGGGTGATGGTGGCCCCGAGCTGGCCAGCATCCTGCAGAAGGGTGTCGAGAAGGCTGCGCACTTGCAAGGGAACAGGAACCGGCGGTGTGCTGGAAAGCATGGGGAGCAGCAGCGAAAGAATCTTCTGCGTGTCCGATGCAGAGGCGAAGACTCGCCGCGGCGCCATGCAGGTGGCCGATCCATTAAGGCGCAGACCAAAGGCCAGCGCATGAGCAACACGATCCAGATCCGCACCAGGAAGGATGAAGACGGCATCGCATCCTGATAGTTCCATGACAGAGGGAGTACGAGTATTTGAGAGCTCCTGGAGGACGGAGCGACCCGTCTCCTCATGACCGGTGACAAAGACTTTCTCAACGCCGGCGCGCATTGCTTCAATGCCGGCTTTCGGTGTGTCTTCAAGGATGTGCAGGAGGCCATCCGGGAGACCAGCCTGGGTCATCAATCGAGCGAAGAATTTTGCTGTCATGCTGCAGCCAGCAGCAGGCTTCCAGAGAACTGCATTGCCGGCCGCGAGCGCCTGCATCGCCTGGACGCCGGGCAGGAAGAGAGGATAGTTTGACGGCGCAATGATGAGGATGACGCCGAAGGGTACGCGTTCGACGCGAGCTTCCACACCGCCTAGCCACCAGGGCCGATTGCGGCGACCGAGGTCCTTTGGAGAAAGAATGGATGCGGCTTCGCGTTCAAGAAAACGCGCAGCTTCAGCCAGGGGAAGGACCTCAGCGATAAGGGTGTCGGCGAGATTGCGAGGAAGGCCGCCAGCGCGCGCCGAAGCCGAGATGGGTTGAACACCATCGGGCTGGAATGAGGGTCGCGGACCGGCCTGTGCAGGATCCCGGCCGGGAACGCTGGCTGCAAGGGCGCGACAGTTTTCGGCGATCAGATGGCGGGACTTTTGGAGAACGGCCAACCGATCAGTGACAGGTACGTGTGACCAGGCCTGCTGGGCTGCCCGCGCCTGTCCCAGTGCCAAGTGAATGGCGTCTGCGTCACGAGACGGAAGCAATTCCGGAACGGACATACTCACTAGGATGCTGCTTCGCACACGGCTTCGGCAAGCGGCGATTCGAAGCTCCAGTCCGGCTGAATCTTCATGTCCTCAAGCAGCAGGCGTGAAGTGATGCGTGCGGATTCGAAGATAACGGGAAGACCGCTGCCGGGATGGGTTCCTCCACCGACGAGGTAGACGCCCTCGGCATCTTCGAAGCGATTGTGAGGACGCTTGTGAAGCATCTGCATGAGGTTGTGAGACATGCTGAAGGTGGCACCACGATGAAGAGCGAACTCGGTGTTCCAGCTGGCGGGAGTTAAAACTTTTTCTACCCGGATGCGACGTTCGAGGTCGGTGATGCCGATCTTTTCCAGCTGGCGGATGGCCAGGGCTCGGAAACGATCCTTCTCCTGCTTCCAGTCGACGTTCGGTGTTTCATGTGTAACCGGGACCAGTACGTACAGGGTGCTCATGCCGCTGGGTGCAAGGGTGCGATCGGTGACGCAGGCATTCTGCACGTAGAACGAAGGATCTTTGGAGAGGACATGAGCCTGCTCGATGTCGCGGAGGTTCTGCTGGTAATCCTTGGCTAGATAGATGGTGTGGTGCTGTACGTTGTCGTAGCCGCCATCTATGCCGAGATAGAGCATGAAGGTGGAACAGGAATATTTCTTACTTTCGATGTTGCGATCGGTCCAGCGGCGACGCACGCTTGCGGGCAACATGCGCTGCATGGCCTGTGCGAAGTCGGCATTGATGACGACTGCATCGGCTTCAAGGGTGCGATGGCTGGTGCGAACTCCCGTGGCTTTCTGGCCGTCGAAGTAGACCTGCTGAACGGGCTCATCGAGGAAGACTTTGACGCCCAGGTCACGAGCGACGCGTGCCATGGCACGAGTGACCGCGCCACAGCCGCCGATGGGATGGAAGACGCCGTGTTCGTATTCAAGGAACGACAGGATGCTGAACAGGCTTGGGCATGTGAACGGGGACATGCCGAGGTACTTTGACTGGAAGCTGAAACCGAGACGGATGCGTTCGTCCTTGAAGTAGGTGCGCAGGTCGCTGTCGAGGGAGCGCCATGGCTTGAGCAGGGGCAGCATTTTCAACATGCTGACCTTAGCCAGGTCACGCCAGCTTTCGAATGGCGATTCGAGGAACGGGATGAAGCGTTCCAGCTTGTCGCGATTGTCATTGAGGAAGCTACGGAAGCGTGGAGCATCTTCCGGACTGACGGCAGCAATGGCGCGCTCCATGCGATCGATGTCGGGAGTAGCGAGCAGTTCGCCGCCTGAGCCGAAGACCAGATGGTATTGAGGGTCGAGCCGCTTCATGGGAATTTCGCGGTCGAGATCGCGGCCCGCGACTGCGAAGATTTCGCGAAGCACGCGCGGATACAGGAAGAAGGTGGGTCCGGTGTCGAACTTGAATCCCTGCTGCTCGATGGTCGAGGTGCGTCCGCCCACGGTGCCGCGGCTTTCGACGATGGTGACATCCAGACCAGAGTGCCCGAGCAGGATTGCCGCAGCCAGACCACCCGGTCCAGCGCCTACAATGATGACTTTCTTGCGAGTTCGCTTCATCTCCACCTTGCGTCTGGCATTTATGGTGTCGCCCGGCCTTCGCTTTGCAGGACACCTAACTCTTTCATAGTGAGACGGCTAAGAGTAGCCCTGCGAAAGAAGATGCGGAAGCTGACTTTCATTGCAGAAAAATTAGAGCATTGCTTCTGAAGCACGATTGTTCCGGATCTTCTCCGGTTGTGTGCTTTGCATCAGGAATGTCGGGTAGTGAGGGCTGGTTCGACTATAGACCCGACGGCACTGCGTGCGTCGCGGACCAGGTCAGGAAGACCGACGCCATGGTAGGCATTGCCGATGAGGCGGAGGCCGGGCAGGCGGGACAGCAGTGTTTCTGCTTCCTTCATACGGTGCACGTGGCCGACGTGATACTGCGGCAGCGAGAGAGGCCAATGCTGAGCGTGGTGAACATCGGGCTCAGGAAGAGGGCCGAGAAGTTGGGAGAGCTGTGTGCGGGTGTGCTGGACTTGTTCATCATGCGAGAGAGCGTTCAGTTGCTCTGCGGCTGCTCCGCCGTAGAAGCCTCGGAGGAGCACGCCGCCGGTAGGAACGCGATGGCGAAACTTCTGATCGACGAAGGTGCATGCCATAAGGCCGGGCAAAGTGGCGGGCGCGGTATGGGAGCGTCGTTGATCGGAGGCAGTCGGCTGTGGAACGAGAAAGCCGAAACCCTGCGGGATACGCAGACGCTGCGCCTTCTGCTGAGTGAAGCCTAAAGCGACAACGAGTGCGGACGATGCTGCGAGTGGTAGCAGAGCAGCGATGGAGTCTGCTGCTGATTCGTGCATGGAGGAAAGGAGCTGCCGGGTGATGTGGGCCGGGGTTGCAAGCAGGACCGAATCGAAATTTTCAATCTTTGCAGCGGAGGTGACGATCCAGCCGTGTTCGTTTCGCTCGACTGCGGTGACAGGTGTGTTGAGTTGAATTGCGTCTGCGGGCAGCCGAGCAAGGAGCGCCTGGATGAGAGTTCCTAATCCGGAGCGCAGCGTGGTGAAGACTACTGATTTTTGTGTCTGCGAGGAGAAGCGAAAGGCTTCGATGAGACTGCCGTGCTCGGCCTCCATGCGGACGAAGGGCGCCATGACGGCGCGGACGCTGAGCTTCTGAATGTCGCCGCCGAAGACACCGGAGAGCAGCGGACCGGCGAGGGTGGTTGAGACTTCCGGACCGAAGTGGCGGAGGACGAAGTCAGCTACGGATTCATCCGCGTCGGGGCCGCGGGAGTCGAGAGAATTCGCTTTCAGAGCTGCCGCCTGTTTCGGTTCGCGCAGGTAGGCGAGACGTGCTTCCCAGGAGAGCAGCGGCGAATGCAGGACAGGTTCCCAGCGGGTGGGGACCATCATGCGCAGGCCGTCCGGCATGGGTAACAAAGAGCGGTCACGCGCGATATAGGTGCGACGCTTCTGATCGTTGGAGGGAAGGATGTCGTCAGCCAGGCCGAGTTCTTCGGCGAGTTCGCGTGCCCAGGGTTTTTCGGTGACCCAGGAGTCGGGGCCGGCTTCGATGGTGAAGCCCTGTTCGCGGATGGTGTCAACGATGCCGCCTACACGGCTGGTCGCTTCGAACAGGGTGAAGGCGTGGTCCGGATGACGGGTTGCGAGTTGAAAGGCGGCGGTCAGGCCGCTCAGACCGCCGCCGATGATGGCGATGCGTCGCCGTGGTCCGACGCGAACAGCCTGATTCATGCGACTGCGACGGACTGCACGTTTTCAGAGAGGCGGGCAAGGCGGGTTTTGACGACTTCGGCCAGAGCCTCGATGAGGATAGGCGAACTGTTGAGAGACTCGGGTCGCGAGACTTTAAGGCCGATGGAGTCTCCAAATTCGCGGAAGCCGATGTCAATGTCGTAGAGGATTTCCACGTGATCGCAGAGGAACCCGATGGGTTGAATGACGACTTCAGAGTGTCCTGCTGCCTTGAGGGCGGTCAAGGTATCTTCAACGGCTGGACCGAGCCACGGGCCTCCGGACATGCCCTGACTCTGGAAGGCGAAGAACCACTTGTCGGGAGTCAGGCCGGCGGAGTGGAATTTTGCGGCTACGTCTCTGGCTGTGCGCTTGGCGTCGAGCGGGTATGGATCGGGGTCGTTGGTTGGCTTGAGTGGGAGGACCTGCGGGGCGTCGGGAGCGGGCGGCTGGGCGGCCTGGATGGTGCGGCAGGGCACGCTGTGCGCGGTGAACAGCACGGGAAGGTCAGGATGCCAGACGGCACGGAGGCGATCGGCAAAAGCTTCAGAGAGCAGTGGGTGATCGGCCCAGCCTTCGACGAAATCGATCTCCAGGCCGTCGGCTGCGGCCATGAGGTAGCGACGGTAGAGACCGACGCTGGTGCGCGAATTTTGCGGAGCGAGGCAGATGGCGATGATGCGCTGGATGCCATCGGCGCGCATCTGTGCGACGACTTCAGGAATGTACGGCTTCCAGTTACGCATACCAACGTAGACGGGCAGGCCGGTGGATTGACTGAGGAGGCGGCCCTGCTCCAGCGTGAGGATGGTGAGCGGGCTCTTGCCGATGAGGCCGTAGCGATGCGTGATTTCATCGATGACATGCTGCGGCATGGGACGGCCGCCGGTGACGTTGCTGAGGTATTCGGGAATTTCGTTCAGCTCTTCAGGCGTGCCGTGGGCAAGGAGAAGGATGGCCAGGTTTTCTGTGGTGGCATCAGGCATGGTGTTCGCCTCCGAATTCGCGGACATACTGGACGACGCGTTGTACGTTTTCTACGGGAGTGCCGGGGACGATGCCGTGGCCCAGGTTGAAGATGTGGCCGGGGCGACCGGCGGCTTGTTGCAGCACGGCGTGAACGCGGCTGCGGAGGACATCAGGAGGGGCGAAGAGCGTGATGGGATCGAGGTTGCCCTGGACGGCGGTGGTGTAGCCGAGATCGCTCCAGCCGCGGTCGAGCGGGACACGCCAGTCGAGACCAATGACATCGGCACCGATGGTGCGCATGGCGGGCAGCAGGCTGGCGGTGTCGACGCCGAAGTAGATGACGGGAACGCCGAGAGACTGGACCTGGCGGACAAGGGCGGTAGTTACGGGCAACACGTAGTCGCGATAGTCTTCGTTCGAGAGCGAGCCGACCCAGCTGTCGAAGATCTGGATGACGTCGGCGCCGGCTTCGACCTGCTGGCGGCAATAGGCGACGAGAACGGTGCTGAGTTTTTCGAGAAGCGTGTGCCAGGCGATGGGATCGCGGTACATGAGGGTCTTGGTTTCGATCCAGTTGCGGGAGCCGCCGCCTTCGATCATGTAACTGGCGAGGGTGAAGGGCGCGCCGCAAAAGCCGATGATGCCGAGGCGATCCTGGAAGTGGGCGGAGACTTTGCGAATGGCTTCGGCGACGTAGCCCAGCTCGGCGGAGCGGTCGGTGACGAGGCGGTCGATGTCGGCTGCTGAGCGGATTGGATGGTCGACGACAGGGCCTTCGCCGGCGCGGAACTCGAAGGGGACGCCCATGCATTCAAAGGGCAGCAGGAGGTCAGCAAAGATGATGGCGGCGTCGACGTCGAGTTTTTCGGCTGCGGTGATGGTGACTTCGGCGGCGATCTCGGGTTTCTTGCAGATGTCGAGCAGGGAGTGATGACGGCGGACTGCCTGGTATTCCGGCATGTAGCGACCGGCCTGGCGGAGGAACCATACGGGCGTGAAATCGACTGGCTGGCGCAGGCAGGCGCGAACGAAGCGCTGGGCGCCTGTGAGTTTACCGGGAGCGCTGGCCTGTATCTGAGGATCGGCGGGCGACACTACCGCGGAGGCTGCGGGGCCTGCGGATTGGAATAGCTTTTCGTTCATAGGTGGTCAGACTTCGAGGGTAGCATTGACGGCATGGCCAGTTCAGCAGAAGACGATAAGCCATTTGGCGCGGTGGGAACTGCGTGGCGCCTTGTTGCGTCCAGGACCAAGGGTTGCGGGCCAAGAGATACTATGCTGATGATGCGGTCGGCGTTAGTACGAAAGAGGCGGGGTTGAATGGAGCATGCGGCAGCTGACAGCCCGCCTGGAGAGCTGCCCGACGCCTGGTGCACGGTCGTGGTTCCCTGCTACAACGAAGCTGCGCGGCTGAAGCCGGAGCTGTTCCTCCGGTACCTGGCGACGGTAGAGCGGGTTCGATTCCTGTTTGTGAATGATGGCAGCCGGGACGCGACGCTGGCTGTGCTGGAAAGCTTGAGAGCGCGTGAGCCTGAGCGGATTTTTGTCATGGATCAGCAGCCTAACCGGGGCAAGGCGGAGGCCGTGCGGGCGGGCATGCTGCGGGCGATTGAGATGGATGCTGACGGCGTGACAGGGTTCTGGGACGCGGATCTAGCGACGCCGCTGGTGGCGATCGAGCAGTTGCTGCGACATTTGCGGAACAAACCGACGCTGGCGATGGTGTTTGGGTCGCGGGTGCGACTGCTTGGCCACTTTATTCATCGGAAGCCGGTACGCCACTATTTAGGACGCACCTTCGCGACTGTGGTCTCACTGATCCTTCATCTGCCTATCTATGACACGCAGTGCGGAGCGAAGCTGTTTCGCATCACGCCAGAGTTCAGGCAGATTCTTGCCAAGCCGTTCCAGTCGAGATGGATTTTCGACGTCGAGATCCTGGCACGCTATCTCGCACTCCACGACAGTGAACCTGACCATGGCAGCAGTGCGATCTATGAGAGCGCACTACCGAGCTGGGAGGACGTGGCCGGATCGAAGGTCGGTCCGCTGGATTTCGTGCGAGCTTTCTACGAGCTGTGGAAGATCCACGCTACTTATCGGCATAGTCTCCGCCGGGATAGACCTGGATCTTCCCCAAACCGACGTTAGATTGCACTGGTCAACGTGCTGCCGATGGTTGTGAATGCGGCGCTGATCTTCGTCCCGAGACTGGTCATCGCGACCACGGCGCCGAGTCCGATGATGCCGGCAACCAGCGCGTATTCGATCAGGTTCTGCCCAGAATCATCATGCAGGAATATCTCGCAAGCCTTCATCATCTTCTTCATTGTTCTTTCTCCGAGGGATCGTGTGTTGAACCCTGCCGGGTTTATCGGATGAAGCCTGAAAGGTCTTTAACCTCTGGCATCACGCAAGCCGGTAGATGCGCCGTGCGTTGCTGGAGAGGATTTTCCGGCGGTCCGAGTGCGGCAGTTTGCCGGTCCACTCTGCGAGCAGGGTCCACCATTGCCGGTATCCGGCAGCGAGCAGGCAGACGGGCCAGTCCGACCCTGCCAGCAGGCGGTCAGGACCAAAGAATCTGAAAGCTGCATCGAGGCAGGGCTCCAATTGTTCCGGGGTCCAGTTTGACCAGTCTGCTTCGGTGACCAGGCCGGAAAGCTTGCAGGAGACGTTCGGGTTCTGAGCAAGTCGCTCCAGGTTGTCCTGCCATGGCTGGAGCGAGCCTGCGCGGATGAGCGGCTTGGCGAGATGATCCAGAACGAAAGCCTGCTGTGGATGACGCCTTACGAACCGGGCTGCCTGCGGCAGTTGATGCTGATGGATCAGGATGTCGTAGACGAGGCCGGTATCGAGCAGATGATCGATGCCGCGGTTGAAGTCTTCACGGAGCAGAAAGTTGTCGTCAGGCTCGTCCTGCACGACATGCCGTACCCCTTTAAGCCGAGTGTGGGAGACGAAGGCTTTCAGCAGATCGGGAAGAGACGGCGAGAGCAGAGGCAGCCATCCCACGACTCCGAGTATCGATGGCGTGGCATCGGCAAGATCGAGCAGCCACTGTGTTTCCTGGATCGACTGCCTGGCCTGGACAACAACCGAGCCGGTTATGCGGGATTGATCTTCGAAGACGCATGATGACATCTCCTGCTCGAGATCGGCAGGCAGGAAATTGCGCTGAAGCGATGCCATGTCCGGGCTGATCCAGGCGTAGTCGGAGGCGTTGTAGCGCCAGAGGTGATGATGGGCGTCGATGATGTTGTTTACGGGCGAGGCGGCCATAGGCAGTCAGGCGAGCTGAGCGGGGCTTGTTGAGGTGGTGCGACCAAGCCGGGGAGCGGTGAAGGCGTAAAGCGCGACCACGATGTAGCCGAGTGCGGGAAGGCTGTAGCCAAGCGCAATGCTGCCGGTGAGCCGTGTGATCCAGCCCATGAGCGGCGGGAAGATCGCGCCTCCGACGATGGCCATGACGATGAGGCTGCCACCAAGCTTGGTGTCGACGCCGAGGCCTTTGACGCCGAGCGCAAAGATGGTGGGATACATCACAGACATGAAGAAGCTGGTGGCGATGATGGCATAGGCGCCCGCCATGCCCGGATGAAGAATACTGATGGTCAGCAGGAGGATGTTCACGATGGAGTAGACGCCGATCATGGAGCCGGGTGGGATGAGACGCATCAGCGCGGTCGAGACGATACGGCCGAGGGCAAAGGCTGCGAGTGTACTGGTCAGGAAGTAGCCGGCGGTGCGTTCGTTGGCAGAGGTGTAGGCGCGCATGTAGGGGATGAGTGTGCTCCAGGTGCTGACCTGGGCACCGACGTAGAAGAATTGCGCTACCACTGCGAGCGTCAGGTGAGGGTTGCTGAGCACGCGCCGAAAGCTGCCGCGATGCTGAGCTTCCGGGAGCAGTTCGGTATGGTCATGCAGGCTGTCGAGATCGGCAGGAAAGCGAGCGCGCCAGATAAGAGCGGCAAGCACCAGCACGGCGATGCCAAGACCGACATAGGTGGGGACCACGCGCAGGATTTCACTATGCAGGTAGGCCGCATAGGTTCCCTGTGCCTGCATCTGCGCGACCTGCGCTGGAGTTTTTTCGATCCCGGAAAAGATGAACCAGGTGCCGAGCAGGACACCGGTAATGGTGCCGGGAGGATTGAAGGCCTGTGCGAAATTAAGGCGGCGTTCGGATGTGGATGGATCGCCGAACTGGGCGATGAGGGGATTCGCAGCAGTCTCGAGTACAGATGATCCGCTGCCGACGATGAAGAGCGCGCAGAGGAAGGGCGCGTACTGTCCGATGACGGCTGCAGGCCAGAACAGGAGCGTGCCGATGCCGAAGACGATGAGGCCGGTGAGCAGACCGACTTTGTATCCAAAGCGGCGCATGAGCAGGGCTGCCGGGATGGCCATGGTGCCATAGGCAAGGAAGACTGCGGTCTGCACCAGCTGCGCCTGAAGAAGACTGAGCGCGAACGTTTTGCGGAACTGCTGCACCAGGATGTCGGTGAGGTTGTTCGACATACCCCAGACAAAGAAGATGAGGGTGGTGAGCAGGAACGGTACCAGGTAGCCGGCCGGGAAGATGGAGGCGGGCGCAGAAGAAGTCGTTCTCTCCGATGGAATGGAAGAGGAAGGATTGGGGCCCGGCGGGGCGAGGTGCATGTGATCTGCTCCGTGATTCAGCGCGATGTTTTTGCTGCTGACTTATGCAGCAAGGATGAGACGCTATTCGCGCCAAGTTCTGCAAGTCAGGCGAACTGGACCATGATCTTGGTGAACCTGGCGGGAGTGCTGCTCCATTGTTCCAGGTACGAAGCGGCTTCTGCCGGAGCGACGATGGCGCTGACGGCATCCCGCACCGGGAAAGTGCCTGCCTCAAGCATGCGGATGACTTCGTGGAAGTCACCTGGCAAGGCATTGCGGCTGCCGAGGATGTCGAGTTCCTTCTGAACGAAGAGACGCGTTTCATAGGCGACGGGTTCTTTGGCGTAGCCGATATAAACAACGCGGCCGGTGAAGGCGACTTCTTCGACGGCGGCACGGAAGGTAGCGGGAAGACCAATGGCTTCGATGATGACGTCCGGACCGCGACCGCTGGTAATTTCGGCGAGTCGGTGATGGAGGTCTTCGCGCTGGGAATGGATGAGGTGAGTGGCACCGGCTTTTCGGGCGATGTCGAGTTTGGCGTCGTCGACGTCGATGGCGATGACGGTGGCGCCGCGAAACGCCGAGGCGGCGACGGCGCCGAGTCCGATGCCTCCACAGCCGAAGACGGCAACGATGTCCTGGGGAGCGACGCGTCCTCGAGCCGCGGCATGGGCGCCAACGGTGAGCGGCTCGACGAGGCAGAGTTCCTGCAGTGACAGCTGTGCAGTGAACAAGCGGGAGCGTGGAACGGTGATGTATTCGGTCATGGCGCCGTCGCGCTGAACACCCATGGTCTGGTTGAATTGACATGCATTGGGGCGGGCGCGGAGACAGCTTGGGCAGGAGCCGCATTCTGTGTAGGGAGAGACAGTGACCTGGGTGCCCGCAGCGAGGTCTGGTGTTCCATCGACGACGGTGGCGGCAACTTCGTGGCCGGGTATGCGCGGAAAGGCAACCATGGCGTTTGCGCCGCGGAAGGTGGAGAGGTCAGTGCCGCACATGCCAACAAGATTTACTCGCAGCAGCACTTCCCTGCTGGATAGGCCGGTGAGATCTGGAACGTCCACGATGGAGGCGACACCGGGAGCCTGGATCTGGAAGGCTTTCAACGACTTTCCTCCTGGTCAGGATGCCGGCATGTTCAGGCATCGCATCAACCTGTCACAATAGCGTACGAGTCTTGACCCTATCAGTAAATGTTTACCAGTGATGAGCTGAGAAGGGTTGAAGGTAAGGAGTTTTTGTATCAGATGCTGAAGATTCCAAAGTATTCGGTTGGTGTGGGCGACCGGTTTGCGCGACAGGCGAGTGCGCAGTTGAAGGCGTGCCAGATGGCTGCGGACGCAGGCGTGCTGGTAAGTCCGGTGTGGAACAAGAGCAATCGGGAGCACACGATTATCCATTCGGAGCCATCGGAGACGCGGGTTGCGGCGGATGCGGCTGTCCAGAAGGCGGGATGGAAGACGCCGTACTTCTGCGATGCCGACCATATCAACCTGACGACTGTAGACAGGTTTTTGGAGCCGTGCGATTTTTTCACGCTGGATGTTGCCGACCAGATCGGCAGGGCGGCGGCGGCCGAGTCGCTGAAGACTTTCGGTGATCGGCATCCTGAATTGAAGGGCGAGGTCGAAATAGCAGGCGTCGGAACCCTAGTGATTGACGAGCGCTTTTTTGCTGCGGCGGCTGCGAAGTATTTAGCGGCGGTCGAAAGTGCTGCTGGGATTTACAGGAAGATCGCGCGGGCCAAGGGTGCGGAGACGTTTGTGACAGAGATTTCGATGGACGAGACGGATGCGCCGCAGACACCTTCGGAGTTGCTGATTATCCTGGCTGCCATTGCGGATCATGGGATTCCCATCCAGACGATCGCTCCAAAGTTCACGGGCAGGTTCAACAAGGGTGTGGATTACGTCGGCGATCTGCAGCAGTTTGAGAAAGAGTTCAGCGACGATGTGGCTGTGATTGCTTATGCGGTGAAGCAATATGGTCTGCCGGAGAATTTGAAGTTAAGCGTGCACTCAGGGAGCGACAAGTTTTCAATTTATGCGCCGATGCGGCAGGTGCTGCAGAAGTTCGATGCGGGTGTGCACATCAAGACGGCGGGGACGACGTGGCTCGAGGAATTGATCGGGCTGGCAGAAGCCGGCGGCCAGGGGCTGGCACTGGCGAAGGAGATTTACGAGCAAGCCTATGAGCATCGGGCGGAACTCACCGGGCCGTATGCGACGGTGATCGATATCGATGTGCAGAAGCTGCCTGCCCCGGTAGAGGTGGGCTGCTGGACGTCCGATGAGTTTACCGGCGCGCTTCGGCATGATCCGGTGTCGAGCAGCTATAACGCGAGTCTGCGACAGCTGCTGCATGTGGGTTTCAAGGTCGCGGCGAAGATGGGTGATCGGTACCTGAATCTGCTGGAGACGAATGAAGCGATCGTTGCCCGCAATGTGACCGAGAATCTTTTCGACCGGCATATAGCGCCGCTGTTCCTGGGTCGGGGGGCAGCGCTATGACGCCTTCTACTTCATTGCGACTGGATGGACGTGTCGCGGTTGTGATTGGAGGCACATCCGGGATTGGAATGGCAATTTCACGAGGGCTGGCTGCTGCTGGTGCGGACGTGGTAGCGACGGCGAGAAGGAAAGAGCAGGTGGATGCTGCGGCTGCGCAGATCGAAGCATTGGGACGTCGAACGCTGCGGATTGTTTCAGATGTGTCGAGCCGCAAGTCGCTGGAAGAGCTGTGCTGGTCAGTGCTCGCAGAATTTCAGAAGGTGGACATCCTGGTGAACTGTGCGGGCCGGATCAAGCGGGCGCCGACGTTGACGTTTCCTGAAGATGAATGGAATGACATCATCGATACGAACCTGACCGGGACGCTGCGGGCATGCCAGGTGTTCGGGACTTCGATGCTGGAGCGCGGGTATGGTCGGATCATTAACATCGCTTCGCTGAACTCATTTGTCGCGTTGAATGAAGTAGCAGCGTATGCAGCGAGCAAGGCGGCGGTGGTTTCGCTAACGCGCTCGCTTGCTGTGGAGTGGTCGAAGCGAGGCGTGCTGGTGAATGCCATTGCGCCGGGGGTGTTTCGCACTGCGCTGAATGCAGAGCTGCTGGACAGTACGCCTCGAGGTAAAGAGCTGTTGATGCGCACACCTATGGGGCGCTTCGGCGACACCGACGAAGTCGTCGGGACAGCGGTGTACCTGGCTTCTGACGCAGCTTCATTCGTGACTGGCCAGGTGGTTGCTGTGGATGGCGGATTTCTTGCGAGCGGCGTGAATCAATAGTCCTGCTTAAGGCTGCGGCATGACCATGACCTTGACTCCCGAGGCTGCGTCGGCTGAGTGAAAGACTTTCTCGGTGGCCTTCACGAAGTCTGCGGGCTTGGCTGTCGGGATGTCGGTGAAGGTTTGTGGATTGCGATCGGTGAGCGGGAACCAGGAGCTTTGTACCTGCACCATGATGCGGTGGCCCTGGCGGAAGGTGTGGTCGAGGTCGGGCATGACGAAGTTGACGTCGGTTGTCTGACCGGGCTTGAGGGGCGTTGGCTTTTCCCAGCTATCACGGAATTTTGCGCGCATTGGTTCTCCACGCAATAGCTGCTGGTAGCCACCCATCAGCAATGGCGGGGGACCGAGGATGCGCTTGTTGCCGGTTGTGGCTTCGGGTCCATCGGGATAGTCGTTGGGATAGACATCGATCAGCTTGACGACGAAGTCTGCGTCGGTAGTGCTGGAGGCAATCTTAAGCATGGGTGAGATGGGACCGGCGATGGTCACGTCCGCAGTGAGTGGGTCGGTTTCATAGACCAGGACGTCCGGACGGCGGGAGGCGAAGCGCTGATCGTCGACCATGTAGCGCTGCGGAACAGTGTCGGTGGTGTAGCCGACGAATGGCACGGGATGGGCGGGATCGCTGATGTATTCGTCTGCGGCGCCATCTTCAGCGGCAGGGGGATCGAAGGAGAGCTTGCCGCCGGCGTAGAAGTAGAGTGTTTTTGCTTCGGCAGGCTTCGGCGGCCAGGCGTCGTATTTGCGCCAGACATTGGTGCCGGTCTCGAACATGTAAGCCTTGGGCAACGGCTCGCCTTTGCCCTTGAGGTAGAGCTCAAAGAATGGGAACTGGATGTTCTTGCGGAAGTAGTCGGCTGTCTTTGCGTTGAATGTGACGTCGCCCAGATGATCGCCGTCGGAACGAGCCCACCCGCCGTGGACCCAGGGTCCCTCGACGATGGTGTTGACTGTGTTGGGATTCAGCTTGCTGATGGCCTGCCAGGTGTTCCATGGACCGGAGAGATCTTCTGCGTCGTACCAGCCGCCCACGACCATGACGGCACAGTTGACGTTGCGCATGTGAGGAGCGAGGTTGCGGGCTTTCCAGTAGTCGTCGAATGTGTTGTGGTGAAGCTGATCGTTGAAGAGCCATTGTTCGTTCTTGAGTGATTTTGCTGCGAGGTTTTCAGTGGAACCTGCCTTGAGGTAGAACTCGTATCCATCGGGAGTGCCGAAGTCGAAAGGGATGACTTTCTTAGATTCTGCGGCACTAATGGGATTCTTCTGCGGCTGGAAGAAGGCGTAGAAGCCGAAGTTGGCTGCGAGCATGAAGGCGCCGCCGTGATAAGCATCGTCTCCCATGAAGAGGTTCGTCATAGGCGCCTGCGGACTGGCTGCCTTGATGGCGGGATGCGAATCGATGATGCTGGCCGAGGTATAGAAGCCGGGATAGGAAATGCCCCAGATGCCTACTTTTCCATTGTTGTTGGGTACATGCTTCAGCAGGTAATCGACCGAGTCGTGCATGTCGGAGGCGTCGTCGACGTCTTTCGAGGAAGTCTTGTTGTCGATGTGCGGACGCATTTCGACGAAGGTGCCTTCGGACTCGTAGCGGCCGCGCACGTCCTGGTACACGAAGATGTAGCCGGCTTTTTCAAACTCGTCCGAGGGGCCAAGAGTTTTCGGATACTGGTCTTCTCCATAGGGAGCGACCGAGTAGGGCGTGCGATCCATCATGATGGGCCAGGCAGTGGACTGGTCTTTCGGAACATAGACGGCGGTGAAGAGTTTCACGCCATCGCGCATGGGAATGCGGTATTCGTACTTGGTGTAGTGGGATTTTACGTAGCTTTCTTCCGGCTCCTGCGACTTTTCCTGAGCGTGTGCGGCGACCGTGGTGGCGCCATGGAACGCGCAGGTGAGAATGCAGAGGATTGTGAGGATGAATTTCTTCTTCCCTGCAGACGCGGAACGGAGGGCAAGCTTGCGCATGGCTGATCCTGGTGAATCGAAGTAAAGATGATCGATTCATCATGCCACAGACGCGCGGCGGCCCAGCTAAGGTCGGGTGAAGTGGTCAGCTCATTTCCGGATGCCATAGGCTTCCGTTGTCGGGAAAATGGATGACCCGCGCGGGCGTAGTTGGAGGTTTCCGGCTGGTGTAACCCGGATCATGGGCGGTGAGCCATGCATCGATTGCGGCGCGCAGCAATTGCTCAGCCGGCACACCGATTTCTTCTGAGACCCGGTCGAGTTCGGCAGTCTGGTAGGCAGGAACGACGAGCAGAGATGCAGGTGGACGTTGGCGGTTCATGGCCTGATGGTATGTCCGGGAATTCGGGAGGCGAGTGCATTTGGCGACGGCTCCTGTTACGAAAGAAGAACGTCATAGCACCTCCGGAGTACGAGTATGTGCACATCGGGGAGTGGCAATCGCCGCGCGACGAGTGACGGAGGACTGAGGGAAGCTTCAGACCTGATTACAGCCACAAGATTCGCGAATGATGTGTTGAACGGGTAGGACAATTCGTCTGCCTGGTTCGGTGACGTCTTTTGCAGCCAGCCGGGTGAAGAGAAGCTCGGCTGCCATGCGCCCAAGCTCCTGTGCCGGCTGCTGCACGACTGTAATGCCGGGCTTGAAGATGTCGGCCATTTCAAAGTCGTCGAAGCCACTGATGGCAACGTCCTGGGGAATATTCAGGCGCAGCCTGGAGAACGCGTGAAGGGCATGGCGCATGACAAGGTTGTTCCCCATGAAGAAGGCGGTGACGGGCGTGCGGCTTGAGAGTTGATGCTGGATGATTGCGAGTGTCTGGGCTTCAGAGACACAGGTGAAATGGTGACTCGGCTTCAACCCGGCTTTCAACATGGCCTTTCTGTAGCCGCCGTACCGGGCGTCCAGGGTGTAGAGCTTTTCAGAAAGGCCGAGATAGGCGATGTGTCGATGGCCGTGCTCGATGAGATGTTCGACGGCTATGAGCGCGCCTTTTCGATTTTCGACGAGAACGCTGTTGAATTTATGTCCTGCAATGGGACGATCAAGCGTAACGATGGGTGTGCCTTCGAACTCGGGACGATTGAGGCTGGAGCGGCCGATTGCGGCGGGAATGACGGCCAGTCCTTCAACATGGTTCAGCACCATGAGGTTGGCTTCTGTAAATTCCATGGCGGCATCTTCATCGCTGGTGGTCACGCTGACTGAGTAGTGGTGTTTTTTGGCTACAAGGCTGATGGCGTGGGCACAGGTAGCGAAGAAGGGGTCGTAGAAATTGGGGACGATGAGCCCGATAGAATTGGACTTGGCCTGGCGGAGAGAACGCGCTACAAGATTTGGCTTGTAGTTAAGCTGCTTGATAGCGGAGTAGACGCGCTCTTTTGTTTCCTCCGCAACGCGGGCACTGGAATTCAGCACACGCGAAACGGTCATGGTTCCGACACCGGCCATGTCTGCTACATCGCGCATTCTTGCTTTGCGGGCGATCGGAGGCTCCTTCTTTTATGCAGGTGTGCGAGCGCGACTCTGAAGATATTGCATAAGTGGAGGAAGAGGATAGATCACGCTTAGGGTGCCCCTGGTCACCTTCAACGACCATGTGTCTGTCGGAAGATTTGTAGAAGTTCGCCGGATCCGGCGCGACGGCGGGAAGACAGGAAGGAACCAGTCAGACGATCAGGTTGACGTGGCCCGGGTCGCAGGATTCTGGAGGCATGGAGTGGCGGAGAGAGAGGGATTCGAACCCTCGATAGAGCTTTTGACCCTATAACGGTTTAGCAAACCGCCGCCTTCAGCCTCTCGGCCATCTCTCCGCGTTCGGCGCTTGGGCCATTATAGCCGAAGCGGTCCAGTGCGCATGGTCGTCGCTGTTCTATGGGGCCATGGAAAGCAATCTGCAGGTTTCGTTCAATTTGCTGCGGTAGCGCCGGAAATTTTCGATACATTTCTCGCATGCCCCTCATGCCGGGCCCTGACTCTGCGGGCGCTATTTCTGCTGTTCCGGAAGCTGCCACAAAGTTTTCGAACAGGGTTCGCTCTGTGGGCAAACTGCGGCTGATCCCATTGGTTGCGGCGACCTACTTCATGGTCTCGGGCGGTCCGTATGGGATCGAGGACATCCTGGGAGGAGCCGGGTACCTGGGAGCTCTCGTCATCCTGATGGTGCTGCCATTTATCTGGAGCCTGCCGACGACGCTGATGATTGGCGAGCTTGCCAGTGCGATGCCGGATGAGGGCGGCTTTTATGTATGGGTGCGGCGTGCTTTCGGCCCGTTCTGGGGCTACCAGGAGGCGTGGCTGTCGCTGAGTGCCAGTGTGTTTGACATGGCGATTTACCCGACGATTTCCGTGCTGTATCTCAGCAAGCTGGCGCCGGCATGGACGGGGGGACATCGCAGTGTGTTGTGGGCAGTGACGGTGGTGGTGATCTGCTGCCTCTGGAACCTTGGCGGTGCGCGTTCTGTTGGCCGTGGCGCGGTGACGCTGTTTATTTTGCTGCTGCTTCCCTTTGCCGTCCTCGTAGGGGCAGGCTACTGGGCGGGATGGCTGCGGTTTCTGCATCATGCTCCGGCAATGGCGCAGGCGGTACCGGAGGGCAGCTTTACGACTGCTGTGCTGGTAGCGATGTGGAATTACATGGGCTGGGATAATGCTTCGACGGTAGCGCAGGAGGTGGAGGATCCGCGGCGGAATTATCCACTGGCGATGGTGACGACTGCCGGAGTAGTGGCCTTGTCGTACATCATTCCACTCAGTGCGATCGCGGCTGCGGGTATTCCGATCTCCCAATTTTCGACGGGCTCGTGGGCGGACGCAGCGCGAATCCTGGCGGGTCCTGCGCTGGGCATTGCGATTGTCATTGGTGGCATTATCAATGGCTTCGGCATGTTCAATGCCCTGGTGCTGTCCTATACGAGGCTACCGGTCGTGCTTGCGGAAGATGGCATGATGCCGGCGTCGATGGCGCGGCGGAATCGTAGATCGAGTCCGTGGGTGGCGATCCTGTTATGCGGCCTGGCGTGGGCGCTGGCGTTGAGCTTCAGCTTCGAACGGCTGATTTCCATCGACCTGATGCTGTATGGAGTAAGCCTGGTGCTGGAGTTTGCGGCGTTGATTGCGTTGCGTGTGCGGGAGCCTGGGCTGGAGAGACCGTTCCGCATTCCCGGCAATACTGCGGCGGCCTGCATGGTGAGCGCGGGACCGGTGTTGTTGATCTTCTATGCGATCTACGCGGCGAGAGGTGAGCGGATGGCGCACATGCCATCGATCGCGTTCGGATTGCTGATTGCGTTGTGCGGGCCGGTCTTTTATTGGCTCTCGCGGAAATTATGGGGACGGAGATCGGTGACACCGGCTGCCGAAGAAGTGGCAACCTGACGCGGGCATGTGCGTGGATGCCGATGCCCGCTTCTGAGACTATTTTCTGGCAGCCTGTTCAGCGTGCTTATTATCGAGAAAACGCTTGTGGGACTCAACGACTTTATCGCGAGCGTAGGCTGCATCGTGCCAGCCTTTGATTTCTACACGCTTGCCTTCCAGATCTTTATAGATCGAGAAGAAGTGCGTAATTTCTTTGAGGATGTGCGGATAGATTTCGGAGTAATTCCAGACGTCGGTGTACCGGGGATTGCCTTTGCCGACAGCGAGCACCTTTTCGTCGGCGATGCCCTGGTCCAGCATTTCGAGCAGACCGATAGGACGCACTTCCATCACGCAGCCGGGAAAGCTGCCGGCGTCGACGAGCACGAGGACGTCGAGCGGATCGCCGTCTTCGCTTAGCGTGGAAGGGATGAAGCCGTAGTCGCCGGGATAGTGGACGGGCGAGTAGAGATTGCGATCGAGACGGAAGACGTGCAGCTTTTTGTCGTACTCATACTTATTGATGCCTTCGAGAGGTATCTCGATGATTGCGTTGATCACCTCCGGCGTACGTTCACCAACCGGAAGTTCCAGATAATTCACCATGCTTGTTTGATCACTCGTAGGTTTCTGGGGGATTTGATGCTGACACCTTATAATCAGCGATGATGAAGGCCTATGTCTACGTTACGCTAAAACGCACAGTGCTCGATCCACAGGGCCAGACGATCCACGGCGCGCTCAGAAAGATGCAGTACAAAGGGGTTTCCGACGTTCGGCAGGGAAAGTATTTTGTGCTGACGCTGGATGATTCTCTGCCTGAAGACGCAGCGCAAAAAGAAGTGGAACGGATTGCGCGCGAGGTCCTGACCAATCCTGTGATCGAAGAGTTCACCTACAAGCTTGAAGCTTCAGCATAACGGTCATGATGATCGATTCGCGATTGAAGAAGCAGCGGCTGGAGCTACAGGGCGCCGATCTAGCCGGTTCTACCTTTCAGCAGGTGCGACTGTCGGATACGAAGTTCCAGGATGTCGACCTGTCGAATGCTTCCTTTGTCGATGCCAACTTGTCGAACCTGTCAGTGCAGGATTGCAATCTTTCCAGCGCACGGCTCGAGGATGTGAACCTCTCCGGATTGCAGATCAGCCAGGCCAATCTAAGTGGCGCGGCTATTTCGGAAAGCCTGATGGATGGAATGACGATCGATGGGATCCGAGTCGCTGATCTGTTTATTGCGTATCGCGCGCTTTTCGAAAAGAGCGGGGACTGAATCTGCTGTAGGCGGTCCGAGCCTGCTGTAAACCGGCAAGTGTCCACCGTACAATCAAGGCCATGTGTGGAATTGTTGGGTATGTTGGGCCTGAGGATGTCGTCACCGTCATTCTCGAGGGTCTGCGGCGGCTTGAATATCGGGGTTACGATTCGGCCGGCATCGCGATCGGCGGCGAGACCAAAGCAGGCAGCACGAGTAATGAACTTGAGTTGCGTCGAGCTCCCGGAAAACTGCGCAATCTCGAAAAGGTGATACGCGAGCACCCAATCGACCTGCCGGGTGGTGGCAGCTATGGCATCGGCCATACGAGGTGGGCGACGCATGGACGGCCAACGGAAGAGAATGCGCATCCACACCGCGACTGTACCGGGCGGATTGTCGTGGTGCATAACGGGATCGTCGAGAATTACTTAGCGTTGAAGGCGGAGTTGATTGCGGCCGGGCATACGTTTGTAACCGAGACGGATACTGAGAGTATTGCGCACCTGATCGAGCAGGAGATTGAGTCTGCCGAGGAGTCGGGCAAGTCGATGCCGCTGGAAGAAGCGGTCCGTCGGACCGTGGTCCGGCTGACTGGCTCCTTCGCGGTGTCGGTGATCTCTGCGGATGAGCCGGACAAGATTGTGGTGGCTCGAAGCGGGCCGCCGGCGGTGATCGGGCTGGGTGAGGGCGAGTACTTCGTGGCTTCGGATGTGCCGGGCATTCTTCATCACACGCGCAACTTCTATTTTTTGGGCGACGGCGATCTGGCGGTGCTGACGCGCGATGGCGTGGTGCTGACGGACTTCCAGGGCAGCCCGATTGAGCGGCCGGTGCAGCGCATTACCTGGGACCCGGTGCAGGCGGAAAAGGGCGGCTACAAGCATTTCATGCTGAAGGAGATTTTCGAGCAGCCGCGCTCGATTCGCGACACGACACTGGGCCGCATATCGCTCGAGAGCGGCAAGGTGTTTCTGAACGAGATGAAGATCTCGAGCGAAGAATTTCGCGCCGCCGACAAGATCAATATTGCTGCCTGCGGTACCAGCTGGCATGCGGCACTTGCGGGAAAGTACATGATTGAGCGGCTGGCGCGGGTGCCGGTCGAGGTCGATTATGCGAGTGAGTATCGTTATCGCGATCCGATTCCTGATGCGAAGGCGATCGGGGTGCTGATTACGCAATCCGGCGAGACAGCGGATACGCTGGCGGCGCAGCGGGAGATGATCGCCAAGGGATCGAAGACGATTGCGATCTGCAACGTGGTGGGCGCGATGGTGGCTCGCGAGGCGCATGGAGTGATCTATACGCATGCGGGGCCGGAGATCGGCGTGGCTTCGACGAAGGCATTTACTGCGCAGTTGACGGCGCTGTTTCTGTTTGCTCTTCACCTGGCGCAGGAGCGCGGAACGATTGAGGCTAAGCATAGCCAGGCGCTGGTGGAGGCGTTGAGCCTGATACCCGGCAAGATTGAAGAAATTCTGAAGCTTCGCGATGGGGAGTGTGAGGCACTGGCGCGTTCCTACTCAACGGCGCGGGACTTTCTGTTTCTTGGTCGGGGGATTCATTATCCGATTGCGCTTGAAGGGGCATTGAAGCTGAAGGAAATCTCCTACATTCATGCCGAGGGGTATCCGGCTGGCGAGATGAAGCACGGTCCGAACGCTTTGATCGATGAGACGCTTCCCTGCGTGGTGATTGCGACGAAGGATGAACATGATGCGGCTTCAGTGCTGCGGTATGAGAAGACGTTGTCGAATATTCAGGAAGTCACAGCGCGATCGGGCAAGGTGATCGCGGTGGCGACCGCGGGTGACGAGCAGATCGCACAGCTGGTCGATCATGTGCTGTATATTCCGGCTGCGCCCGAGCTGCTTGCGCCGGTCTTAGAGACGGTGCCGCTGCAGCTGCTGGCGTATCACATTGCAGTCCGGCGAGGATGCGACGTGGATCAGCCAAGGAACCTTGCGAAGTCGGTAACGGTGGAGTAGATGA
>CAZZUX010000019.1:0-44023 GCA_964657395.1 uncultured Ktedonobacteraceae bacterium
TGGAGGATCCATGAAGCGTGGAGTATTAGCAGTTGTTGCCCTGGTGGTTCTGATTGTGGTCGCAGGTCTGCTCGTCTTTGGCAGCTATGTCAGCGCGAAGAACCAGATGGTAGCGAAGGATGAGGGTGTCAAGGCAGCCTGGTCGCAGGTAGACATCGTACTTCAGCGGCGAGCCGACCTGATTCCCAACCTGGTGGCAACAGTCAAGGGATATGCCACTCACGAGGAAAAGGTATTTGGAGACATAGCCAATGCACGCGCGGGTTTGCTGAATGCGCGTGATCCGCAGTCGAAGATCCAGGCCAACGGACAGCTGGATGGCGCCCTCGGCAGACTGCTGGCAATCTCAGAGAACTATCCGGATCTGAAATCAAATCAGAACTTTCTAAGCCTGCAGGATCAGCTGGAGGGCAGCGAGAACCGCATCGCCGTCGAGCGCCGGCGCTACAACGAGACGCTGCGCGACTACAACACCTTCATCCGGCAGTTTCCGAATAGCATCTGGGCAGGAATGGCCGGCTTCGCGCCGAACAATGCCTACTTCGAGGCAAGCGCCGGCTCGCGGAATGCCCCGACTGTGAAGTTCTGAAGAGAAGTCAGGGCCCGAATGACCAGCGGCGACTCTTCAAGATTCGCCGCTTTTTGCTTCCGGTTGTCGAAGGTTCTTCAAGGAACGACAGTGCAGAAGGGCGACGTGTCCCCGGTGTAGCAGGGTACGCCGAGGCCACTCGCATTGCTGTTCACAATACTGTTCGCGGTGTTGGCTGCGTTCTGGGTCGTACTGTAGACAGCGACTGCATTTCCGGGCAGCAGGACAGATGCTGAAACCGTATCTGTCTCGGTGCTGATGACGGTCATCGCCTTCGAATCCGAGGAGGCAACGTACACCTTGCCATTCGGAGTGCTGTAGACGGAGGCGATGGACTTGGGATGGCCGCCCGTCTGGCCCAGGGAGATGGTCTTGGTCACGACGAAGCTGGTGAGATTGACCACGGACACGGTGCCGTCGAGCTGGTTGGCGACGTAGGCACGCGATCCGTCACGAAGAATCGTGACCGCAACCGGGCCGTTGCCGACGGGGATGGTCTTTACTGTTCCGAAGGTAGGTCCGTCGTTGCCATAGACGTCCGTCGGCACGTTGATCACGCTGATGGTGCCCTCGTCGTAGTTGGCGGTGACGAGCAGCGATGACGGAGTGTAGAGGTCGGCGAAGACCGGCCCGGACCTCCGGGTAAGGCCGACTGCGATATCCGATCCCGCGCCGCCGTTGGCGACGTTGGCATTCCGGTCCAGCACGTTGCTCTGGCTATTGATCACAGTCACCGTACCGCTGCCACGGTTGAGAATGTAGGCGCGGGAATAGTCTGCGGACATAATGCCGTATACAGGGCAAATGCCGAGCGGCAAACGGTTGGAGACGGTGTTGGTTGTGACCTCGATCGAATCAGCCTCGCCCGCGGTTGCCACGGATTGAGGAGTGGCGCAGGCATTGGGTGCGGTCAAGGGAGCGAAGGCGGTGCCTCCGTTGGTGGTGCCCTGGCTGATGGCATACAGACGCGGAGCGCCTGCTGTGCTGGCGAAGTTGATTGGATTGGGCGCTACAGGAATCTCCTGCTGCAGCGCAGGAACGGCGCCGGTCAGCTCAGCCACAAAGCCGCTGCCGGCAGGAGAAATCGTATTCGGGCTCTGGGTATACGTCATCGTTGCTGGATTGACGTATGGCTCCGTGAGATACAGACCGGTCGTTGTCGTAAATGCGTTGAAAGGATAAGCAGAAGCCGGGATCGTGGAGGTGTTGATGTTCTGCGTTCGCAGGCCGCCGCCGGTTGCGGTTCCTACGGAGATTGCGTAGGAGTTAAGAACGAAGCTTCCTGGCGTTCCGGAAGCGATTCCTGCAGTCGTCGCATCGCTGTTGATGTTGTAGCCGACGGAGCCGCTTGCATTCAGGACAAAGCTGAAGGGCCCGTTGCTGAGGGCGGCTTGACCGACGATGGTGTCTCCGAACGCGTCTGCGATGGTCACCAGACCTGCCGCGGTGGGACTGGGTGAGGTGACTGCCACAAAGTATGCCGTGGGCTGCGAAGCAGGTCCGGTTGGCGTGATTGGAGTGACCACTGGACGGTATTGTGCACCGCAGCCTGATAGAGCGAACAGCAGCATTCCGGCTGCCTGCCACGGGCGTTTCGCCCCTGCCATACTCGACACTTATAAATACCTCGCACTGCTTGAAAGAGAGCTTTGTTCAGAGTCGATTGTATCCTAGCGCACCCGCTCAAACAGCTGACGGTCTGAAGCTTGCAGGGATCATCCGCGATGAAGGTGCTGCCACCAGGAACCGAGACGCCAGAAGGTGTAGCTGAACATTTCGTGGGTAAGCCGCTCCGCTCGTTTGGCCGGGCGAATAGGGTGGCCGGCTGGTCGAGGCGAGGTATAGACCTGCATGCCGTACCAGGCGCAGAGAGCGCGGATGCGGAAGAGATGAGTACCGTCAGAGACGGCGATGATACGAGTGAGATCATTAGCTCGCGAGATGACAGCCAGCTGCTCGGCGGAAGACTCAGTGTTGTTGCTGCGGGTTTCGGCGATGATGTGGCTTTCCGGTATGCCATTGGCAACGAGGTAGTCTCGGCCAACACTGCCTTCGGAGTGGTAGGCATCTCCCTGGCCACCCAGGGTGATGACCATGGGCGCAAGTCCTCGCCGGTACAGTGTCAGCGCATGATCCAGTCGCGCACGAAGCACTGGTGAGGGATGACCATCGTATTCGGCTGCTCCAAAGACTGCGATGGCATCGGAGGCCTGGGCGTCGTCATGATGCGCAAAGTACGTGATCTGACGGAAGAGCCAGCCGAACCAGCCTGCTGCCATCATCACGAGCACCAGGCAGGAAGCGGCCAGGAAAGGAAATCTGCGCCGAGTCTCCAGTTGAACCCTGGCTGAGGCTGGTGTCGATGCGTGTAAGCCCAGGTCGTCCCGCGAAGCTGCGCTTTGTACCACTGCGTCCGCCGGAGTGTGGGCTTCGTTCATCTGGCCTCAGGAACGTTCAGGCTTGTAAGAGTAAGGCAATCTCGTGTGTTGGGATAGAGCCTTCTCGCAGGATCTGCCAGCTGCCGTCTCCTTTGCTCAGGTCGACAATTGTGGTGGGCGAGCTGTGGGCTGTGGGACCGCCATCGACGATGAGAGGAATGCGATCGCCGATCTGGTCGCGGACACAGGCGGCGTAGGTGCACTCAGGCGCATTCTGCAGGTTTGCCGAGGTAGCGGTGATGGGAAGGCCGAAAGCCTCGACAACTGCTCGCGGGATCGCACAATCAGGCACGCGCAGAGCGACGTTCCCGGTGTTTGCTGTGGAGCGCAGCGGCAGCTTGGTTCCCGCTTTCACGATGATGGTCAACGGTCCCGGCCAGAATCGTTCGGCGAGTTTGTCGAAGTTGGCATCGGTTTCGCGCGCCAGTTCATAGGCCTGGTTGACCGAACTGATCAGCAGGGATAACGGCTTGTGCTTCAGCCGTGTCTTGATGGCATAGATCGTTTTCACGGCGCCCAGGTTGACCGGGTCTACAGCCAGGCCGTAGAAGGTGTCGGTCGGCATACCGACAACCTTTCCATTCTCCAGACAGGAGACGATGTACTTGATGAGATCTGGTTCGGGTTCATCGGGGTGAACTCGCAGGATTTCTGCTGACAAAGGCTGTCTCCAAAATCACAGGATACAGCCAGCGAGCCGGGGTTGTGCAGCAAGATGTACACGAAGGGCGGAGCGGCCTCTAGAATCGACAGATGGCAGCGCCTGTAGTCCGAGCAATTCAGAGTCGGCAGAACACCTACGTCAAAGCCTTGCGGGCTGCCCTGCAGCGGCCGGGACGCGGCGGCGAAGCGATCGGTCTGGAAGGTGCACACCTGATCCATGAGGCGATCGCCAGCGGCCTGAGGCTGGATGCGATTTTCGTGGAAGCGGGCAAGGAACGGCTGCTGGAAGAGTTTGAGTTGCAAACAGGTGTAGAGGTTTTGTCAGTCTCCCGTGAGGTTCTGGCGAGCGTGGTCAGTACCGAATCGCCGCAGCCGCTGGCGGCCCTGGCGCAATCGCCGGTCTTCACCGCGGAGGATGTTTTCGGTCTGCCTGCAGCTGTTCCGCTGGTGATCGTGACTGCTGGACTGCAGGATCCAGGGAACATGGGAACGCTGATCCGTTCGGCGGAAGCGTTCGGAGCAACCGGCATCCTGATGCTGCCGGGGACCGTGAGCCCGTGGAATGCGAAGACACTTCGTGCCTCTTCGGGGTCCGCGTTTCGTCTGCCCTTGATTGCCTGTGAGAACCAGGCGCTACTGTCCATGGTTCGCGAGAGGAAGATCCCTCTGCTTGCTGCAGTCGCGCACGGCGACGGGATCGATCCCCTGCCCGATCTTCAAGGGCCGGTCGCCATCCTGATCGGCAATGAAGGAGCCGGACTTTCGCAGGTATGGATCCAGGCGGCGGACGCCTGCATCACGATCCCCTACCCTGGGCGGACGGAAAGTCTGAACGCAGCGGTCGCGGGAAGCGTGCTGCTTTATGAAGCTGCACGGCAGAGAGCGCAGCAGGCTCTGCATTTGAACCAGAGGCGGAAACAGATATCGTGAGTCTCTTTGGACATGAACCCGGTCCGGGTTCACCGCAAAGTCATGCGGCGCCTGCTCCACTGGCAGAACGCATGCGACCGCAGACGCTCGATGATTATGTTGGGCAGGAGCATCTGCTGGGACCTGGGAAACCGCTGCGCGTGCAGATTGAGCGGGACGATGCAGCGTCCATGATTTTCTGGGGACCGCCGGGCGTAGGCAAGACGACACTCGCAAAGATCATTGCCCGCACAACCCACGCAAGCTTTATTGAATTTTCTGCAGTCCTCTCCGGCATCAAGGAGATCAAGCAGGTGATGGTCGATGCCGAGAAGGCCGCGCAGTTCGGCTCGCGGACGATCCTGTTTGTCGATGAGATCCATCGCTTCAACAAGGCGCAGCAGGATGCCTTCCTGCCCTACGTGGAGCGCGGTACGGTGCGCCTGATCGGTGCGACAACGGAGAATCCGTCATTCGAGATTATCGCTGCCCTGCTGTCGCGATGCCGCGTGTACACGCTGAAGGCCCTGAGCGATGCAGCCTTGCTGAAGCTGCTGCATCGCGCATTGGAGGACAACGTCAGTGGAGTTGGCGTTGAGGCTCATGAGGATGCACTGGACCTGATTGCGTCCTACTCCAGCGGGGACGGGAGGGGTGCGCTGAATGCCCTGGAAGTTGCGGCCAACCTGGCCGCGAGCACATCCGAGCGGAGGGTTACCCGAGCGATAGCGGCGGAAGCCCTGCAGCAGCGCGTGTTGCTGTATGACAAGTCCGGTGAGGAGCACTACAACCTGATCTCGGCGCTGCACAAGTCCATTCGTAACAGTGATGCCGACGCTTCTCTCTACTGGCTCGGCCGCATGCTCAAGGCCGGCGAGGATCCGATGTACGTAGCCCGCCGCCTGGTCAGAATGGCTGTGGAAGACATCGGCCTGGCGGCTCCGGAGGCATTGAACCTGACGCTGTCTGCACGCGATGCAATGCACTTTCTAGGGTCGCCGGAAGGTGATCTTGCGCTGGCACAGGCAGCTGTGTATCTCGCGCTGGCGCCGAAATCGAACGCGGTCTACACCGCCTGGGCTGCGGTAGCTGAAGACATCGAGGCTACGCGGGCGGAATCGGTTCCGCTGCACCTGCGCAATGCGCCGACCGGATTGATGAAGTCGCTCGATTACGGTAAGGGTTACAAATACGCCCACGATGAAGAGGGTCGGGTCGCGGATATGAGCTGCCTGCCGGAAAGTCTGCAAGGCCGCGAGTACTATCATCCGACCATGGAGGGACGCGAGAAGACACTTGCGCAGCGGATGAAGGAAGTGAAGCAGCTGCTTGAGAACAAGCGTGGCTAGGTGTACTGCTACTGGACTGCGTAGCCGACGACCTTCCACTCTCCATTCGTGAGGGATAGGACCATGCTTTCGAGCATCTGGTGTCGGACCCCGAAATAGGTCTCCCACACGAAGGCTATATACTGCCCGGGAGGCAGACCTGGCAGCTGGTCCCGGTACTCGGTGGTGGACAGCGTGCGATCGACCATGGGATCGATCGTCTTACGAATGTCGTTGAGACGTTTTTCCCACGCGGCCAGCGGAACATGTTCTTTCAGGTAGGGCGCCGTCTGCTTCCAACCCTCTTCATACTTTTCTTCATCGATCACCTTCAGCCACTCGTCGGCTACCTTCTTTGCGGCGTCGATCTGTGCTGCGTGAGCGGCGTTGGCCGATTGCTGCTTGCGCTGCTGCTTGTCCTGGGATGAAGCAGACGCACCAGGAAAACTGAGCAGGCACCCCAGCAAGTACATGACGACGGCATTACGGCGCAACGGTCTTTGCTCCGGACGGCGGGAGGTTGCGAGTCAGCATGGTCTTTGGCCGCGCGGCCTTGTCGACGGCGTTGAACAGGATGCTGCTGGTAAGTACCTCCGGCAGCAGCTCTGGCGAGGCGTCCGCATCCGCAGCATAGACCACGTATGCCGGCACGCCACTGCGACCCAGCTTCGCCAATGCCTGAGCGATGTCGTCGTCATGATGCGTCCAGTCGGCGCGAATGAGAGCAATGTTGCTGGCTTTGAGGTGCTGCTGCACGTCGGGCCGGTCGAGGACCACTCGCTCGTTTACCTGGCAGCTGAGACACCAGCTTGCTGTGAAGTCGACCAGCACTGCGCGTCCGCTGGCCCGGGATTTGGCGACGATGTCCGGAGTGAAGGGCTGCCAGGCGTTCTGGTCAGAGGCGGACACCGGACCGGTAGGGGTTCGGGAGAGTTGTGGATAGGCATGCAGAGTATAGAGCGGCGCGAAGATGGCCATGACGATGATCAGCGCGGCAATCCAGCCCGGCAGCTGCTTTGCAGGCCAGCGGCCAAGTACCCATGCCGCGATGCCGAGCAGCAGGAAGGCAAGCAGAAGACCGACCAGGGCAGTATCCCCTGCCGAGGTAGTGAAGAGCCAGACCAGCCAGATCACCGTGGCGAAGATAGGCACGGCCGTGGCCTGCTTGAGGACTTCCATCCAGGCTCCGGGTCGTGGCAGTAGTCGCGTCCAGGCTGGCTGGAAGGCGAGCAACAGATAGGGCGCGGCGAGGCCTGCTCCCAGTGCTGTGAAGACCAGGAAGCTGACCCAGGCAGGCTGTGCCAGGGCGTACCCGATGGCAGCACCCATGAAGGGAGCGGTGCACGGTGTCGCGACGACCATCGCCAGGACTCCTGTGAAGAAGCTGCCTTCATATCCGGGTTTCTCCGCCAGTGAGCCGCCGGCAGAGGTCAGGCGCAGGCCGATCTCGAACATTCCGGCGAGCGAGAGTCCAAGAAAGAAAAGGAGCAGGGCCATGACTGCGAGGAAGCTTGGCGACTGAAACTGGAAGCCCCAGCCAAGCTTGCTGCCTCCGGCCTTCAGTGCCAGCAGAACGCCGACGACCGCCCAGAAGGAAACGAGGATGCCAAGGGTGTAGACCAGTCCATGCAGTCGCATTTCGTGGCGCTGCTCGCGCGAGGACTGGACCAGCGACAGAGCCTTGATGAAGAGCACCGGAAATACGCAGGGCATCAGGTTCAGGATCATGCCGCCGCCCAGGGCAAGACCGAGGGCGCGGAGCAATCCGAGTTTTGCCGGCGAGGCTGGTTGTGAAATGCCGGACGCGTTGACGCTTCCGCGATGGGCATGCACTTCGTAGGCGGATCCATCGCCGAAGACGACGACACCGCTCAGAACACCGGGGGCAGTCTTGAGGCTCGCGTCCTGCTTGATAGCCAGGACGACGCCGTCATTGGCAGAAGAAGCTTTCTGCGGGCTGGTGTTGTCGATCAGGTCCTTGTCAAACGGGAAAAACTGGACACCGGATGAATCATGGCCGGCTTTTATGGCCAGGTTGAAGTGGTTCTGGTCCACGGAAAATGCAGCGCTTTCGTTCCTGGGAAGCGGCTTCGGCAGCTTCTTGTTCCAGCCTTGGATGAGTGCGAGGCCTTGTGGATCAGCCGCCGGCTGAGCGCCAGTCGGAAGATGGAGCGCGAGCGATGCCTTGCCGGGGATGCAGGATTCGCGGCAGACCAGCCAGTCAACTTTAGCGGCCAGCACCAGCGGTGCTCCTGGCTTCAGTGCCGGGCTGACGTCCATGTCGATCGGAAACAGAACTTCATCGGGATAGCCGAAATCTGTTAGTGGGCCATACGGCAACCGATGCGGCGCAGGATACTGGATGGGTCCGGCAACAATGCTTGTCGGCAGGTCCCATTTGATCGAGGGAGGTTCGCCGGAGTCGCCTGCATTGACCCAGTAGACGTGCCAGCCGGGCTCCATTTTGAAGTGCAGACCGGTCTGGAAGCCAGCACCGGGAGCGATGGTCTTCGCCGAAGACACGAGTGAAACGGTGAGGTGAGGCCCGGTCGCAGAAGTGCCGTCTGCGGATACGGTTGCGGATGTCAGATCGGCGCGTGCGTTTGTGGCGCCCAGCGAAAATGCAAGAAGAGCAAGGAGGAGCGCGATGTAGAGCTTGCCGGCTCGCGCGCTGCGCTCCAGCTGACCTGATCCTATGGAGCCGGTTGTAGGTCGTCCGTCTGACTTCGCTTGGATGGTCGCCCGCATGCCTCTAAAGTTTAGACCATGGCTGCCTCCAAGCTACTTTCGGTCGGCATGATCTTTCATGATGCAGCGATCCATCACAACTTTGATGCCGTCATTTTCTGCCCACTCAGCTGCTTCCTCATGACAGACGCCTTCCTGGAGCCACAGGTAGGGGATCTTCAGCCGCATGACGTCCTTCACGATTTCCGGCACGAAGACCGAGGCGCGAAAAACGTTCACGAGATCGATCTTGCGACTGGAGCAGGCTTCATCCAGCGAGCCATACGGCTCTTCTCCAAGGATCGCGTGCTTCGCTTCCGGATTGATGGGAACGATGCGATAGCCGTGTTGCTGCATGTATTTCGAGACGGAGTAGCTTGGGCGTTCCGGTTTATCGGAGAGTCCGACGACGGCGATGGTCCTGGTGTTGTCGAGGATGGTTTTGATCGTCTCAGCTTCGTTCATGGCTTTCCTTACGTGATGCGGGTTGGATGTCCACGAGGAGGAAAAGTCTTTATAACTCGTCAGGACTTCGGGTAAACGCAGGCGGAAGCCGCAACCTTCGCAGAAGAACAGTAAGCAGGATCTTAACTAGACGTCCAGGTCGTCAGAATCTTCAACACCTGCCGGTACGCCTCCACGGCGCCGCAGCAGCAGGTAGCCGCGGATGAAAGGCTCCAGGTCGCCATCGAGCACACGGTCGACGTCGCCTACTTCCACCTTGCTGCGATGATCTTTCGCAATGCGATACGGCTGCAGTACGTAGGATCGGATCTGCGAGCCGAAGTTGATGCCGAGCTTGGAGTCTTCGACTTTCCGGCTGGCCGCTTTCTTCTTGTCCAGTTCGAACTCGTACAGCCTGGATCGAAGCATCTTCATCGCCTTCTCGCGATTTTTATGCTGCGAGCGTTCGTTCTGGCACTGCACCACGATGTTGGTCGGCAGGTGCGTGATGCGCACGGCGGAGTCGGTTGTGTTCACATGCTGACCGCCCTTGCCGCCCGAACGGTAGGTGTCGGTGCGAATCTCGTCCGGCTTGATGTCGATCTCGATAGTGTCGTCGATCTCCGGTGAAACATAGACGCTAGCGAAGGAAGTGTGGCGACGCTTGGCCTGATCGAACGGAGAGATGCGCACCAGGCGATGGACCCCTGTTTCTCCGGACAGAAAGCCGAATGCGAACTCTCCGGTGATGGTGAAGGTTGCCGACTTGATGCCGGCTTCATCGCCATCCTGGTAGTCATTCATTTCTGTCCGATAGCCATGGCGCTCGGCCCAGCGCAGGTACATCCGCATCAGCATCTCCGCCCAGTCCTGCGATTCAGTGCCGCCTGCGCCAGGATGGACTGTAACGATCGCATTCAGCGGATCGGTTTCGGCTGACAGCATCGTGCGTGTTTCGAGTGCTTCTACATGGTCTTTGAGGCTGCTGATCTCGCGATTCAGCTCCGGTTCCACAGCCTCGCCTTCGCGGGCAAGATCGAAGTAGGCATCGATATCGCCTACCCTGCGGTTCAGTTCAGCGTCGTAGGAAAGCTGGGTTTCCAACCGCTTGCGATCGCGCATCAGGCTCTGGGACTGGGCAGCGTCTCCCCAGACAGCAGGGTCGCCGAGCTGAGTTTCTATGTTGCTGAGTTCTTTGCTGAGGCGGGGAGCGTCAAAGATACTCCCGCAGGTCGCGGACTTTATCGCGTACCGGGGTGTAGGCGAATTCGAGATCTTGCAGCATCGAAGGAGACCTGTCTTTACTGGATTCTGTGACAGCAGGAGATCAGGCGGCGCTGCTTTTTCTTGCACACACCCCGGCAAACGCCAGTGCCACAATCGTGATTATCCCACACAGGTATGCGAAGACATTGCCGTAAGCGGTGTAGAACGTCACGTCCTGCCGGTAGCCGTAACGGGCTGCAAGCGATGTGAAGATGTGGCGCGGCACGCTGGCGGTGATGCGGCCATACGGATCGATGACACAGGTGACACCCGTGTCCGTGGAGCGCAGCAGCCATCGCCTGTTCTCAATAGCCCGCATGCGAGCCATATTGAGGTGCTGCCAGGGTGCGCTGGTGTCGCCGTACCAGCCATCGTCGGAGATGTTGACGAAGACGTTCGCGCCTTCTTTGGCAAAGATGCGAACCTCGTCGGCGAAGATCGATTCATAGCAGATGAACACGCCGATCTTGTGTCCGCCTGTGGCAAAGAGATCACGCCGCCATCCGTGGGTCATGTCGCCGACCTGGTGAGTCAGATGGCCGGCGAAGGCGAAGAACTTCTGGAACGGAACGTATTCTCCCCATGGCACCAGGTGAATCTTGTTGTATCGACCTACAAAGCGGCCATCCGAAGAAACAAACGCGGCAGCGTTGTAAACGCTCACTGACTCCCTGGTCATTGGTTTGGAGGGATCGACATCAATGGCGAGATTGCCGACTATCGCCGGAGCATGGGTGACATCTGTCAGTGACTTGACGACCTGCTGAAATCGCGGATCATGCTGGCGGAAGGGCGAGGGAGCCTCGGGCCACGCGACCAGATCCGGGAGTGTGGTCCTTGACGGGCAGACAGGCTGAATCCACGGTGCATCGGTCTCCGGCATGCCCGCAAAGTAGTCGGTGCAGGTTCGCTGGCTGGCGTCGATGTAGAGACTGACGTTCTGGTCCCACTCAGCGCCAACCCATTGGTTGGACTGCGTGACACTTAGGTTTTCCTGCAGCAGGGTGACGGTTGCCTCGGTCGGCGACGGAGGAGGGGGCGATGCCTGGCCAAGAAGCAGGATTGCGACGGCCACGAGCCACACGCCCGCCATTACTACTCGCCACCGAGTCCGGATCGACAGGACGGCAGTCACCAGCAGGACGTTGATGCACAGCAGAAGAAAGGTGATTCCGTAAACGCCCGCGTAGGGGGCAATCCTGGTGAGCAGGAAATTCCCCACCTCTGCGTAGCCGAGCTGGTCCCAGGGCACTTTCGTGAACAGGGAGGCGAGCAGGTCTGTTGCCACCCACAGGAATGGTAAGGCGATCAGGGCCACGCGGGTACCGAAGCATCTCCGCAGGAAGGCGACCATCCAGCCGAAGAGACCGAAGTACAGACCGAGGATGAGGCTGAACAGGACCAGGATTCCAGCTGAGACTGCTGAAGGAAGCCCTCCATACAGATACATCGTCTGGAAGATCCAATAGCAGTTCATCGCGTACCAGGCGATACCAGCGATCCAGGCCACCAGGAAGCTCGTCAACAGATGACGGGGAGAGTTCAGGCTTTCGCGGCTCAATAGCGCGTAGAGAAGGGGCACTGCACCGACGAAGGCAAAAGCTGTTCGCCAGGCCGGTACGGGTCCGGCGATGGGAAATGGCAGATTGAGCAGGAATGCTGTAAGCAGACCCAGCAAACAGCGCTTCCAGAATTCGGGCATCAGGCAGAAGTCTAGCATCGGGTAGGATCGCCATCCGCAATGAAGTTAAGGGGTTCCGGTCTCATCCAGCCTTGTTCCGACCTAGAAGTCAGCCTGCAAGGCGGAAAGGCGGCCGCCTAGATGAGCGCCGTCACTGTAGCCTGCTTCTCTTCAGCAGGTTGAAAGCCATTTTTTGTTTAGCAGGATCGTTGCGTTACACTCAAGAACGACATGGCACTCGCAGTGTTCGGTATGCGTTTTCTCGAAGCAGTGTTTTTCATCGGGGTTGCCGGTTCCTCTATCGTCGTGGTTTTAAGCTTCATCGAAGACTTTTACGAGCTTTTCGGTGAGTAAGCTGACACGGTTCGATCTGCGGGAACTCCCACTTCTGAACTGCACCAGACCGATTTGAGAACTGCCAGTCTTGACACTGCAACAAGGTGACTACGGGTCATTGACGCCGATTCGACGTCAAACTACACTCAGCGCTGACGCCGGGGTTGCATAAGGCGCACGTCATCCGTTAACAACAGCAACCCAGAACAGAATGGCTGAACAGACAATCCACGCACCATCGAACCGGGTCAGGCTCGTCGTCGCTTCCTCGGTGATGCTCACCTTCATTTCCTTCTGGAGAGCTGCCGCAGTCGTTCTTAACGATCTCGGCTCGTCTGCGTTTTACGCGGGCGGCATTGCGGAAGAAGCAGTTGGCAAGTCGGCACCCTGGTTCATTGTCGGCGTCATGCTTTTCTCCTTCGCTGTACGCGCTGTTTACGTGGAAAGCTGCTCCATGTTCACACGCGGCGGAGTGTACCGCGTGGTGAAGGAGGCGCTTGGCGGAACCTTCGCCAAGCTGAGCGTCTCCGCCTTGATGTTCGATTACATCCTTACAGGTCCCATCTCAGGCGTATCCGCCGGACAGTACATTACCGGGCTGCTGGATGAATTGATCAATGTCGCGGCTACCCATGGGATGCTGCCGGCCGCGATGCTCGCGCACGGCCATGTTCCGCAGCTTCCAATGGATTTCACGTCAGCCATGTTTGCCGTTGCCGTCACCATCTACTACTGGTGGCAGAACCTGAAAGGCATCGAAGAATCCAGCGACAAAGCTCTTGAGGTCATGAAGATCACGACCGTGATGGTTGTCATCCTGATCGGCTGGGGCGTGTACTCGGTCATTCATGTCGGAGCTGCTCTACCGCCGCTGCCGAAACCATCGACCTTGAAATTCGGACCGGACGCTCTCGGCTTCCTTAAGAATGCCCCAATCAGCCGAGTCTTCGGACTTTTCGGCATCCTGATGGCCTTCGGTCATTCTGTGCTGGCGATGAGCGGAGAAGAATCTCTGGCGCAGGTCAATCGCGAGATTGAACATCCGAAGTTAAAGAACCTGAAGCGGGCCGCGATCGTCATCGCGATCTACAGCTTCATCTTTACCGGGCTTGCTTCCCTGCTGGCCGTCATGCTGATCCCGGATGCCGTGCGAGTGCCTGTGTACCGTGACAACCTGATTGCCGGTCTGGCGATGTACATGGTTGGCCCGCAATTCCTTCGGATTATCTTCCGGGTCTTCGTCGTTATCGTCGGCTTCCTGATTCTCTCCGGCGCCATCAACACATCGATCATCGGGTCGAGCGGCGTGCTGATGCGCGTTGCTGAAGATGGCGTGCTGACCGACTGGTTCCGTAAGCCGCATCGCAGTTTTGGTACCAGCTATCGCATTGTCAACCTGGTGGTGATTCTCCAGCTGTTCACCATTATCGTCAGCAAGGGTAACGTCATTACCCTGGGCGAAGCCTACGCGTTCGGAGTGATCTGGAGCTTCACCTTTAACAGCCTGGCCATGCTGGTGCTGCGCTGGAAATACAAGGGAGAGCGCGGCTGGAAGGTACCGCCAAATATCACCATAGGCAAGACCGAGATTCCGGTCGGCCTCATCTCTGTCTTCATGGTGCTGGTGTCTACGGCCATCGTGAACCTGTTCACCAAGTCAGTTGCGACAGTATCTGGCATTGCCTTCGCTGCAGCTTTCTTTGTTATCTTCAGCGTCTCGGAAAAACACAACCGACGGAAACACGCCCTTTCAGATCGGCAGATGCGCGAGCATTTTCAGCTTGAGCACGAAGACACGATCGGCTGCGAATCGCTGCAGATCCAGCCAGGCGGCGTGATGGTGACCATGCGCGATGCAGCAGCACCGATCGCGCTGAAGTGGGCACTGGCGCGCACCAACACCGACGAGCAGGACATCGTGGTTGTAACAGCGCGCATGGTAGGTGCCGGTGGTCCGGAATTCCTCGACACTTCTGAACAGGCATTCAGTGAGCATGAACAGATGCTCTTTACCAAGGCAGTGTCCGTTGCGGAAAGCTTCGGGAAACACATTTCTCTCCTGGTAGTACCGGCGGGAGATGTTTTTGCAGCCCTGGTACAGAGTGCCAATGCTCTTGAAGCTTCCACCGTGGTGTCCGGTAATTCGGTCAAGCTAACCGTGCAGGAACAAGCCTTTCACATGGGACAGGCCTGGGAAAATCTGCCGGAGCCGAAGCGACAGTTTACTTACTATGTCGTTTCGCCAGACGGCACGGCACAGTCGTTTTATATCGGCCCGCATGCACCTGTTCTCAATCCTGACGATATCTCGCTGGTGCATCGCCTCTGGTTGAACTTCCGCCGCGATCAGGAAATGGGCCAGCTGCATCACGGAGATATTGTGACCTATGCGCTCACCCGGTTAGCTTCGGACTACGCCCGTGATAAGCAGGAAACCCTCAAGGGTTTGAGACGCAGCATTCAGGACAGTCATAATCCTCGAACGCTGCAACAGTTTCGTCTTACCCGCGAGCGGGAAGCTGCCGATGACTACTCCGTTGTCGCTCCCCGCGCCAACGCAGACCGGTCTGAAGAATCCAGTTAGCTTCCAGACAGGTTCGAAGACTTTCCCCTGATCTTCCATTGACCTGCAGCTGGATATCTGGTGTGCAGGAAGCATATTCGTTACTTACTCGTCCTTTTGTCCATGAATTAACTAGCTAACTTCTCACCCTTGAGCGGATAATGAGCCAGTTTTACGGGCCAGGTCGCACGATGACTTTGGAAGGGAAAAGTGAATTATGCAAACTGAAAGAATTCTGGGCGAGTTAGACCGTGAAATCGCTCGATTGCAACAAATTAGAGGGCTGCTTATGGGCACTTCTACAAACGGGAGCATTTTGCCTGCGAAACGGAAGCCGGGCCGACCGGCTGGTTCAGGCAAACTCAGCCTGCAGGGCAGAAAGCGAATTGCAGCAGCCATGAAGAAAAGCTGGGCCGAGCGAAAGAAGCGCTCTGCTGCCTCGGCCAGTTAGTCGAAAGCTGCCGGCACGCGTGCAGAGACTTTGTTGTTAAGGATCTTTGCACGCGCTTTGCTTTCACAAGCCGCCCCCCGGCTTTTCAGGAATCTGCACCAGCCTTCACGCCCTCCCCTCGATTTCGCTTCTCCTACCGCCGACCTGAACCCAGAGTCCTGTCTCTTGACGAGTTGACGTCTGCGGCGTACGTTGGAATGCATGGGCGAACAAATAGCGAAAGAAGCAAACTGTTCCGGACTGGCAGCACTGTTCCCTGTCAGCAGGCCGGGCAGCGGCCTCATCGGCATCGCACGTATGGTCGAGAGTTCCCAACAGCTTGGCACCGGCCACGACGTCCGCTATCACTCTCTCGAAGTGCGCTCCATCCTGAACAAGAGTATTTCGAAGCGGAGGCTGAGCTTCTCGCGGAGCATCAATCCTTATCGTGGATGCGAGTTCGCCTGCCGCTACTGCTATGCCCGCTACACGCATGAATTTATGGAACTGAAAGATCCGGCGGATTTCGAGCGAAAGATTTTCATCAAGCAGAACGCTGCATGGCTGCTGAGGCAGGAACTGCGTGACATGAGGCCGGACGAGGAGATTGCGATCGGAACGGCTACCGATCCTTACCAGCCGATCGAACGCCGGGAGCGGGTGACCAGGAGCCTGCTTGAGGTGTTGGCACAATGCCGTAACCGCAGGATCGGGATCGTGACCAAATCGACTTTGATTACCAGGGACATCGACCTGCTGCAGCAGATTGCGCGGCAGAATATTCTGGTTGTTCACGTGACCATCACCACTACAGACACAGCACTGGCGCGCCTGCTGGAGCCGCGAGCGCCGCGACCAGATCTTCGATTCGAGACTGTCAGAAGACTCAGGAGTGCCGGGATTTGTACCGGTGTTCTGTGCTCGCCACTGCTGCCCGGGCTGACCGACTACACAGGCGCCATCGACCAGGTTGCGGCTGCTGCGAAAAGCGCGGATGCGAGCTTCTTTTGCGCGCAGCCACTTTTCCTGAAGCCGTGCTCCAAGGGGACCTACCTTGCCTTTATCAGGGAGAACTTCCCGAAGCTGGAGCAGCTGTACCGGCACAGGTTTGAGAACGAGGCTTTTGTCAGCAAAGCCTATGCAGCGCGGATAAGAACCATGGTGAAAAGTGTCTGCGAGCGCCATCGGCTTGCAGAACGAAGCGGAGACGCGTTGCTCACCCGGGAACTTGACGCAAATCGCTACCGAAGAAGTGAAGGTTCAATGCGGCAGGGTTTACTGTTTCCAGCGGGCATTCCGCCGACGCGAGCAACATCAATGATGCCGCAGCAGGTCAGGAGTGCCTGAGTAAGAGTCAGCGAGTGATGATGGTTTCGTAAACGTTATCTTTGGCGAGGAAGAACTTGCAGTTGCGATAGCGGCTGAAAAGCTTCTCAATGCTGCGGTTGGTAAAGACCCGCTGCACCTGGACGTTCATGCTCTCCTGCATCTCGATGTTGTCGCTGTCAGTGAGATGGTAGCGGCAGTAGGAGGTTCGATCACCGCCAAGCTTGCTATGGAAGAGCGCCAGGACCTTGCCCAGTGAGCTCATCGATGAGCAGAGGCGATCGACGATCGGCGCGACCAGGGGCTCGGGCAGATAATCCAGGGTTGTCCATAGCAGGACAACATCAAACTCGCGGCCTGAGAATTCCAGGTTCTGATCGAGAAAACCTTCCACGTTGTAGCCCGGAGTTTTCTCGCCTTCTGCCGGCGGCAGTGTCCATTCAGGCTGCAGTGCGGCTCGCACCAGGTCTGCCATGTAGACGCTGTGTCCCATGTTCGTCAGGAAATTAATGTTGGTCGGTGAAGTTGGACCGATGTCGAGAACGCGCAGGTTCTGTTCGCTTTTGAGATGCTTCAGCAGAGCCGACCAGCCACTGGAATGCCGAGGGATCCTCGGGCCTGTGAGCACCGGAGGCGCGGCATTGGGGTCGGAAGTTTCTTTCTTAAAGAATCTGCGAAGCACACTTACACCAATGGTAGATTTACGATCCGTTCGCTGAGGAAAGATGAAAAGGAGAGAGGCGTGAGGCGTTCGACTCGCTGCGAAGCAGGCCGACCAGCGTGTTGGTGGCCTGCGATGCTTTCAAGTTAAACCTCGGCTGGAACCTGGGTCTGCGGCTCTGCAACAACCGTCTTCGCGCCCTGCACCAGGTCGACCTTGCCTTTGAAGATGGCATTCTCTTCGATCGAAAGTCGCGCTGCGCTGATGTCTCCGTTCAAGTTACTACCCTGGCGCAACTCGATTCGACCAGTGGCGGTGATGTTGCCGTTGAGAGTACCGAGCACGACTACATCCTTCGCCGATACATGGGCTTCCACCCTGGCGTTGGGGCCGATCGTCAACCGGCTCTCCGACAGAGTGATCGTGCCTTCCACCTGCCCATCGACGAGAAGGTCTTCGCTGCCCTTCACTTCTCCGCGGATCTGCACGGACTTTCCGATCACTGCTGCGCCGGACTCGCCAATTGCCATCGAAACTTCTCCCATTCGTTGGTGACTTTAGTTGGTGACTCTGCCCGCACTATACGAGAGTGAGCGAGTCACCGCAACCGGCATCATCTACAACGCAAGGGGCATACGGCATCCGCAAGGTCAACCGTGGCCCATGATGGGGTCCTTGGTGGTTCGCAGAACGTCTCTTGAAAAGCACTGGTAGACTTCGCGCCGGAGCGCTCATGGCAGTATGAACAGGACCGCAGGAATCAAGCGCGGTTGATCTACCATCAAGGAAATCAAGAGGTCTGAACTACATGTCGCGGAAGCATCGTTCCTACTGTGTCGGCTTTGCCGGGCTTTGCATGCTGGCAACAGCTTGTTCTTCTATCCTTCTGGCACAGGACGATGTGGAAGCGTACAAGGCAGATCCAGTGCCGCTGGTGCGCGATGCATCTTTCAATGAACTGCACCCGGGCATGAGCGGCAAACATCCCTATCGCTACCGTCTGCGGAAGACCGATGAAAAAGGGACGACCGCCAAAGAGATTATCGAGACTCCGGATGGAGATGTGGCCCGCCTGCTGAGCCGGGACGATAAACCGCTTACCCCGGAGGCTGAGCAGGCAGAGATGGCGCGGCTGGATAATCTGCTTGCCCATCCCGAGGTCCAGGAGCGTCGACATAAGCGCGAGCAGGAAGACAGCGGCCGTGCGGACACCATGATCACCCTGCTTCCGACTGCCTTCAACTACAAGTACCTTGGGATTGCCGAAGGCTTGAATGGACCGGCGTACAGGCTTGCGTTTACACCCAATCCCAACTTCAATCCGCCCAGCCGCGAAGCACAGGTGTATCACGGCATGGCGGGTGAATTATGGATCGACACCAAGGAAAAGAGGATGTCCAAATTCGACGCCCACCTGATCAGCGATGTCGATTTTGGATGGGGCATCGTAGGTCGCCTGTTCAAAGGAGGAACCATCCTGGTTGAGCAGAAGGACGTCGGCGAAGGTCATTGGGAGACCGTTAACATGAAGCTGAATCTGACGGGCAAGATCCTGATGATGAAGGGCTTGAATATTCAAACACTGGAACAGGGCAGTGATTACCAGCCGGTTCCTCCCAACACCCGGATCCGCGAGGCCGTGAGTATTCTCAAGGGACTGCCGTCCATCAACCAGGACGGACGGCAGTAGACCTGAAACGTCAGGTAAGCAGACACTACCTGGGTTGGACGTCCACGCTCTGCGGACTGCTGATGGTGTAAGGAGAGCCCGGTGCCTGGCTGACGGAAGTCGGTGTCACGGTAAAGACGTAGAGCTTGTTGGTAAAGGTACTGATGGCGTACAGATGATCATTGTTGTCCCAGTACAGGCCTTCGATATCCACCTTTGCCAAGAGGCCGGTGTCATGGGTGATCGGCTCACCACCATTGAAGTGGAAGATCTGCAGTCCTTCAGTTCCGCCGACGGCGAGTAGTTTGCCTGAGGGCGCCATCTTCATGGTGTTGATGGTGATGACCTCCGTCTGCGGCATGTTGGCGGTAGTACTGGACGTAGTCAGGTTGCCGTATTTGTCAGCAGTATAGGTGGCCAGCTGCGGCGTATAGAGTGTCTCTTCCGCGAACGGCTGTACCGCGATGGCGACGTGGTTTGTGGGATCTGCGGCAACTGCATTCGGGCAATAGCTTTTTCCATCGACGGGGGCCGGCAAAGGAGCGCTGACGTTTACGTATGTGAGCATGCCGTTGCCCTGGCGCTCAAATCCGTAGATCTTTTGCTGCGGTCCCGGCGGGCTGGTGAATACATCGCACACTGCCGAGTAAGCAAAGTGGTCGCTCCCAATAAAGCTGAGCGGACCCATGTTCCATGGACTCTCATAGTTGCTACCGAGGAAATTGATATCGCCATTGCTCTTTTGCACCTCAAACGACTGGAAGGTATTGTCGGCGCAACTCTGACCGTTGTAATAGAAGTCGTATAAAGTGCTGCCAGTGTGGTCAAGAACCAGCGTTCCGGGGCCACCACCGGGACAACCTGCATTGCGCTGCGTATCGGTCCCGGTTACTTTCTGAAGCGCACCATCCGGCTCCTCGAAGAAAGTCTCTATGTCTGTGCCCTGAGTCGACCCGAACAGGTATTTGCCATTGCCGGCGATGCTGACAACGTCTCCCTGGAAGGGCGATCCAGCTACCGGGGTCAGACGACCATCTGCTGCTGCGCTGAAGGCTTCAATGTGGTTCACGGAGCCCTTGGCACTGCCGGCAACGTAGACGAAGGCGACCGGGGACGCGGCCTGCTTGGTTGCCAAGCTTCCTCTTACCGGGGAGCGCAACTCCTGGGCGGTGGCCATGCTGCAGAGTGTGGTCGAGAGGAGTGCTATAGCGAAGGTAGAACGATTCATCGGGGAGTTCCTTAAGCTGATGGTGCGGAGGATGGAGAGTGGAACCAGGCTGACCGGAGAGGCCTGCTTTCCAAGGCTGAACGTGAAGAAGTCAAACAGTGCAGCAAGTACATACAACTTACAATGTATATTTTACTCACTATAGATGTAGAAAAGCAGAAGTAAAGAAAAAGATGCATTCCTTTCACCCTCTGTTGCACACAGTGGCTGTTGAAAAACACGAAAGTAACCTTGGTAGTGGCTGCACCAATAGAAAAGGCCGGCATCCTGCTTAAACGCGGGAGGCCGGCCGGTGGACTGTTTGCCGCTGGTTCTAGAGAAGGCTACACAAAGCTGCTGTCATCTCCATCGCCTGAGTCTCCACCACTGTCATCGGAAGCGTCGTCATAGGATCCGTCGTCATCTCCCACATTCACGTCGTCTGCCTGGTCAAGCTCAGGCTGTAGATCTGCATCATCCTGCGGTCCGGTGTAGCTCGCGTTGTCGATAGCCGGCATATCGCGATCGGACGGATCGCCGGCCGTATCGTAGCGGTCTCCACCATCGCGGCCATCCCCGGGCGAGTCGTAATAGTTGTTCACGATCGTTTCGCCACCCATGGGCACGCCCATGCCTCCGCCGAAGCCGCTCCCCTCGCCGAACCCTGCCTGGTGACCAAAGCCGTGCATCAGGGATTCCACGCCTTCGAAGGCCAGGGCTCCTGCTGCAACGCCTGCGGCGGTGGTTGCAGCAGATCGCAGGAAACTCGGGCCGCCGGATGGCTGAGCGGAAGGATAAGGCTGGGCGGGAAAGTTCTGAGGCGGATAGCCGGGGGCAGTGTAGCTTTGCGCGGGATAGGACTGACCGCCCTGCGGGGTGCTCCACTGCGTGGCGGGGGGCTGCTGCAAGACCGGGGCACTCGCAGGGCGAGGAATGTCTTCGCGGTGTCCGAAGATGCTGCCAAGGAAGCTGCCTGACTTTGCCGGCTGCGCCTGCGCCGCTTGTGCCTGCTGCTTGTATTGCTCGATCTGGCGTTTTGCCTGATCCAGGGCATAATTCTGCACCAGCACTGTTTGCGCCAAGACGTAAAGCGCATCGGAATTGCTGCCCAGTTCACGCTGCAGCATCTGCTGTGCTTCCGGATCTACTTCAGTCAAATTGGTGGTCTGAATGCGGCGAATCAGATCGCCTAGCATGCTATTTTCCTGCGGAGTCATTGCATTTCCTCGTGGGCTTGAGACCCAGCGGTTTGGATGCCGGATGAACGCTCGGTGTGCACCAACCTTCATCGCGGCATCGGAGAGGGCGCGTCGCGCCGGACACGCTCAAGGGCGCGCTTAAAGACACGCCCCGCATTTTGCTCAGGTTGGATTCCTGTGTTCGTAGCTAAGCGACCATCGCCTGTGCACGGATGGCATGGGTGCGGACGGTTTGCCGTTCTACCAGGTCACTTCTCACCTCGAAGCCGCGTCCGGGAGTTCTCGGCACCTCGATTTCACCTTGACTGGAAACGGTGACAGCTGGCTCGATGATGTCGTCAGCCCAATAACGGCTGGAAGCAGATACGTCGCCGGGAAGGCGAAAGTTCTCAAGTGACGATAGAGCTATGTTGTGAGCGCGCCCGATCCCTGTTTCGAGCATGCCGCCGCACCAGACCGGAATACCGCGTTCGGCGGCGGCGTTGTGAACTGCGATCGCTTCGCTGAAGCCGCCCACTCGTCCACACTTAATATTGATGATGCGACAGCTTTCCATTTCGATGGCGGCAAGCGCGTCACGCCGGTTGCGAATGGATTCGTCGAGACAGATTGCGGTATCCATCTGCTTCTGCAGCATGGAATGGAAGTAGAAGTCATCCGACCACAGCGGCTGTTCCACCATGAGAAGGCGAAACTGGTCAAAGCTGACCAGGTGGGCTGTGTCTCTCAGCCGGTACGAAGAATTGGCGTCCACGCTTAGAAGAATGTCCGGCCAGCGTTTCCGCACTGCCTCCAGCATTGCCAGGTCCCAACCTGGTTTGCACTTGAGCTTGATACGCTGGTATCCCGCAGCAATCTCTGTTTCGATCTTCGCCAGTTGCTTGTCCATTGTCGGCTGGATGCCGATTGAGACACCGCACCCGATCGTGCCGCGTGTTCCGCCGAGCATCTCTGCAAGGGGAATGTTGCGGATCTGCGCTTCTGTATCCCACACTGCATTTTCCAGGGCTGCCTTGGCCATCCGATTGCCGCGGACGCGCTTGAACAAGCCGGGGATGCTTCCGCTCTGTTCCAGTGGCTCGTTGCAAAGTAACGGTGCCAGTTCGCTTTCGATCACTGCCCAGGCAGAGTCGATGGTCTCTTCGCTGAAATAGGGATGCTCGCCGGCTACACATTCACCCCAGCCGGTAAACCCTTCCGCTCGAATCTCGATAAGCAGAATACGGCGATCCGTCGTTGTGCCAAAACTGGTCTGGAAGGGAGAAACCAGAGGCATGTTGATTTCCCGCATGACGATGGCGTCGATTTTCAAAGGATGTCTGCTCTTTCCCGATCGCTCAATAGATTACACGGACACTGCTTCCGAATCGGCAAGATCGTAGAACCCGTTCCCGGCGGCATCTGTATGAAAGCCTACAATGACTCGGCCCATTTCGAAGGCTCTCATCAAAAGATCCCGGTTACGAGCCTGCACTTCTGCAGCCCGGTCCCGATCGTTTTCGGATTGCTTCCATTTTCCAAGGTCAGCAGGAAGTTCTACGCTCTGGACGATCTGCTGCTGCGCGGCAGGAGATTGCCCTTCAGTCATCCTGACTACCCGATCGCTGTCAAGCAGCCACTCTGCATGCATCCGGTCTGTCTGAAGGCCCGCCTGCAGGGAGGACGATGATGGTCCATAGAAATCAGGCGTATAGCTGCGAACAATCACGCCGAGGCGATGGATGTTAAGGAAAGCATTCTTGCTTTCGAGGGGATCGAAGGTCCACTCCATACGGGTGATGCCCCGGGACAATGCTTCTTCTCTCTGGGCCAGTTTCAGTCGTCTACCAATGCCCGAGTTGCGCCATCCGGGCAACACCGCCAGCATGTGCGAGTGGAGGTACAGCGGATTCTGGCCGGCATGGTGGAAAGCCCAGGCTGGAAGTGCCATGGCAAAACCAATCATCTGGCTGGACTCCTGAGTAGTCTGTGAGAAGGCGCCAAAGACCTGGCCGCCAATCCTTTGAGCCACGACAAACAGGCGTCTCGGAATGATGTCGCGTTCTTCATAGCCCCAGACTTCACCCTGCAGGTCCACGCAGGCATCCAGCTCCGCGTAGCCGGAACAGGGGCGAATCTCGATGGCTGCTGCGCGGTCGTTCATCAGCGGCCGATTGGTTCGGCTGCCTTGGCAGCTACCCACAAGGCTTCCAGCTCCGCCGCCCCAAGGCTGTCATGCACTTTGCCACTTGTTTCCATATGTGCGAAGCGGCTTCTGAACTTTGCGTTCGCTGCACGTAAGGCGACCTCGGGATCGACCTTAAAGTGGCGCGCGAGGTTTGCTGCAGTAAAGAGTAGATCTCCAAGCTCTTCTTCAATGCTGGCACCCTTGTCTACAGTGTTGTCGGAGTGTGCGGCTTCTTCAACTTCGGCGAGCTCTTCACGGAGTTTTGCGAGCACGCCTTCATGATTGGGCCAGTCAAATCCGACCCTGGCGGCTTTAGACCCTAATTTGGCAGCCTCCAGCAGGGCGGGAAAGGTCTTCGGAACTGAGCTAAGAAGAGATGGCACTCCATTCGTTTTCGCGGATTTTTCAGCGGTCTTGATCGCCTCCCAGTTGCGAAGCACATGCGATGGTGTGGTCACGGTGCCTTCCACCAGGACAGCGGCATTCCCTGCTGCGATGGAAGCTGCTTCCCCGAAGACGTGAGGGTGCCGACGGATCAATTTACGGTTCAGGACTTCCAGTACGCCTGCGATGTCAAAGTGGCCTTCGTCCTCGGCAATCTGCGCATAGAACAGTATCTGCAATACGAGGTCGCCAAGCTCTTCACGGAGGTCATTCCAGTCAGCGCGGTCGATCGCGTCCAGAACTTCGTAGACTTCCTCCACGGTGTATCTTCGAATGGTTTTGAGAGTCTGTTCCCTGTCCCACGGACAGCCATCGGGCCCCCGCAGCCGGCGCATGAGGGCTACTGCCTGGGCAAACTCCTCAGCAGCGCGGACGTTCTCGTGTCCTGGCGCACGCTGGAGATTGGAAGGTTGTTCGACATCCTCATCCATTGGCTTACTGTAGCCGAAGGATTGCTGAAATCAAAAATCCTCGAATCGAAGAAGTTCGGAGGCGCTCCGCCCCTCATGCTGCTCCTTGAAGTCGTGTTCGCCGTGCTGTTCGGCCTGGTATTTGGCAGCTTCCTGAACGTCTGCATCGTGCGTCTGCCGAAAGGTGAATCCATCGTCAGGCCCCCTTCACACTGCCGATCCTGCGGCCAGCCAATTCGTCCACTCGACAATGTGCCGCTTCTAAGCTGGATCATCCTGCGAGGCCTCAGCCGTTGCTGTAAGGAGCCCATTCCGCTCGTGTACCCGCTTGTTGAAGCAGGCACCGCTTTTCTCTTTGTTGGGAGTTGTCTCCTCTATGGATTTGGCATCGAGGGGATCTGCGCGAGCCTCTTCTGCTGGCTTCTGTTCGGGCTGATCTGGATGGACGCTCGAGAATACCTACTGCCGGACGCGTTCACTCTGCCCGGGATTATGCTCGGCATCCTGTGTCACTACGCTTTGCCGGGAGAGGAGAGCAGGACCCGGGCAGCCCTGTTCAGCACGGCTTCCGCAGCGGCGATTGGCGGCGTTCTGATGCTGACTGCGCTTCTCTACAAGCTGATTCGCCGCCGCGATGGCATGGGCTTTGGCGATGTGAAGCTGGGAGCGATGACAGGAGCGTGGCTGGGCTGGCGCCTGGGAGCGGTCTCACTCTTCATCGCGGTGCTTACGGGGGCGGTGACGGGGCTGGTGCTGACGGCAAGACGCTCGACTGGAGTCGGTGCCGAAAGGCTCGAACCAGGCAGGCTGCCTTTTGGAGCCTTTCTGGCGGGGGCCGGCATTCTTACCGTTTTTGCAGGCAAGCCGATGCTTGCCTGGTACATGGGGTTCTTTCCGTAACGAGCGGCTATGCCCGCGCGGTCTGAGGTGCAGACTGGGACACGGGCCGTTCCATACTCTTCCGGATGGATCGGACCTCGCGAAGCAGTGACCGAAGCTGAATGACCTCGCTGCGGCGCCACTGGTCGACCCGAATGGGACCAAGAAGCGGATGAACTTCCACTCTCTCCATTCCGAAGGCTTTGCGGCATAGATCGAGAACCGCGTCAAAGGCCTCCAACTCTGCGGAGAGACGCTTCGCGAGTTCCTTCCCGTTGAGTACACCGAATGCGACTGGAAGAAGAAGTTCTTCGTCGATCATGGGTGAACCCTGGGGGATGAAGCCGACGCCAAGGATCATCATCTGCAACAGCCACTCCAGGCGGGTGCGGTGATTGTCACGTGAAAGCCGACCCTTGATGAGCCGCCGCTCGAGCAGTTGGGTGCCTTGCTGCAGGATGGCTGCGTTCCGTTCCACCCGCTGCTGAATGGAGGGCAGATGGGCGCGGCCCTCGGGATGGAGCTGCGCGGTTGTGGTGTCGATGGATTCAAGTTCAGAAAGACAAGCTTTAAAGGCGTTCGCAAGGACTGGATGCATGGTCACTCTTCGTTACGTCGGTGATCTAAACCCACGGCAAGAACTTGACACATCTGCCGAGGCTGGTGCAATGACACCGAAGAGGCGCTATGACTTGTGAACGGGTAAGTTATGACTCCACGAAAGAAGCAGCAGCACGGACGCAGGCGGTTCTTCAAGAGGTGCAAGGCGCCACTGCCGGGATGATTATTCAGCCTTTTCGAGTGATGCAACTGCCTTGCGCGCTTCTTTGGCCTTGGAGCCTGACGCGACCACCTGCAGGAAGAGCTGGTAATTAGTCATGGCTTCATCGCGCTTTTTCAAATGCCGGGCTGCTTCCGCCAGGCCAAAGACGGCGTCCATGTTTTCCGGTGCAAGCTGCGTAGCTTCCTTGAAACGCTGGTAGGCCCCGCGGAAGTCGCCACTTTGCAGATAGTACGTGCCGACACTCACGTCTTCTTTTGCCGGATCTTTCCCCTGCACATGCGGCATGGGGACGTTGGTTGGGACAGAAGTCCGGCCATTGCCAGTCATGCGCCGATCGTAGTCGCCCGAGGAACTGGAAGCTGAGCTGGTAGATGGAGTGGAACCTGAAGCTGTGTCCGGGCTGCTGCCTGATTCAGCTGCCTTGGCATCGGCGGCTGCCTTGCGTGAAGCGTCTTCCGGGAATGCGTTGCTGTCACTGCTGCCTGAGGACCCAGGCGTTGTGTTCGGTTGCGCGTCACCCGGCTGCGGCTGACTGTCTTTCTTCTTTTGAGCAGCAGCGTCTTTCGCGGCCTTCCGTGAAACATCTTCCGGGAAACTGTTGTCGTCCGGAGTGGCTGGCTGAGCTTGCTGCTGACCCTGGCTGGAGGGTGAACTTCCGGTCTGCTGAGCGCGCGCGGCACAGTAAGTTCCAGGCAACAGGAGGACGCTGAGCAGCAGGCATTCCGCGTATTGGAGTGACGTACGCATGTTGGCTTCATTATATGAGTTTGGGTCTCAGCTCTGCTTTGAAGAGAGCGGGAGAACAGCCCGAAGGCCTGTCTGCATGCCGGCAGAGACTATGGACGGATTGCGGCTATAATCGGCGCATTCTCGTTCTGCAGGAATCACGATCTCGCGATGGGTTTAGTTATTCGCTCTTCTGCTATTCATGCTGCCGGCTGCTACACCACCTCCTTCATACCGAATGGCGCGGTCGTCGTTGAGTACACCGGCCCAAGGATTACGAAAGACCTGGCGGACGAGCGCTATGCAGACTCCCCCACAACGTATTTGTTTGGTGTAGGCGACGGCTCGATGGTGATCGATGGGCATGGGACCGCGATGTTTATCAATCATTCGTGCGATCCCAACTGCGAGACTGATGAAGAGAAGGGTCGCGTCTGGATCAAGGCCATCCGGGACATTGCGCCGGGTGAAGAGCTGGTATACGACTACAACCTGTACGACGGTGACGAGGATCCGGCGACCTGTAATTGCGGGGCTGCAGGGTGCAGGAAGACCATGTACTCGCTGGACGAGATCAAGCGGAGAGCCCGGGCAGCCAAAACTCTCGCCAGGAAGAAGCGCGCGTAACGGCTGTATCGCAAGATCGCCGAGAACGGGCAACGTACGTTCCAGCAAGTCTGCTGAAACTCTTTTTTCGCGGTCGTGGCGCCAAGTGCCTGGTACCTCCACCTGACGGTACAATCAGCACAGACTTCGACAATGGCTTACCAGGTTCTAGCTCGCAAGTATCGTCCCCAGCGCTTCTCCGATGTTGCCGGCCAGGATCACGTTACGCGGACGCTGCTCAACGCGCTCACGCAGAATCGCATCGCCCACGGGTACATTTTCAGCGGTCATAGAGGCATCGGCAAAACTACGATTGCGCGCATCCTCGCAATGGCCCTGAACTGCCGCACCGCGATCGGAACGCCCGGTCGGCCGACACCCGAACCTTGTGAAGTGTGTGAATCCTGCACAGAGATCCGAGCCGGCAATGCAGTCGATGTGATTGAGATCGATGCTGCCACCAACCGCGGGATCGACGAGATCCGCGAGTTAAGAGACGCAGCGAGGTATCGGCCGGCTCGCGACCAGTACAAGATCTACATCCTGGACGAAGCTCACCAGATCACGGATGCAGCCTTCAATGCCCTGCTTAAAACATTGGAGGAGCCGCCGGATCATGTCATTTTCATGATGGCGACGACGCAGCCGGAAGACATTCCGCAGACCATCCGCTCGCGCAGCCAGCATTTCAGCTTCCACGCCGTCTCCTTTGAAGACATACTTTCGGAGCTTCGTGCGATCGCGTTGAAAGAGGGTGTGGACGCCGATGAAACAGCACTGGCACTCCTTGCAGAAGCCGGCGATGGTTCGATGCGCGATGCCCTGTCGATCATGGATCAGGCCATCGCCAGCGCACCGCAGGTCGACGGTCGTGCAGAGCTAAGTGCTGAGCAGATTCGTGAACTGATGGGGACCGTACCCAACACAGTATTCGAGAAGCTGCTGGAACAGATCAGCGAGAGCAACAGCTCCTCGGTGATGGAAGCGGTCAACGACCTTCTCAATGCGGGAAACAGCGCCTCGCAGATAGCCCGGCAGCTGGTCCGCTATCTGCGCAATGCGTTGATGGCGAAACTTGGCGGAGAGACTACTTCGCTGCTTGAAATTTCTCCGGATGAGCGGGCACGCGCTTGGCGATCTTCGCTGCTGTTTTCCGAAGAGGATCTCACACGCTTTCTACAGTTGATGCTTCGCACGTTCGACGAACTGAATTATCGGCAGGAGCCACGCTTTCATCTTGAACTCGGCTTGATGAAGCTCGTGCACCTGCAACGCCTCTTGCCGGTGGAAGAACTTCTGAGCCAGCTTGGTGGCAAGTCTCCTGGCGCAGGCAGAACGTCCGTCTCGTCAGGGATTGCGCCTTCGCAGGCTTCATCCGTCGCGGTGAAGCGGCCGAATGAGGGAGTGCCATCGACCTTAAGCACGGCGCCAGCAGCGGTTCGGCAGCCTGCTCCAAGTCCGCCAATGCCTCCAGCTCCGATGACGCGTTCGCAGCAGGAGCCTTCGTCATTCTCGCCCTTTGAAGCGGATCGTAACCGGAAGCGCGGCGGCGAGCAGGCATCCGCCGAGACACCATCGAAAAACTTAACAATGAATGTCGTCGCCATGGGTCCAGCGGCTCCCCCGGTCACAGCGCCGAGAGAGGTCCAATCCTCGACTGCCAGACCCGCATGGCAAAACAACGAAGCTGCCGTTGCTGTTGAGGAACAACCCGAGGCAGCAGCAGCTCCGAGTGAAGTGGAACTGCTTTTATCCAGTCGCTCAAACTCCGAAGCGGACGCTATTCCATTACCCGTTCTTGAGGATGAAGTCGCCGACTCCCATGCAGCTGCTCAGCCGTTGCAGAATGACGAAAATTCCATGCTGGATGCAATCCGGGATGCGGTGGTCCAGGCTCTTGATCGGGATGGTCACCAGACAGCCGCGGTGTTGCTCGGCGATGGTAAGTGGAGGGACCTCGGCGAGAGCATCGAGGTGGAGATCGGCGCCAAGAAAATCATGCTCGGCCTGCTGATGAATGCTGACGCAGAGAAGTCGGCACGCGGAGCCATGCGGGAGATCGGCGAGAAGCGTAAATTGCAGGTGCTGGCTGGCGAAGCAGGACCACCGGGAAAGACCAGCCGGCCTGCGCCGCAAGGCAGTGTCGAAGCGCAGGCCCGTGACAATCCATTGGTGAAACAGGCCCAGGAGCTTTTCCGCGCCGAGGTGTTGAGAGTCCACGACCTGCGCGACAAACATTAACGCGATGGCAGGAAGCTGGTCGGCGATCAGTCTTGAAAACAGCAGCGAATGACAACCGGGAGAACAGCAGACGTGGATGCCTCGAAAATGCAGGAGATGCTTCAGCAGGCTCAACAAATGCAGGACCAGATGCAGCGCAAGCTCGCGGAGAGCGTTGTGGAGGCTTCGTCAGGAGGAGGAGTCGTCACCGTCAGAATGAATGGCGAGAAGAAGGTTCTGGCGATGAAGATCGATCCCAGTGCAGTGGCCGGCCTTGGAGCGAATACAGCCGATATTGAGATGCTCGAGGATCTGCTGGTTGCGGCTTTCAACGAGGCCGGGCGCAGAGTGGATGAGATGACACAATCAAGCCTGTCAGGCATGCTGGGCGGTTTGGAACTTCCACCTGGACTGCTCTAGCTCAGCTTTGCGCGACCTGTGTATGCTTCTGTTCTCCTGTCATTGCTCACCTCGCTCTTGAAAAGCCGAATTGCAAAGGATCGCATTGAACCGTAGACACTTTTTGACGGCGGCCCTCGGCGCATCGGCTTACGGCGCCGCGATGTTATCCGCCCCGCGCCTACTCGGCCAGACGCCACCAGGTGGCTCGGCAGAGCAAGGCAAAGTCAACATCGTTACAGCCATGCAGTCTGCCGGACCTACGACGCCGATCAAGGCCACGAAGCTCCACGATACTGTGTTCCTGCTCCAGGGTGTAGGCGGCAACATGGTGGTGCAGACCGGGCAGGACGGCAAGCTGCTGATCGACTCAAGCGTCGCCAGCGCACATGGCCGCCTCAAGGAAGCATTGAGCCTGCTGGGTCCGCAGACACTGCAGATATTGATCAACACCCACTGGCATTTCGACCACACCGACGGCAACGCTGCGCTGCACAGCACTGGCACGCTCATCCTAGCGCATGAAAACACCCGTCTGCGTATGTCACGTCCGCAGAGGATCAGCGCCATGGATCTGAACTTTCCGGCTGCTCCCAACAGTGCCCTGCCTCAACAGGTATTTCAAGACCGCTCGCACATGTTTTACAACGGAGACGAACTCAGGATGGTTCATTTCGAACCGGCACACACCGACTCCGACATTTACATCCTGTTCAAGAATGCGAATGTTCTGCATGCCGGCGACACATGGTTCAACGGCTTTTATCCACTCATCGATGACTCCAGCGGAGGTCGCATTGATGGCATGGTGCGCGCAAGCAGTGAACTCATTTCGCTCTCGGACAGCGAGACGAAAATCATCCCCGGACACGGTCCTCTTGGCGACAGGAAGGAACTCACTGCTTACCGCGACATGCTGGTGACCGTGCGTGACCGCGTAGAAGGATTGAAGCGGGGAGGGCGTTCGTTGCAGGAAGCCGTGGCTGCTAAGCCCACTTCGGATCTGGATTCGAAATGGGGGAAGGGTTCGATGACACCGGACCTGTTCGTAAAGCAGGTCTTCAATACCCTGCCCGATGGTCGAGCCTGAATCGGATAGCCGAAAATGAAGTACCAGCGCCACGGTGTCAGCGCATCTGAAAGGCGGAAGGACACAACTTGTCACGATTTGCAGAACCGATGGCACGGCTCATCGAGGAGCTACGTAAGCTGCCAGGTGTTGGAACCAAGACTGCCCAGAGGTATGCCTTCCACATCCTTCGCTCCAGCTCGGAGGACGCTGACCAGCTTGCCGATGCTATTCACGGACTGAAAGCCAGCCTGCGACTCTGCTCCATCTGCAATAGTGTCACCGATCAGGATCCATGCGTTTACTGCGCGAGCCCCACCCGGAATCACCGCCTGGTGTGCGTTGTTGAAGAACCCACCAACATTGGCACGGTAGAACGGACGCGATCCTTTAACGGGGTCTATCACGTGCTGCATGGCACACTGTCCCCTTTGCACGGGGTTGGACCGGAACAGCTTCGAACGGGCAGTCTCCTGCAGCGCGTGGACAGGGGTGAGGTGGATGAAGTGATTCTTGCAACAAGTCCCACGCTGGAGGGTGAGGCAACAGCCGGATATCTCTCGGATATGCTGAAGCGGGCAGGCCTGAGAATCACAAGGATCGCCACCGGAGTTCCAGCCGGCAGCGATATCGAGTATGCGGACGAGGTGACGATGTCCCGCGCTCTCGAGGGACGGCGGGACATGTGATGCAGCCGTCAGGCGCGGAACAATGCGGCCGAGACGAAATCAGCTGCGCAGGCGGGCGAGTAGATCCTGGGGGTGGACAGGCTTAGCGAGAATTTCGAATTCGTGGCCCTGGGTGCGAGCGCGATCGAGGAGGTCAGCCGTGGCCGCCTGGCCTGAGAAGAGAAGGATTTTGCAGCTTGGCAGCAGCGCCCTGATTTGAATGGCAGCATCTATGCCATTCATGTCGGTCATGATGACATCGGAAATCAGCATGTCAGGCGAAAGGGTGCGGGCGGTCTCGACTGCCTTTTCCCCGCTGTATACGGCAGTTGCGGCAAAGCCTGCCTGATTGAGAATGATTGCCAGGGTATCTGCAATAACTCGCTCATCATCAGCCACAAGAACTTTAGGTTTAATCTGCGTCTCTGACATTCTTTCCTTTTCTACTACAGCGAATAACCGGCACTCCGTGCCACTCGAGTTTAAATGTTTCTGGGAAGCAACGGGGTTCGCCGGTATGAAGTTCCTTGCGTGATGGCAAGCGGCTGTCCAGTGTCACAAATCCTGCTCCAACTCTGGAGGCATCAGACGGCCGGCCCGTGGACAAAGTCTCCACGCTTTCATTCTAATTTAGCGCCTGGATGGTAGGCTGACCAAGGAAGATGCTCCAGCGACCACCTGACAGGCTCATGACCTTGCTCCGAGCGTTCAGCGTGGGACTGCCGGATCAGCCATTCCGCAAAGCTGCAGCAGAGCGGTACCAGGCATGTCCCACGACCCATCGGGACCTGAACTTTCGAACGAGTCGCACATTTAACAAGCTGGCGTGCATTTGAGTTTATATGTCCTGGCACCTGAGGAAAGCAGATGGCAGAAGCGATCATTCGTGCCCACCAGGTAGAGAAGTATTACGCGCAGCCGAGCGAGAATCGCATCCAGGTGATCGCTCCGACTGACCTCGCGATTCTTCCCGGAGAGATCATTGCCTTGCTGGGCCCGTCCGGTTCCGGCAAGTCAACCTTGTTGCGCATGCTCTCGGGTCTGTCCAAGCCGTCCGCGGGTGAGGTCCTCTGGCACGAAAAGCCGATCAAGGATGTCGAGATGAGTGTCTCGATCGTCTTCCAGAGCTTCGCGCTTTTCCCATGGCTGACTGTGCTTGAGAACGTGGAAGCGCCGCTCATTGCAAAAGGCATGGATGCGGAGAGTCGGCGGGAGCAAAGTCTGAAAATATTGGACACGGTTGGTCTCGACGGCTTTCAGGCAGCATTTCCGAAGGAGCTTTCCGGTGGCATGAGGCAGCGCGTGGGTTTTGCGCGTGCGCTGGTCGTGCAACCAGAGGTGCTCTTCATGGACGAGCCCTTCTCTGCCCTGGATGTGCTGACTGCTGAAAATCTGCGCAGTGAATTGCTGGAGTTATGGGCCAAAAAGACAATTCCGACAAAGTCGATCTTCATCGTCACACACAATATCGAAGAGGCGGTGCTGCTTGCTGACCGGATCATCGTCCTCGGTCGCAATCCGGGACACGTACGCACCGACTTCCGTGTAGAGATTGCCCAGCCGCGCGATCGTAAAGCGCCGATGTTTACTCACCTCGTCGACTTCATTTACAAGGTGCTGACTCGACCGGATGTGCAGGCAGATGCGCCCGCGCGATTGGAAATTCGTGATCAACGACAGATGCATTACCAGATGTTGCCTCATGCCCGGCCCGGCGGCATTGCCGGGTTGCTTGAGCTCCTGGTCGACAAAAACGGCAGGGATGATATTTACCGGATGGCAGACGACCTGGCGTTTGAGATTGATGATCTTCTGCCGATCGTCGACGCCGCGCAGCTGCTCGGCTTTCTGAAGATTGAAGAAGGCGATGCAGCGATCACACCCAGCGGCCGCCTGTTTGCGGAATCGGAGATCCAGCTCCAGAAGGAAGTATTTCGACAGGCGGCAGTCGAGAACGTCCTGCTGCTGCGACAGATTACCCGCGCTCTCGATACGAAATCCGATCACAGCGTACCGGAAGAATTTTTCCTGGATATGCTGGACGAACAATTCAGCCAGGAAGAAACTCTTCGACAGCTGGAGACAGCCATCACCTGGGGACGCTACGCGGAGTTATTCGACTTCGACGCGTCGCGACGCCGCTTTGTTCGGCCGGAGGCTGAAGAAGAAACCGCGGAGACGGTCGCAGAGGAAGAAGCATAATGAGCGAGCGGCGGCAGACCTTCTCGCGTTCGCTGGTCATCGACCGGTCCTGGCCATTTGTGCTCGACCTCACCGTAGGATTCGCCTGCCTGGCCGTGTTCTATGGCGTGCTGTACGTTGTTCGGTATTGGTTCAGTCCTCCCGAATCGACAGTGGTCATCTCGCAGTCGGTCCGAGCGCTTCCCTTGTACGCCTTCTACTCTGTCGTACGGATCACCGTCGCCTACATCCTGAGCCTGATCTTCGCGATCTGCTACGGCTACTTCGCGGCCTATCATCCCCGGGTAGAAGCATTGATGATTGCGATCCTGGATATCCTGCAATCCATTCCCGTGCTGAGTTTTCTTCCCGGTGTCATGCTCGCGATGGTCGCGCTGATTCCCTCTCATCAGCTTGGGATTGAGCTGGGCGCGATCGTTCTGATTTTTACAGGCGCCGTCTGGAACATGGCATTCAGCTTCTATTCCTCGCTGAAAAGCATTCCACGCGAGCTGTTGGAAGCTTCGACGATTAACAACTTCACGGCATGGCAAAGGTTCTGGCAACTGGAGCTTCCATCCGGCGCGATAGGGCTGGTTTGGAATTCCATGATGTCGGTCGCAGGTGCATGGTTTTTTCTTATGACCTGCGAGATGTTCCCTATCGGCAATCGCGATTTCCGGCTGCCTGGTCTTGGCTCCTACCTGCAGACCGCGGCCAGCAACGATGATACGCATGCGATGCTGTGGGGCGTATTGACCATGCTGGCCATCATCGTACTGACTGACCAGCTGATCTGGCGTCCAGTCATTGCATGGAGCAACAAGTTCAAGTTTGAACAGGTTGAGAGCACGCAACGCATTCGCTCCCCCATCCTGTATCTATTGCAAACCTCTAAATTCCTCAATTACACGTTGCAGCACACGATGGATCCGCTTGGCGAGAGCGTGACGCTGCATTTTGCCCGCCGTCTTCAGCGACTTCGCAAACTTCCTGCGCGGGAAGAGCTTCAGCGCAGACGCTCGACTATCGTATCTACCATCGCCGGCATTGTTTTAATGTGTGTGATCCTGGTATCTGCTGTGCACGCACTGGCACTGCTGCGATTTATCACCTGGCGGGAGGTCGGCGGATTGCTGAAAGGTGCAGCCGCGACATTCGCCCGCGTAAACCTTTCGCTGCTCATTGCTGCCGCGTGGACGATCCCGGCCGGAGTGGCGATCGGTTTCAATCCGCGACTGGCACGCATTGCCCAACCGCTGGCCCAGATTGCGGCATCGTTTCCGGCCCCTATCCTTTTCCCTGTCATCCTGCTTGCACTGCTTCATTTCGGTTCAGGAATCGGCATCGGCTCTATTCTGCTGATGCTGCTTGGCACACAGTGGTACATCCTCTTCAACGTGGTAGCGGGTGCCATGGCAATCCCAAATGATTTGAAAGAGGTATCGACGCTCTTCCACTTCAGCACTGTGCAGCGATGGAAAACAGTGATTCTTCCTGGGATATTTCCTTACCTTGTTACCGGCCTGGTCACAGCATCCGGCGGAGCCTGGAATGCCAGCATTATTGCTGAGTACTTCCACCTTCATGGACAGACACTATCAACCATCGGACTCGGCTCACAGATAAATCATGCAACCGACCACGGTGAGTTTTCTATTCTGCTGCTGGCAACGATCATCATGGCGATGATGGTTGTGACCATTAATCGATTGGTGTGGCGGCCGCTTTATCATCTTGCGGAGACAAAGTACCGTCTGGGCGATCCGTAGACGACGTATTCAGCTGTGACGTGGACTGGACCGGTATCCAGAAGTCAAAGATTGTTCCACCACCTTCGCGACTCCGCACTTGAATCGATCCCTGGTGAGCTTCGACGATTGCCTTCACAATCGCAAGCCCCATGCCCGTGCCCTCGGAATGAAGCACGCGATTGGCACCCCTGAAAAAACGATTGAAGATAAGCGATTGCTCATGCTCGGGTATTCCCTTGCCCTCATCCTCCACACTCATCACGAGGCGGTCGTCGCTTCGATGTGCCCTTACGCATATCGGCGAACGATTCGGAGAATACTGCAAGGCATTTTCGAGGAGGTGCTTCCACACGCGACGCATCAGCGCAGGATCCATTGCCACCGGAGGGATGGTCTCGTCGCAATCGAGAATGACTCGACGTCCGCGCAGTGAGCCGCCTAACTCCTGGAGCGCCTGTTCGATCACGAGTCGAATTTCACATGGCTGTTTGCTGACCTGAACCTCTCCAGCACTCAGCCTTGCAGCAATGATGGCCTCGCCTATCAGGCGATCGAGTCTCACGCTTTCTTCACTGATGACAGTAGCAAGATCGAGGATGGAAGCCTGGTCCAAAGTTGCGCTGCTCTGTAAGGTAGTGGCTGCGATGCGGATACCTGTGAGCGGCGTGCGCAGTTCGTGCGTGATGGAATCCAGCAGCGCTGCCCGGAGTCGCTCTCCCTCGCGCGCTGCTTCGGATCGATTATTACGGTCCATCGCTGCTGCCCGTTCGATCGTGATCGCCGTGAGACTGCCGATGGCATCGTAGAGGCTCTCGGAATAGCCTCCCTCCGTCATCGCGAGAGTACCTTGCGATCGCATACCAAGTGAGAGTGGGATAAGACGTACTTTCTCCCGGGCGCCAATCCTCAGGCCGGCGGCGACGTCATCAGCGCCTGGCTTGAGCATAGAATCCTGGGCGCCTGCCAACAGGTGCTCAGGGTCAAAGCTGGCAGGAGTTTCATGTTCCGGCATGTAGAGAGCTACCGCTCTCATGTTGAAACACTCCGCGATGAGCCTCGGTATCGAGTCCGCGAGCTGCTGCAATCTGTCCTCGAGCAGCAGCCGTTGACTGAACTCATACAGCTTTTCGATCTCGAGCTGGTGATCGGCCAGAGCCTCAGCGTGTCGGCGTTCACGGGCGGATACGTGATTAACAGAGATCGCAGCGACGAGAAACGCGACAAGCGCCACCAGGTTCTGCGGATCAGAGATCGTGAAGCTGCCAATGGGTGGAAGAAAATAGTAGTTATAGAACAGCGTGCATAAAAGCGAAAGATAGATGGAATATGGAAGACTTCGGCGGAAGGCAGTGAACAGGATCAGGATCAAGAATGAGAGAGCGACTGTCGCCTGGTTCGCATGCAGGACACTTCTGTAGAAGACAGTGATCGCTACCGCAGCGCACGTGTACATCACGTACTGGGTCGCCTGCTGCAACCACCCTCGCCACCTGGAGTTCATAGCAGCGACGATAACGCATTCGCCTCCAACGAGGAAGATCCTCCGGACTTATGGCATGCTTAAGGGATTGTCGGAGGACGCATGCCGGAACGCATACTGGTCATCGATGACGAAGCTCAGATTACGCGCGTTTTGAGAACAACGCTGAACGCGCAGGGATTTGACGTGCGCGTTGCCAACGATCCTGAAGAAGGCCTGCTGCTCTTTGAAGAGTGGGGACCCGACCTGGTGATCACAGATCTGATGATGCCGGGTGTTACCGGGATTGAAGTGTGTCGCAAGATCCGATCGCGTTCTGTGGTGCCGATCATCGTGCTTTCGGTTCGAGACCAGGAGAGAACCAAGGTAGAGGCGCTGGATGCAGGTGCCGATGACTACATCACCAAGCCATTCGGCGCGCAGGAACTGCTGGCGCGCGTGCGCGCTCACCTGCGGCGAGCTCCTGATCGCACATCCAACGCTCACATCGAGATCGGCGATTTCATCATCGACGTGGAGCAGCATCTGGCGGCCATCAACGGCAAGGCGCTTTCACTTACACCCACTGAGTTCGAGCTGCTGTTCTACTTCGCGCAGCATGCCGGCAAAGTGCTGCCGCACCGCAACCTTCTGACGGCAGTATGGGGCGCACAATCTGTACACCAGCCGGAATACCTGCGTGTGTTCATAGGTCAGCTTCGTAAGAAGATGGAAGCCTTGTCGAGCCGCCAGTACATCCAAACGGAGCCCTGGGTGGGTTACCGCTTTGTCGCAGCAGGCTTCGAATGAAGCTCTGACATCGCCTTTATCACTTCTTTATTTCCCAACCACAGACTACTTACGCTGCAGGCTCTTTACTAAAGTCTGGACCCGGTCGCACGATTCGTGCAGCGGCCTTTGTCCACGGAGACCTGCTTGCTCGACCTTCTCTCAATCCTGCTAACCATTGCTTTCTTCGGGCTTGCACTGCTCTACACGCATGCGTGTGAAAGGCTGCGCTGATTATGTCGTTTGCCACTTTAGCGATCCTGGCCGTCACGGTTCTGGTCATGGCCTACCTGGTTGTCGCCTTACTGCGCCCGGAGAAGTTCTAAATGACTTTCAACGGATGGCTGCAATTCGGAATATTTTTCGGAGTGCTCCTGCTCCTCATGCGACCACTGGGCCTGTATATCGCCCTTGTTCTCGAGGGCAGGAAGACCTTCCTGGACTTCGCTCTCAAACCAGTCGAGCGATGGATCTATCGCCTCGGAGGCGTGAAGCAGGAACAGGAAATGTCCTGGCAGGAATACACGCTGGCGCTGCTGATGTTCAGCTTTGTCTCGCTCCTGTTGACTTACTTCATCGAACGTCTCCAGCACGCGCTTCCATGGAACCCGCAGCATCTCGCCGGAGTCGCGGCTGAGTTAGCGTGGAACACTGCTGCATCCTTCACCACCAATACGAACTGGCAGTCATATACACCTGAAACGACCATGAGCTATTTCACGCAGATGGTCGCCCTGGCGTTTCACAACTTCACTTCAGCGGCATGCGGCATCGCTGTTGCCATTGCGCTGGTCCGCGGCCTGGTCAGGAAAGAGTCAAAGACGATTGGAAACTTCTGGGTCGACGCGACTCGCGGCCTGCTCTACATTCTGCTGCCGCTCTGCGTGGTGTTGACACCCATCCTGATTCAGCAAGGTGTCGTCCAGAATCTTCATCCCTACACGGTCGCCACAACGCTCGAACATCAAACCCAGACCATCGCGCAGGGACCGGTCGCATCGCAGGAAGCGATAAAGATGCTGGGCACAAACGGCGGCGGATTTTTTAACGCGAATAGTGCACATCCCTTCGAAAATCCAACGCCCTTCACCAACTTCCTTGAGATACTTTCCATTTTCCTGATTCCAGCAGCTTTGACGGTAACGCTGGGTAAAATGACCGGCTCTTCGGGCCACGGCTGGGCTGTGTTCGGAGCAATGAGCCTGCTGTTTGCCATAGGCCTGGTGACTGTTTACTGGGCCGAGTCGCAGCCGCATCCCCTTCTGCATGGCGTATCTCAGCATGTAAGCGCCGGCAGTCCGGGCGGCAACATGGAAGGCAAGGAGACGCGATTCGGTATAGCCGGAAGTTCCCTCTTCGCCGTGACCACGACCGACGCCAGCTGCGGTGCGGTGAACAGCATGCACGATTCCTTTACACCGCTGGGCGGCATGGTGCTCCTCGCCAATATTCTCCTCGGTGAAATCATCTTCGGAGGCGTGGGCGCAGGGCTCTATGGCATGCTCATCTTCGTCGTACTCTCCGTTTTCATCGCAGGGCTCATGGTCGGTCGAACGCCTGAATATCTCGGAAAGAAAATAGAAGCCTTTGACATCAAGATGTCAATGCTCTATGTCCTGATCTTCCCGCTCATCATTCTGATCCTGACGGCGATCTCGATACTTGCGCCGACCTTTGGCCTGAGTGCTTTGAACAACGGCGGTCCGCATGGCCTGACGGAGATGCTGTATGCCTACACGTCGGCGACTGGAAACAATGGCTCGGCCTTTATGGGGCTAAGCGCAAACACCGGGTGGTTCAATCTCACGCTGGGATTTGCCATGCTGGCCGGCCGCTTCCTCATGATTATTCCTGTCATTGCACTGGCAGGTAACCTGGCGCAGAAGAAAACTGTTCCGCCATCACCCGGAACATTTCCTGTGAACACCGGGCTATTCACGGTCCTGCTTACGGGCGTGATCCTGATTGTGGGCGCTCTTACATTTTTTCCGGTCGTCAGCCTCGGGCCAATATTGGAGCACTTACTGCTTCGCTCCGGACAGACCTTCTAAGTCAAAGCTACCAGGCAGTCAGGACATATAAGAATGGCAAAGAAACAGAGTTTATGGGATGCAGGCATTATCCGGCAGGCAATGGTGGGAGCTGTTACCAAGCTCGATCCGCGGAAGATGTTCAAGAATCCAGTGATGCTGGTGGTGGAAGTAGGCAGCATCGTCACCACCATCCTGCTTCTTCACGATTTGGTGGATAGGAATGCTGGAGTAAAAAGCAATTTTAGCTTTGATTTGCAGATAACCCTGTGGCTCTGGTTCACAGTGCTGTTCGCCAACTTTGCGGAGGCCATGGCAGAAGGTCGAGGCAAAGCCCAGGCTGATACATTGCGGAAAGCCAAAGCAGATACGACGGCTCACCGGCTAAATCCGGACGGCTCTACTGAGGATGTCGCCAGCTCGCTGCTGCGCGTGAATGACATCATTGTGGTTCCAGCCGGAGAGTTCATTGCCGGCGATGGCGAGGTCATCGACGGAGTGGCCTCGGTAGACGAGTCTGCGATCACAGGAGAATCTGCGCCGGTCATTCGCGAAGGCGGCGGCGATCGCTCTGCCGTGACGGGTGGAACAAAAGTTCTCTCAGATTGGATCAAGGTTCGCATTACTTCGAATCCCGGCGAAACGTTTCTGGATCGCATGATCGCCCTGGTGGAAGGCGCAGAGCGGCAGAAGACTCCAAACGAAATTGCTCTGAGCATTCTTCTGTCCGGATTGACCATCGTGTTCCTGCTGGCAGTCGCAACACTCCAGCCGTTTGCTATCTACTCTCACGCGCCGCAAACGATTTTCGTACTGGTGTCACTGCTGGTGTGCCTGATTCCAACGACGATCGGTGGACTTCTGTCAGCGATCGGCATTGCCGGCATGGACCGACTGGTGCAGTACAACGTGCTTGCCATGTCAGGACGCGCAGTCGAGGCCGCCGGTGATGTGAACACGCTGCTGCTCGACAAGACAGGAACGATCACGCTTGGCAATCGGCAAGCCACGGAATTTATCGCGGCTCCCGGTGTTAATCCCGAACAGCTTGCGAATGCTGCGCAATTATCTTCGATCGCTGATGAAACTCCCGAAGGTCGTTCCATCGTGGTGCTGGCGAAAGAGAAGTATGGCTTGCGTGGCCGCGATCTGACTTCGCTGGAAGCTGAGTTCGTTCCATTCAGCGCCCAGACGAGAATGTCGGGAGTGAACTTCGGCGGCAACATCGTGCGCAAGGGTTCAGTCGACGCGATTGCCAGATTCCTTGAAGAACAAGGCTCTTCCCTGCCGCGCAAGGTTCGTGACAGCGTGGAGGACATTGCAAGGCTTGGAGGCACTCCCCTCGTTGTGGCAGAAAACAAGACTGCGCTTGGAGTGATTTACCTCAAGGACATTGTCAAAGGCGGGTTGAAGGAACGCCTCGCGCGGCTTCGCGCCATGGGTATACGCACGGTGATGATCACAGGCGACAATCCATTGACCGCCGCAGTGATCGCCAGGGAGGCGGGCGTGGACGACTTCCTTGCTGAGGCCAAGCCGAAAGACAAGATGGATCTCATCAAGCGCGAGCAGGCGAAGGGCAAGCTGGTTGCGATGACAGGAGACGGCACCAATGATGCACCTGCGCTGGCACAGGCCGATGTGGGAGTCGCCATGAACTCTGGAACGCAGGCCGCGAAAGAGGCGGGCAACATGGTGGACCTGGATTCCAACCCGACGAAGCTGATTGAGATCGTCGAAATAGGCAAACAGCTGTTGATGACTCGCGGCGCCCTGACCACTTTTTCCATTGCAAATGATGTTGCCAAATACTTTGCGATCATTCCGGCGATGTTCGCTGGAGTGTTTCCAGTGCTGAATGCGCTGAACGTGATGCACCTGAACAACGCACATTCCGCCATCCTTTCGGCTGTTATTTTCAACGCGCTGATCATCATCGCCCTAATTCCGCTGGCTTTGAAGGGCGTGAAATACGCTCCCAAGTCCGCGCAGGTTCTTCTTCGGCAGAACCTGCTGATCTACGGAGTCGGCGGAGTCATCGTGCCATTCGTCGGCATTAAGCTGATCGACCTGTGCCTCGTCGGTTTACACCTGGCCTAGCGATATACGTGAGGAGCTTCAAGGAACAACCATGATATTCGCTCATTTAAAAATCGCAGTTAAGTTCACACTCATCACGACGCTTCTCTTCGGCCTCGTCTATCCATTGCTGATGACCGGCTATGCGCGCGCAGTCAACCGCAGCCACGCAGATGGGCAGTTGATTCAAATCGATGGAAAAGTGATCGGCTCGCGCATCATCGGTCAGAGCTTTTCAAGCGACCGCTACTTTCATGAGCGGCCTTCAGCTGCCGGCAACGGGTTCGACGCAACCTCTTCGGGAGGCTCCAATTACGGCTTATCGAGTCAGAAGCTGATTGCCCGGATAGATGCCGACGTGAAAGCGGCTTCCGCCAGTCATCCCGGGTTGGCCGTGCCAGCTGAGTTCGTGGAAGCCTCCGGCTCGGGGCTTGATCCGGAAATCTCTCCTGCGTCCGCCTTCTTCCAGGTTGACCGGGTTGCTCATGCCAGGCATATGTCTCCAGAAGCAGTGACGAAGCTTGTCGACTCGACTATGCAGGGAAGGCAATTCGGCATTCTTGGGGAGCCGAGGGTGAACGTACTTATGCTGAATTTGGCGCTGGATCGTCAGCGCTAATCTTCGAGAAACCCTGGCAGGATCGGTCTGCAGGTTGCTATTCGAATTGGCGTATGAAGTTGCCGGCAGCCAAGCCTCGTGTGAGGGCGAGGTGATAGGAGTCGCTGATCCCGGGCAGTTCAAACCCTGCCTGCGGCCATGTAACAATCAGTCGGTTCAGGCGGTCGAGATCGAGGACTCGTCCTGCCATTTTCGACTGCTGGATCCTGTCAAGTTCCTCGCTCAGTTGCGGCAGACGGGCGCCTAAGGTCAGGTACCAGTCAGCTGCCTGTAGTCCGCGCGTGGTGCACGCAAGTATCTCTGGTGGCAACCTGTTCCGCATCGCGCGCCGCACCATGGAACGGCTCTGCCCCTCCGCCAGATATTGCTCTATGGGAATAGAGAAACAAAACTCGAAGATGCGCTTGTCCTGCATGGGATCGCGCAGGCTTATGCCCCAACCGAGACTGGTGGCTGCGTTTGCGAAACCTGCGTCGTAATAGTCGAACATCTTGCGGCGGAAGTCGGCCGAGCTTTTATCAGCAGCAAAAAATTCCTGGAATGCGCGCTCCTTCAGGTGGAGCCGCGTTGCTGCCTGCGGATTCACGGGACTGAAGGCAAAGTTGAATTCCCCGATCTCCGGGCTGAGCAAGCGCCGAAGCATCATCGGCAGCGACGAACCAATCGCCCAGTAGGATCCCCCGCGCCAGGAGGTATGACCTTTCGCTCGCAGATCGCGAATCTGCTTCACGAGCGTGATCCATCGTCCGGATCGGAGAAGATCAGAGAGACCGATCAGACCGCCGAAGCTGAGCGTGGCATTGCCGCAGGTCCCCTGTAGCAGCACATTGATCCCCCGGGACCGCGCGTCGTCAAACATGGTGTTCAGCCACATCTGGTTCATCGGATTGAAGACCGGACTATTCGTGTGCAAGGAGGTTCTTTCAATCGTCCCGATGAAATCGGCCCGGGAAGGTTCGATCAGCAAGTGCTTTATGTTCGGATACATGGCAGCAACGCGCGCAGCAGCAGGACCCTCATTTCCGAAACGGCCTTCCGGGTTGAGGTCGCTGAACGCAGCCTGTGGAACGGCGGTATATGCAACCAATTCAGACTGGCCGAGCAGCCGTGCAGCAGAAGCTGTCACGGACGAACTATCCATTCCCCCGCTCAGCTGGGAACCGACGTTGCCTGTCGTCCGCAGCCTGGCTTGCACGGCAAGATCGAAACGCTCCAGCAGCGCTTCTACGTATTCTTCGTTGGTGCGGTAGCGAATCGATGGGGCATTGGCAGGGTGCCAGTAGGAGCGACAGACGGATCGCTCA
>CAZZUX010000020.1:0-38781 GCA_964657395.1 uncultured Ktedonobacteraceae bacterium
CGCGGACCGGCTTAAGCGAACACCAGGTTCAGGAGAACCGCCATTCCGCCTACGATGGAGCCGATCCAAATTGGTTTCTGGTACCAGGGAAGATGCGTCTCGCTTCTTCTGGGTGTGAGCGAATAGACAAGGCCTGCGAGTTCGGCTTCGGGCTTCGGCCTGGTCACGAGACTGATGAGTGTGGTGACTACCAGGTTTACAAAGAAAGCGAAAATAGCTGTCCAGAAGTTCTGCGCCATATCGCTGGGATAGAGATGAACGACGTGGATCCAGCCGCCATGGATGCCGGGCGAAGCGCCTTGCGGCAGCGTGAGCCCATGATGGATTAAGGCTCCGGCCGAGCCGCTGAGCAGTCCGACGAAAGCGCCATGGCCGGTGGTGCGCTTCCAGAACATGCCCAGCAGGAAGGTAGCGAAGAGAGGCGCGTTGACAAGCGAGAAGATCAGCTGCAGTGCGTCGAAAATATTATTGAAGCTGGTGACGGCATAGGCCGCTGCAACGGAGAGGACAATGCCGCCCACGGTCGCCGCACGGCCCATCCACAGGTAGTGTTCGTCACTGGCGTTCTTGCGGATGTAGCTTTGATAGATGTCATACGTCCACACCGTGTTGAAGGCAGTGACGTTTCCTGCCATGCCGGACATAAAGCTTGCGAGGAGTGCGGTGATGCCCAGTCCAAGGATGCCGGTCGGGAAGAAGTGGAGCAGCATCAGCGGCGTAGCAAGGTCGTAGTCGTAGACTGGTTCCCCATGAGAATCGACGACGGGCTCGCCGCTGATGGAGTCGAGTTTCTGCGGAATGATGCCATGCGGATGCGCCTGGTTCAACGCTTGTGCATCCGGACTCCCTGTGTCTTTGGCAGCAAGGCTTTCCGGGGAAGCGTTGGCAACGATGGTTGCCGGTGCGCTGCTGTTGAAGGTGTGCGTGGTCATGGTGACGGCAATGAGTCCGGGCAGGATGACGAGAAACGGGAAGAACATTTTCGGAATGGCGGCGATGACGGGGACGAGCCGTGCGGAGTCTTCGGATTCGGCGGCCATCGCACGCTGGATGACCAGGAAGTCTGTGCACCAGTAACCGAAGCTGAGCACAAAGCCGAGACCCATGACCAGGCCTACGATGCCGACGCCAAGGTTATTTGTACTTGCGTGGGTCATGCCGCGCCACGAATGCGTCATGGTGCTGGGGAGTCGCTGCTGGATGCCGTGCCAGCCACCCACGTTGCGCAAGCCAATCCAGACGAGCGGAAGGAAGCCCGCAACGATGAGGAAGAACTGCAGGACTTCGTTGTAAATGGCACTCGTGAGACCACCGAGGAAGATGTAGCCAAGCACGATGAGAGCGCTGACAATTACGCTCACATGGAACACCCACGTTGCGGGCATCAGGCCATCGAACAAGCCGAGGGTTTTGATGAGCAGGGCCATGGCGTACATGCTGATGCCCGAACTGAAGACGGTCATGATCGCGAAGGAGAATGCATTTACTGCGCGTGTCTTCTCGTCATAGCGCATGCGCAGAAACTCAGGTACCGAGCGCGCCTTTGAACCGTAGTAGAACGGCATCATGAAGAAACCGACGAACAGCATCGCCGGGATGGCGCCGATCCAGTAGAAGTGACTACTAATGATGCCGTACTTGGCACCGGAAGCTCCCATGCCGATGACTTCCTGTGCGCCGATGTTTGCAGAGATGAAGGCCAGGCCGCAGACCCATGCAGGGATGGACCGGCCGGCGAGGAAGAAATCGTTGGAGCTGCGCATGCGACGTTTCAGCGCAAAGCCGATGCCAAGCACAAAGGCGAAATAAATGAACAGGATGAGCCAGTCGATCCAGGCGAGATGCAAGCAGGACTCCTTCTTCGGTCGATCGAAGCCCACCTATCAGAACATCTTTTGCAGAGTTCCGGCCGACTACGTGATTATTTTTGAACTAAGGAGGCTACGTGTCACTTTCCAGCCACTTCGTTTGATCAGTGCCGAGGGGGATGGCGGAGGCAAATGCCGAGTCGTTGAGCTCCGCAATCGAACGCGGGCCGATCAGGGGAAAGGTCGGGAATGGCTGATGGAGAACCCATGCAAGCGCGATGCCCATAGCTGATGTTCCGAGTGTCTTTCCCAACTCGCCCGCGCGTTGTTTGCGTGCGAGATTGTCGGGGCTGGACCAGTGGCGTTCGATGTCACCTGCCTGCCGGTCGGCAAAATCCTTTGGCTGGTAGCCCGCGTCCTGCTGCTCGAGGAAGAAGCCGCGTGCCTGGCTTGACCAGGGGAAGAGCGGCATCTGCTTTTGCGTCAACCACGCCCGGGCGTCGGGGTTGCCGAAGGAGATCGCACCGGGATAGACCTCGTTCACCATGCGCGCAAGGCTCATCTGGTTGCTGACCGAGGTAAAACCTTCAAGGCCGTTCCTTTCGGCGTAGTGATTCGCCTCTTCAATCCTGGCTTGTGACCAGTTCGAGGCGCCGAAGCATCGCATCGTACCTTTGCGCTTATGCTGATTGAGCACGTCGATGATCTCGCCCACCGGCACATCGAGGTTGTCGCGGTGCAGCATATAGATGTCGATGTAATCGGTCCGCAGCCGTTGCAGGCTTTCGCTATGCTGCCGGCTGAGTGCCTCGGGTGTGCACTCGGTATAAAGGGTGAGGGGCCATGGTGGAATGGGACTGTGCGCGCCCTTGTCCAGGAGAATGACCTCGCTGCGAACTCCCTGTTTTTCGATCCACCAGCCGAGTCGTGCTTCTGCCTTGCCCTGGTTGTAGATCCAGGCCGAGTCAAAGGTGTTTCCGCCGATCGAAAGGTAATGGTCCCATAGCACCATCACGGACTCGGGACTGCGGGCTGCATCGGTTCCCAGGACCAGTCGCGAAATTTTTTTGCCGAGCGGTGGAAAGAGAGCGCGCGCAATGGCGGGACGAAGAGTGGTTTTACCCCTGGCAGGCGGAAGTGCCTGCGCGCCTTCTTCCGTGTCGCGGTTGTAGACCAATCCGATTTCCTGACGCCAGCGGTCGAGCGCGCGCATGTTGGCCAGGCTGCTCTCCCACGAAATCAGCGGTGCCTGCCGGTCATCAATGTAGCGCGCGACATAATCGGCCTCTGCCGTAAAGAGGCTTTTTTCGGCGTGGACGGTCAGGGTCTCGGATCCTTTGCCGTAACGCTTGACGATGATTTCGGAGTCACCGGCCCCGCGCATCTTGAAGACCCACGGAGGATGCGGAATAGTGATTTGGCCTTTTGTTCCGTACACGCGGATGGCGCCATCTTTTTCAAGGCGAATGCCGCAGGACAGAGTGGCGAGGATGTTTTCCGGAAAGCGCATGACCGCTGTCGCATATTCATCCACGTGCGAGTCAGTGCCGATGCAGCCGATGGCCTTCACTTCGACTGGCTCCGCGATGGCAATGTTGAGTGCTGCCTCCACCACGGTGCGCGCAGTCGACACGCAATAGCCGCCAACGTCCAGGATGCCGCCGCCGGCGAGATCAGGATCGACGAGGCGACCGGTGTTTGCCGCGGGCACATTGAAGTTGAAGTTGATGTCGATAGCGCGCACCGACCCAATGCTGCCTTTACGGATCAACTCTGTAAGCCGTTGGATCTGCGGATGGATGCGGTACATATAGGCTTCCATCACGAAGACGTCATTCTGCCTGGCTGCTTCGAAGACTGCTTCTGCCTGGGCATGGCTCATGGTGATCGGCTTCTCGACGAGGATGTGCTTGCCCGCGTTTGCCGCCTTGATTGCCCACTCTGCGTGTGAGACGTGCGGAGTGGATATGTAAACGATGTCTACAAGTGAGTCTGCGAGCAGCTCTTCATAGCTCCCGTAGGCAGCAGGCACCTGGTGCTTTGCTGCGAATGCTTCTGCTCTCCCCAGGTGGCGGGCAGCAACGGCTCTCAGTTCCCCGGAATCTGACTGGCGGATGCCCTCGGCAAACTCATTGGCAATCGCACCTGCCGCGAGCAGACCCCAACGCAGGCGTTTGCCGGAAACTCGATCCGTCATCCGATCTCCTTCATGTGTTCATTTCGTTGTTCAGGCTTCATCTCAACCATCTCATGCTTGAACCTGGTGACGGTCTTCCGATCTTCATAGTGGTGCAGGCTTCCCAGATTGAGTGATATCAGCTTCGACTCTGCAGCAGAATGGCGCTACAGGCTGGAAGAAGCATCTCGCCTGCGACTTCTTCTCGATCGTGCGGCATCCATTTTCCATCGCTGTCCACGGCACTGCCGCCGAGGCTGATTTCGTCTTTGCTTTGAGGGGAAGGTGCGGTGAGCCGGATACCGTATGGTTTGCGAAGCGGCAGGCCGGCTGTAGAGATGTGCATGGGCTGATCTAAAGTTTTGTTGATCAGGATGACGCACTGCATGTTGGATGGGCTGCCGATAGCGTAGAAGGAAGCCGCCTGCGGTGCATGATCAGCTTCAAGAGCGAAGATGCCATGATTCGGCGCGCCGGAGATCGCGAAGGCGAGCATGCCGTAATAACTGGCTCCGATTGTGCACTGGCCAGCTTCGTCATTCAGGATGGGTGAGTACGAGCTGAGAAAGCCAAGCTGATTGAAGCCGGTTTCGATGTTGACGCCTGCGCATCCGGATTGCGCGAGGAGGAGCATGAAATCCAGGGTCCAGAGTGTGCCGGCGAAGGTATCGCTCAAGCCGGGATGGCCTCCTCCGAAGAATGAATTCGTTTCGCACATGCGCCACGGTATGCCTGAGGTGATAGAAGCGTGACGGAGTCGCTGCAGCTTCAGCACCAGTGCAGGATCGGGAGACAGAAGCTGATCGAGCGTGGCCTGTTTCTGGCCGCCGCGATAGTAGTGAGTCGTGAGCAGCTGCACTGCGCCGTGTGCCGAGACGGCCATCTGTTCCACCCAATCCACGGATGCAGCCGTGTCAGGAGCCGCGAAGGAAATGCCGGGATGTGCCGCCAAGATGGCGGATCGCCAGCGATCATACTCGGCGCGGAAGGCTGTGAAGGTGTAGGGAGGGTGGCGCGCCGGGTCAGTGCCGTTGCCATAATTTTCGACTTCGTTGCCGAGCTCAAGGGCGAGCAGCCGATCGCCGAGGTGTTCGTTCACGGCCCGTACTTCGATGAGGGCCTGTTGCAACGTGCCGCGGCCGAAATTGACGCTCCAGATTGCTTTCCATCCGATGGCATTGAGGAAGCCGCTGAGCCGCTGCAGATCGGCGGGGGTGATGACAGTGTCTTTCGGATCTGTCTTCGACTTGCCCTGGTCTGCGTAGCTTGTAAAGTCTGCGACGATCCCGCCTAACCGCAGCATTCCTGCGTGACCGAGGTTGCGGATGAGTTGTACGTGACGCTGGTTCCCGGTGCTGAAAAGATCGGGGCGCGCTGCTGACGACAATTCGTAGCCGAGGCCTGCGAAATCCCTCGGGACCGCAGTGATGCTCCTTCCCAAGGGGATGCGAAGCCGGGTGGCCGTCCGAAGTTGTGCTGAGCTTTGCTTAAGGACAGCGAGACTGGAAAGAGCCAGCGAAGAGTGGAGGAACCTGCGACGAGTGAGCATGCAGTCGCCGACTTAATGGCTTTTAGCCGCCAGCTGCAGGACGCTGTTCAATCCTGCGTGCGAAACCGCAACATCATCTGCGGACTGCCCGCCGCTGAAGGCAGCAATGAGATAGCCTCCTCGAACGCGCACAATCACGCCGCCCTCCCAGCCGAACTCGCCGGTCATGGGTGGCCTGACCTGGCTGCCACTGTTCTTCAGCGTGTCCGCCATCTCTGCGGCTTTTGCGTACACGATCGCCAGCAGGTTGTTGCCTTTCTGCGTCGGACTCGGCTCATCCTTCATGCGTCCGACAACCTGCATCTTCGAGTTCCACGATGTGATGTGATCACCCTCGAAGTAAGAGATCACAGCGACGCCGCTCACTTTCATCTGCTCCGCACGCCCGCGCATGGCGGATAAGCCTGCATCCGCAAGCTGATCAAATTGCGATTCGGGTATGGCTACATCGACGGGCGTCTCCTGCGATTTTGCAGGAACATTCGTTACGGGCGCGGCTGCTGAGGAAGGGGTGGCTGTAGCAGGCTGGGTTTGTGCGTGCAGACCTGCCGCGGTGAAAGTCAATCCCAAGACAACAACAGCAGCGCTTTTTCGCATATCGATGATCTCCCGTTTTATGCCAGGCGAAATGTTGACACACATTGTGGACTGTTGACTATGAGCCGCAGTATTCCAATCGAAAACTGCGACTCAGGCGAGGTGCTGTTTCAGCTCCGGATAGCGGCTGAAGATGCGCCGCTGATCTGTTTGACTGAGTTGCCGAAGAGGGATTGGCTTGTCCTGAGGGCGGGTGCCTTTCTGATTCAGGACATTCATCAGGCTCCATTCACGTTGCAGGCCACGCGGCTCGGCGACGGGAAGATCGTAGCGGGTGAGGTCGATGACGGAGGGTGGACTGTTTTTGGTCCAATCGCGCAGAAGCGCGAGACGAAAGTCGCGGTTCATGAACCACTGTATTTCCAGGTTTTTTTCGGAACCTGGTGCGCCGGTTCCCTTTTCGTCGAAGCGATAGTTCAGCAGCGCGTTGGTCGGCGTATGTCTGCGCCACTCCATGCCGAAGGCGCCTTCGGTGATGACCTGGGTGTCCGGCCATCGATCGCGCACGGCCTGCAGCCACCAGGTGAGATCTTCATCGTGGCCGATCGATACTTCCCAGATAGCGGTAACCCATCCGAAACGGTTCAGCTCGTGACCACGATCGAAGTGGACCGAGGTGGTGTCCATCATTTCGTTGCGACCAGCTACCTTGCCGAGGTTGCCGACGGATTCGATAGGACCGACGCCGAGGCGGCTGTTGAATCCTTCCTTGAAACCATCTCGACGTGCAGAGAGGAAGTCGCAGGTCCAGCCATCGAGGCAGACACAATCAATGAAATCCGCGGGGCCTTGTGCCGGCTTGAGATAATGCTCGCGACTGGGATAGTAGGGATAGCAGATGCCGCCGTCGCCGTCGCCGTGATCGATGCCGTGCTGGCTCCAGATCTGTCCCTGGCAGACGTGAATGCCCTCATCTTCGGCAAGAAGGCGCTGGTTTCCCGCGTCCATGAAGCCGGCTACCAGGCACTGCGGACGATAGCTCCCGCCGACCATGGTGGAGATCATTCCCAGGGCGTCGTGAATAATTTTTCGGTTGTGCTCGCGGGTGTCGTACATGGGCGCGAAGTAGCCGCCGGGAATGAAGGTGATCTCGTCACCGTACCTGTCGTGATAGGAAGCCAGCAGGCGTCGTGCATCCTGGTACTGCCGGCGAGTATCCGTGAGTGCCAGCCAACTGATGGCCCACGTCATTTTTCCGTCGGGACAGCCCCATGTGAAGGCGTCCCGGCGCGAGCGGATGTGGTCGGGGGTGTTGTCAGGAGCTTCATCTTCTCCTATGGAATGATGGGGCGTCACCTCGATCTGGTTGACGCGGACAACCGAGACGTGGGTCAGATATCTTCCTGTCAATCCCGGCCCGGCAGCCAGACCGGTGGCACCAAGTGCAAGAAATGCTGCTGTACCTGCCGTGGTGCTGAGAAATTGCCGTCTGGTCCAATCTCTGCTCATTGATCGTGTCCTATTCTGTTGTCGTGGCTCAGCTTGACCTCACCCACTGTCGCAAGAATGAACGAAACGTGCAATTGCCTGGCGCGAGAGGTCTTCGACAAAACGAGTGAGCTATTTTGACCATGCGATTCTTCGATCCAGGATGCATTGTTGATAAGGTGAGCAGTGCGTTCGCATGATTGATCCGGACGATGCCAGCTTTCGACTTGAGGCCGGAGGAGGAAGGAATGGTCACAAACTCCGAAATAAAGCCATTCGCCCACAACTCGTACCTGCAGGAAGAAGGTGCGGGTCGCAAGCTCGTCCACCTGAAGGCGTCGGCGAAGTTCTTCACGCAGGGCTCGGTCTCCAATTGCATCTTTTTTCTGCAGTCCGGACGCGCAAAGTTGACGGTACTCTCCAAGGGCGGAAAAGAGGCGACGATCACCCTGCTCGGCGCCGGAGATTTTATTGGTGAAGAGGCTCTGGTCGCGGCTGGAGGTTTGCGGATGGCAACGGCTTCCGCCATTAGTGCCTGTACAGCCATGCGCATTGAACGGGACGAGATGGTGCGTGTGCTTCACAGCGAACACACCTTTTCCGATTTTTTTGTGCGTTTTCTGCTGGCACGTGGCATGCGGACGCAGGCCGACCTGGTGGATCAGCTCTTCAATTCGAGCGAGAAGCGACTGGCGCGCACGCTTTTGCTGATGGCTGAATTCGGACGCGCAGGCGAGCCGGAAACGCTGATCCCGGCTATCACGCAGGAAGCACTCGCCGAGATGATCGGGACGACGCGCTCGCGGGTCAGCTTTTTCATGAATCGCTTCCGCAAGCTTGGCTTTATCGAATACAACGGGCGCATCCGCGTGCACAAGTCGCTGCTGAACGTGGTTCTGCATGATCAGTTCAGCGGAGAGAATGCTATTCGTCCCCGGGTCGGGATGGTGGCAAAGCAGGAGAAGGCTCGCAGGAAATCGGCCACGCCGACGAACTCACCTGCTAAGTAGCTGTTCGCTGTGTTCGTTCCTTTGTTCTGGCGGCTAACGTAAGGTCCGCGATTCGGCAGGGCTTCTACTAGACTAAGCGGGTGACTCGTACTCGACTGATCCTGCTGGCGTTGTTTCTCGCTATTCTCTTCCTGACCCTTGGATGGCTGCTCGGCCGCAAGCGCGCCAGGGCGGCGGCAGCTTCCGCGAGTTCGTGCCCACTGGGGATCAGCGGGCCGCACATCCGGACGCAGTGCGGCGAACGCGCCTTGGTTGCAGGTGAAGCACCTGTGTTGGCGTGACGAACGATATCCGCCTCACCAACTTCAGGGCGTGTGCGGATGAGCACTGCTCAAGTTGCTATCAGGCATAACTACGCTGCTACTTTGCAGTCGTCGGTGGCTCTGGTAGATATAGCTCACCATCACGAACAGGAAGCTTTAGTCGGCAAACTGGAATGTCTCCTGATCACGATATGTGCTTGTCAATGTAACTGACGCTGTCGTGTCGGGCATCCGCCTGGCATAGGTTAGTTCCCATCTTTTTAGAGAACGGCGTTCGATCAACGGAAGAGGCTCAATATGTCATTAACGAAAGAGAAGAGCGAATCGGCTATCGATTTGATGGAGCCGGAAACCAGCAGGCCGGCGCGCACAATTACGCTGCAGGACTTTACGGACCTGACTGCGAGTCTGCCGAAGGAGACAGAATTGTACGCCCTGATCTTCGATGACGATGATGTGGAGTATTCAAGGCGCATTACCTCTGCGGCGGTGCGGATTGCGCGCAGCCGGGACGGCCGTTCGATGAAGCAAATAGAGCTCAAGGTAGAGCCCGAGGTCTAGCGGCGAGCAGGGCTCGGCGATCCCGAGCCTGGCTGAGTGAGTATCCAGCCAGAGGCGCAGCTTTGCCTGAGCCCTGCATACAAAATGGGATTGCCAAAGCGGCGACCTGACTGAGGCGGTCATGTGCGCACGGCGAGAGCTCTGCGCTACGCTTGGCCTTCCGTCGAGATGGCGAGTTCGCCTTGCTCTATCAAATGACACTTTTGTGGTGGCATATGTGGCGCAGGAAGAAGGGCAGCAGCTCTCCCTGCAGCCAGCGAGCAGCCCTGTCAAAGCTCCGGAAGCACGCATCAAAAGGCATCCTTCCCTACTTTTCTTACCGCGTGGAGCTATTTTCGGTTGACTGAGAGGGTGAATCGGGATGCCTAAATGGTATGCGTCTTGCACATTTAGTGGCAGTCGAGTTAGTAGCAGGAGACCCCATAATGACTCACGTGTGGAGACCCAGGAAGGGTCACACACGGGGAATGGGAAAAGAGACATCTTTCCTCAGACCTGCCTGGTTCGCGATGTTGTGGTCGCAACTGGAGAGCACTCGCCGCTCGCGGCAGATTTGGACACTGCATGTTTTCGATTGACTTGATCGCACCGAGAAAACTCAAAACATTCTCGAAGATTGCTGCCGGAATGATGGCATTCGCTGCGCCTGCCATTGGTTTTGGGCAGGCTATGCCACGCATTTCGGGCCCTATCAGCGACTCGGCATTGACTACGCTGCGCGGCAGTGTTCATCCGCTCGCTCGGCCTGAGTTTGATCGCGGTCCAGTTGAGGATTCGCACATAGGCCGCATGCTTCTGGTGCTGAAACGGAGCCCGCAGCAGCAGGCTGCCCTGCAGCAGCTGATTGACGAACAACAGACTGCGGGTTCGCCCAATTTCCATAAGTGGCTGACGCCGGATGAATTCGGAAAGCAGTTTGGCGTGGCCGAGGCTGACGTGCAGACGGTCGCCGGGTATCTGCAGGATCATGGCTTTACGGTAGGCCGTGTGTACAAGAATCGCGGAGCGATCGAGGTCTCCGGTACAGCGGGGCAGCTGCGCAGCACGTTCCACACGCAGATCCACCGGTACTCGATCCAGGGCAAGGAGTTTTACGCGAACGCGAATGAACCGAAGATTCCGGCAGCGCTTGCCCCAGTCGTACGAGGCTTTGCGTCGCTGAACGATATCCGGGTCAGCGGCTCTGCAAGTTCGGCTGCTGAGTCGGTACCGGTGACAGTTGATCCCGAGACCAAAAAGCTGCGGCCCGCTTATACGAGCACGCTTGGCGGCTTGCCGATCTACCTGCTGGCTCCAACCGACATCCAGTCGATCTATGACATTCCTGTCCTGACTACCAGTCCGGGTGGCGGTGGTACGGGTGTGACGGTTGGTGTGATCGGTGATTCGCAGGTGAACCTGGACCTGATCGCCCGCTACCAGAGTCTTGGCGGTGCGGGTAAAACGACGCCGACGGAAGTAGTCGACGGCAATGACCCGGGGATCTTGCCGGTTACGTCAAGCACTCCGGACGCGACGATCGCGTATCAGCAGATCGAACTGATCGGTGCGGCTGCGCCCTATGCCAACATCAACTACTACGTTTCAGCGGATACCGATTACGACACCGGCTTGAACTTTGCGATCATCCGGGCGGTCGATGACAACGCGGTCTCGGTACTCTCACTTGGCTTTCAGAGCTGCGAAGCGAACCTCGGACCTATCAATAACAGCCTGGTCGGCGATTCCTGGCTGCAGGCTGCAGCGCAGGGCATCACGGTGGTGGTGGCTGCCGGCGACTCCGGATCGGCCGGCTGCGATCTACCAGGATCCACATCGTCTGCAAGCAAGGGCTTGGGCGTCAACGGCTATGCATCGACTCCTTTCAACGTAGCAGTCGGTGGTACTGACTTCAGCTATGCTGCGCACGCTGCTACCTACTATTGGAGCGCGACTGCCGGCGGATCAGTAGTCAGTGCAAACCTGCCGATCCCGGAGCAGGTATGGAATGACAGCATCCAGACGAACGACGTCACGAAGACCAATCCGATTCTTAACGCCGGTGGCGGCGGTCTGAGCACACTGGGTAACGTAGCCGATGATGAGGTGACGCAGACACCCTACCCGGTTCCGTCCTGGCAGGTGACTTCCCAGGTGAACGCCGGCATTGCGACACCGACGGCGCGTTCTATTCCGGACGTCGCGTTCTTCGCAGGCAATAACTACAACTCGAGTGAATATGTAATCTGCGCATCTCCGGCGGATTGCACATCGAGCTTTGCTCCGACCAATGCAACCATTACCGGTGGCACGGCAGGAGCGGCGGCCGTCTTTGCGGGCATCATGGCGGACGTAGTCGGCAAGTATGGCCTGCAGGGCAATGTCGACCCGCTGCTGTACAACATGTCGACCACGACAACGGGCATCTTCCGCGATGTGACGTTGGGTACCAACTCAGTCTCGTGCACAACGGGAAGTCCTAACTGCACAGGCGGCACAATCAAGACCGGGACCAATAATTCGTACCTGGCCAAGACCGGCTACGATTTAGCTACCGGCCTGGGAAGTCTGGACGCCAAGAATCTCATCAATGGCTGGACCAATCCGGCAACCAAGACGACGGCTACCAGTCTTTCGATCGTCAACGCAACGACACAGGCGGCTGTGACGTCTGTGCAGCACGGAACGATCCTGAGCCTGACGGCGAAGGTGACCGGAACCGGCGGAACACCAAGCGGTGACGTAGCCTTTACTACCAATTCCAACCTGCCGGGCTATGGCGGCATCAGCGCGTCGGGCCTTTCAGGCGGTTCAGCGTATTCGCCGTATAACTACTTCCTGCCGGGGGGCACTTACATGGTCTCGGCCCGGTACGGGGGTGACGGCACCTTCCTGCCCAGTGTCGGCACGGCACCTATTACGGTGACGCCTGAACCTTCGCGCACCTTTATCTATTCGAGCACTTATCCAAGCGGCAGCACCCTGACTTACGGCACCACGAATAATCTGACGGCTGAGCCATTCAGTCTCAACAACAATAATGTGTCGACGCCGACGGGAACGCTGTCGGTATTCACCGGCAACCTGGACCCGACCACGGTGCTCGCGATCAATTCCGAGGGCACGGCGACGTATAACACCAACCTGTTGACGGCGGGCAGCACCTATACCATCACCTTCAACTACTCAGGCGATCCCAGCTACCAGCTCAGCAACACTTCGGCCACTCCTTACACGGTCACGATCAACAAGGCGCCAACGACAATCGCGTTGACGAACAGTGGTACCCTCACCAACTACTCCCCTGTGGGTCTGACGGCTATCGTGTCGTCGCCTGCGCTCACCACGACCCCCGCCTCTACCCAGACGGGTGTACCTCCAACCGGCACTGTGACGTTCACGAACAGTGCAGGGGTACAGACTGTCGCAAACGTCTCGACCGGCTTTAATGCGAGCGGCCAGGCTATTTCGACAGCGACGATCCCTGTCTCTTCTGCCCAGACACAGGTACAGGTTTCATTGAACGGCTCTGCCAACGTGGACGGCATCTTTACCGACAACAGTCTGATCAATAACAACGGCCTGGATGGTCTAGGGAACGCTTATTCCGGTAACCTGCTTGGAACTTCGCTGACCCTGGCAGGAACGCAGTTCAACTTTGGAAGAGCTAACCGGAACGACATGGTGCAGGGAACAACTCCAACTGCACCTGTGATTCCGCTGACTTCGGGCAACTACACCACACTTCAGTTTCTTGGTACAGCGGTGAATGGAAACCAGACAGCCCAGACCTTCACTGTCAAGTACACAGATGGAACAACCCAGACGTACACGCAGAGCATGAGCGACTGGTTCACGCCGCAGAACTACACGGGTGAGAATGTCGCGTTGAACATGGCTTATCGTGATAACGCATCGGTAATCTTTGCGACGCCGCAAAACGGCGCCGGCGCTTTCAATTTGTATGAATACGCGATTCCGCTGAACAGCGCCAAGACGGTAGCCAGCCTGACGTTACCGGCAAATGGCAACGTGGTTGTGGCAGCGGTGACGCTGGTCAACAATCCTGCACAGGCTTACACCGCTCTCTACTCGGGCGATGTGAATTATGCCGCATCGAGCACTACCGGCACCGTGGGCGCGAATACCGGAAACTATATCGGTACGAGCGGTTTGAGTATTTCTCTCAACAACACCACGGTCGCTGCGAACGGATCGCTGATTCTGACGGCGACTGCCACGCAATCTACTGGCACGCCGACTGGTACGGTCCAGGTATATGCCAACGGCGTCTCGGTCGGCAGCTTTGCGATCAGTTCCGGCACCGCGACTCCGTGGACAGTGCCTCTTACCGGCGGGTATCTCCCCCTCCCGTCGGGCACGGTTACACTGACGGCTGTCTTCACACCTTCCGTCGCCACGCTGACACCTTCTTCCACGAGTGCAACGGTTACGGTGACGGATGACCGGACCAGCGGCGACTTCGCCATCACGACAGACACACACAGCCAAACGATCACTTCTTCTTCGAATCAGACGTACTTCCAGGTGCAGCTGTCTTCCATCCAGAACATGGCTGGCTTGAATACGCCGATCAACCTGACCTGCACGGTACCAGCGAGCAGCAACCTGGGCTGCACTCTTCAGGGCTCTGTAACGCTGGATGCCACGGGCTCTGCAGTGGTTCCGATGGAGATCTACGGACTTCCGAAGGGCGGCACGGGCGCCCTGCAGATGCCAGTGCCCGCTCAGCAGTGGTGGCTGATTGGAGGCGGCTCCACCCTGGCCTGCATCTTCCTGCTGGGTATACCGGCACGCAGAAGAACGTGGCAGAGCCTGATGGGCTTCTTTGTCTGCGCCATCGTGATTACCGGCTCGATCACTGGTTGCGGAACGAACAACGCCTCTGCCGCCCTGGCGAATAGTGGAACCAGCGGTTCGCAAGGTACGAATGGCGGCGGAAGTCTGACACCGGGCTACACCAATGGCCTCGCGACCAACATGGTCAACCCGGGAACTTATACAGTGGTGATCACGGGAACGTCGACCACGAACACGACGCTTACCCACAACACGTCAGTCAGCGTGGTGGTGAGTACGGGCCAGTCCTTCGCAAATGGCTCCTACTCGATGACAAGCATACACGCCGGCCTGCTGATTACTGATCCTGGAGCGGCTACTGCTCCTGGAACCGGCCTGGTGCAGAATCCTGCGGACGGCACGAGCGATCAGAAGTGGGTCTTCACGTACAAGAACAACGGCTACTTCACGATCACGAACGCAGCGAACGGCCTGTTCCTTACCGATCCAGGCGGCAACACCGGCGTGGTACAGGTGACTCAGGCCAGCATGATCGGCACGGTCGCTGCTCCGGATGGCACGCAGCTCTGGACATTGTTCGCCAACGAAGGTGGCTACGAAGTGGTGAACGCCCAGTCTGGCGGCGTTCTCGACGATGACAGCCAAGATACGACACCAGGCACGCCGGTGATCTGCTACCCGCAAAAAGTAATCACGGATAGCGGCAACCAGACCTGGTATATCCAGCCGGCGTCGTAAGCAACGAGTGGACCCGAATAGGATAGCCGCCAGATAATGGCGGCTTTCCTGTTTGAACCAGGCGCCTTGGATATCAAGGCAAAGCGGTGAACAGATCCCTCAAGTCGGGAGCGTTCGCAGCGCCACCGAGCAGCGGACCTACGTGGAAGAACTCTTCGAGGGTGCGTAGAAGAGAGCTATGGGTGTAACGAATTTCATTCCTGTAGCCATGCTTCACAGCTGCGCCCAGTGCTAGAAACGGGATAGGGCCATCACCATTCGCTGCCTCATCTGCCGTGATGAATATGGTGACATGCCCTGCCTTGTATTGCGGCGAATCAAGGATGACGGGCAGCTTATCTCTCAACCAGTTGTCGATATGTGCGATCTCATTGCCACCGCATGTGTCGTGGCCATCGTCACACATGTTTGGCGTGATGACATTGTAGCGGCCGATGCTGCCGTTCTTCAGATCGCTGCCAAGCTCCGCGAATGGGCGGACGTGCGCAATGCAATAGGAAGAATGCAGGTTCTCTCCGTCCGTCATATCGTCGAAGTAGATTTGCGGTGAGTGGCGCGGCTGATATACCTGGCCACCGATGTTATCAACGGACCCTTCCGGTAAGAGAGGACACACAGCACCGGATATCGATTCGTCATATGCGCGCCAGGGTATACCGGCATCACGAAGCAGCTCGCTCAGATGAGCGTGGGTTGACTGGTGGTACTGCGAAGGTGGGCCGTCCGCATGAATTCCGAAATTCCTGCCGGCTTCCAACCACAGGTAGTTCGGGACACTGGGGTGATTGCCCGGCGGATTGAAATAGTTGTTTGCCACTGCGGCCACAGGCAGCAAGCTCTTGTTGATGTAGGGCGCCTCGGGATTTCCGGCAATACCACCGGACCCAAGCCAGTTGTGATTCTCAAGAAAGATCAGGAAGACCACAGGCTTAGATTCCTGGGCATGAACGATTGCTGTTGCACTTAGAAGAATAGAAGAGACAAAGACAAGCTTCAGGGTGTTGCAAAAGGATATGAATAAGTTCATAGGTTTACCTTTCAGCCAAACCAGATATGGAGATTGAGCAAGTACCAGCGATGTCGGCTTGGACGGCTTCCATCTTAAGCCTGCATGGCTTGCATTCGCTGTGCACTCGAGGCTGTACAGGAACCTATTTTCTTGTTCTATGAATGCTGCATTCAGCGAAAGTTCATAAAGACGCTGTTTCTACCGTCACAGGTAATTTCTTACTAAAAGCAGGATAGAGAATCGGCAAAATATACAACGTGAGCAGGGTTGCGGTGATCAAGCCGCCGATGACAACGGTAGCCAGAGGCCTTTGCACTTCTGCTCCGCGCGATGTAGAAAGTGCCATCGGGATGAAGCCGAGACTTGCCACTGTTGCAGTAATCAGGACGGGCCTCAGGCGGTCTGTTGCTCCGCGTCGAACTGCATTCTCGATGTCGAGCCCCTGCCGCCGTAAATGGTTCATGTGGGAGACCATCACAACACCGTTTAGCACTGCTACTCCGAAGAGTGCGATGAAGCCGATACTTGCGGAAAGATTGAGATTGATACCGCGCAGCCACAGCGCAGCCACGCCACCTACGAGGGCGAGTGGAACTATCAGCAGAATCAACAGGGTCTGCAGTAGATTCTGGAACGTGGCATAAAGAAGGCCGCCAATAATCAGAAGAGACAACGGCAAAACGATGATTAGCCGTTGTTGCGCTTCCTGTTCATTCTGATACTGGCCGCCCCATTCGACGGAATAGCCAGGGGGCAAATGGAGTTGACTGGCAACCTTCGCAGTTGCTTCTTTTACGTAGGAGCCGAGGTCTCGCCCCTCCACATTGGTGCTGATGACGATGCGTCGCCGGGCGTTCTCACGATTGATGAGGATTGGACCTGAGACACGGCGCAGCGTGCTCACCTGATCCAGACGGATCAGTTCACCGGCAGGAGTTTGCATCTGCAGACCGGATAATGCATCGATGTTGTTTCGTATGTCGGACGGAAGCCGGACTGCGATCGGAAAACGCTGTTCTCCCTGCACCATCTCGGAAATCTGCTTACTGCCCACCAACGACTCGATCATGTCCTGGATATCGGCGACGTTGATTCCATAGCGGGCTGCTGCTGCGCGGTCCACCTGGATCTCCAGGTTGGCAGCTCCGCCGATTCTCTCCAACTGCGGCTGCGAGGCTCCCTTGATCGAGGACAGAATGTTCAGAGCCTGCTGACCCAGGTTTTCGAGTTTAGATAGGTCTGGGCCGAAGACTTTGAGCGCCGCATCACCGCGCGTGCCTGTAATGGTCTCGTCCATACGCATTTCCATTGGCTGTGTGAACTCATAGTCCACACCTGGAATTTTTCGCAGTGCCTCTTGCAGTTTGTTGCCAAGTTCCTGCTTTGTCTTGCAGCACTTCCACTGTTTTTTTGGATAGAAGTTGATGTAGGCGTCCGTTTCATAGACGCCCATCGCTTCAGTGGCCAGATCGGGTCTTCCCATTTTTGCGACGACGGTGGAGACTTCCGGAAAGCTGCGAATGGTTTGATCGATCTGATTCTGGATGGCGATTGATTCTGTCAGTGAAATGCCCGGGAGCTTCTTGGAGGTGATCACGAGAGATCCCTCATCCAGGGTCGGCATGAACTCTGTGCCTATGAATTTGAGCGAGCCAAGTGCGATGAGCACCAGCACGGCGGCTGCTATGAGGATGGGCCTGCGATGACGCTGAGCCTTTTCGAGCGAGCGTGTGTAGCGTACGGTCAGTCGCGCAAACCATTGTGGTGGCCCGGCTTCGCGTCCACCGCCTTTACCGAAGAACGACAAAGCATGCGCTGGTCGTCCCTTGCCGGGTTTTGCAGGCGCACGATGCTTTCTTCGGCGGAGTGCAACTGAGCACAAAGCTGGAACCACGAACAGTGCCATGAGCAGCGAACCTGTGAGTGCGGAGATAACTGTAACCGCCATTGGCCGGAACATGCGTCCCGCGATTCCCTGCAAGGTAAGCACCGGGAGGTATACCGCAAGAATGATGAGGACGCCGAAGGTGATGGGCTTAACGACTTCGCGACCCGCAGCGCGGATGATGTCGAGGAAGGCCTGCTTGTTTTTTGCGGCAAAGGCTTCCTGATCATCGCCGCTTCCCTCGTCTTCCTGTTGATCCTCAATGCTGTGCATGGAGTTTTCGACCATCACCACCGAGCCATCCACGATCGTGCCGAAGTCAATGGCTCCGAGGCTCATGAGGTTGGCGGAGATTCCAAAGAGCGACATGCCGACAAACGCAAACAGGAGAGAGACCGGAATTGTTGCTGCAACGATGAGTGCAGCGCGCCAGTCGCGAAGGAAGAGTAGAAGAATAACGAGAACCAGAACGGCGGCCTCGGCCAGATTTTTCTTGACGGTCTGCAGCGTTGCGTTGATCACTTCGGACTGGTCGTAGAACGGAATGATCTTCGCGCCGCCCGGCAGCTTCATTGCCTGGATCTTAGCTTTCACCTGCTCGATGATCTTGTTGCCGTTTGCGCCGCGCAAAATGATGACCATACCTGACACTGTTTCGCCATTCGTGTCGTGCAACACGGCACCATGGCGGATCATCGGCATCAACTGGAGACTCGCCACCTGGTTGATCAGGATCGGCGTTCCATCGCGCGATGCGACGACTATGTTTCCGAGTTCGTCCAGGCTTTGCAGGCGACCGATGCCGCGGACGGTATACATCTGCCCGGCATGCTCGATATAGCTGCCGCCGAAATTTGCATTGTTGTTTTCGACGGCTGTGATCACATCATGCAGGGTGAGATTGTAGCGACGCAGATTTTGCGGATCGACGTTGACTGCATATTCCTTGGTGAAGCCACCCCATGAGTTGATCTCGCTGACTTCAGGAATCGTCATCAGGTCATAGCGGACCGTCCAGTCGTTCAGAGTCTTAAGATCCATGAGTGACAGGCGCGGCGATTGCACTGTGTACTGATACACCTCGCCGAACGGGGTAGCCATTGGGCCCAGCAGCGGTGTGATGTTAGCGGGCAGCGTCGTCTGCACCTGGTTGAGCCGTTCTGCAACCAACTGCCGTACGCGGTATTGATCGACCGAGTCATCAAAGATCACGGTGACCATCGAGATCTCCAGCTTCGATGTTGATCGCACGATTTGCAGATGCGGAAGTCCCAGCATCGCGGTCTCGATCGGGAAGGTAACCAGCTGCTCAACTTCTACGGGAGACATGCCCGCGGCGTTTGCAGAGACCACGACCTGGTTGTTGGTGAGGTCGGGAAAAGCTTCAACAGGCAGTCGCAGCATGGTGAGAGTGGCGCCTACTGCCAGCAGCACCATGCCGATAAGGACGAGCCACCGATTGGAGAGGAAGAAGTCGAAGATACGGGTCACGTCGCTATTCCTCTCCCAGCGTGCCCTTCAACAATTCTGATTTGAGCATGAAGGCGCCTGCTACAGCGATGCGCTCGCCAGCATGCAAACCACGGGAGACTTCGACCTGGCCGTTGACAGGAGGCATGGTCTGCAAAGCGCGGGCCACAAAATGTGTCCCGTCTGCCGTTGCAAATACGACCGGGACACCATTCACTTCCTGCAGAGAATCTTCCGGAATAAAGAGTGCTTTACGCTGAGTGTCCGGCTTATTTTTTCCGCGACTGGACTCGCTGAGTGTGGCTGTCACAAACATCTGCGGCTTCAAGGCAGCAGCAGGATTGTTGAGGGAGGCACGCACCTGAAGTGTGCGTGTCGTTGAATCAAGGGTGCTGCCGATGAGGCTGACGGTCCCGGAGAAAGTCCGACCTGGCCACGCATCGGTCCGAACGTCCACTTGCTCGCCGATAGCCAGATGAGGCAACTCTTTTTCGTTTACGTCTGCTACCATCCACACCGATGACAGGTTGGAAATAGTGAAGGCTTCCACACCGGGTTCGAGCACCGAACCCGGCGTGATGGATCGCGTGATGACTGTGCCGGCAATGGGCGAGACGATGGGTACTTCATCATGCCTATATAGGTTTGCAGGCGTAATGCTTGCGGGCTCTTCATGCACCAGATCGCCAAGATGTTCACGCTCCATGGTGACCGCTGCCTGCGCATTTTCCAGTTCAGTTTGCGCCTGGATTAGCTCCTGCTCGCTTCCCTGTTTTTGTTCAAGCGAGGCTGCCTGTATGGAGTAGAGGTGATTGTAGCGATCCCGCCTCTGCTGGGCGTACGTCACTGCAGCTTTCTGGCGATCCACGTTGGCAAATGCCTGGGCAAGTGCGCCGACGGTTTCATGGACACTATGACTGTGCAGGCGCGCAAGCGTTTCACCGCGGCGAACTGTGTCGCCTGGCTGCTTCAACAGCTCTATGACTCGGCCGTCTGCATACGAAGCGATGTGCGCTGTGTGCTGTTCATCCAGCATGATGCGGCCGGGAACGCTGAGCATACGCGGTACCGATCGGGGCTGGATCATCTCTACACGAATGCCGGCTGTCTGCTGCTGACTGGGCGACACCTCGATAATCTTCTCCGTGTGAGAGTTATCCTGTACCGCCTGACCGGACGAGCTGCCAGCCCTTGCATCTCCGCCTTCGCTTGATTCTGAAGGCTTCATGCCATTGCTGTCGCCGCTCGAACAGCCGGCGCTCAGCAGGCAGAATGCGCAAGTTGTAGAGAGCAGAAGTGACGTGAAAGATGGAGGGTGCAGACGCTGCTTCATGGCTCTTCTCCGTAGGCCAGTTTGAGAGCGATGACTGCATGCTGATAGTCCTCCCACGTTTGTATCGCGAGCACTCGTGTTTCCAACAGGGCTCGTTCTGCGTCGAGGTAGCGCAGCAGGTCTTCTCCGCCGGATCGATAGGCTTCCGCTATGATCTTTTCATTCTGATCAGCGCGGTCCTCCATGCCGGGCACCGTTGAGTGCACCAGGTTCTGATCGCGCTTGTAATCACTGAGAGCTGTTTCGATCTCCGCGGCGGCGACAAGCCGAATATAGGAGAGATCATCCTGCGCCAGTTGCAGATTGGCCCTGGCACTGGCGATGCCACCCTGGTTTCGATTAAAGATCGGGAGGTCGAACTGCATGGCGGCGTAGAGTGTGTCTGCGCCGGAATTACGCTTGTAGCCGGCTAAAAGGTCAAGGTTCGGAAGCGCATTCGCGTGCTGCAAACGGAGGTCGCTTTCAGCCTGATTGAGTGCTACATGCGATGCCTGCAGATCCGGACGGCTTTCCATCGCTGCTGCTACTGGCAACTCCTCCACCGGGTGTTCCTGCTCCAGCGGATCAGTGAGTCGAGCAGTTCTTGCATTTAAGGAGCCAGTCTCCCGTGCAAAGTCGATCGCGGCATTTTCGCTAGTTCGATCTACCTGTGCGGCAGAGAGCGCGACGCGATCTCGTTCCATCCTGGTTCGCAGGAGATCGACCCCGGCTGCGGCGCCTGCCTGCAGCTGATCGGACTGATACTGCACCATTCGATCAAGGTTGGCTACCTGGCGCTGCCACTCGGCTGATTCTGCTCGCGCCGCGGCCAGCCGCCAGTATGCACCCGCGATGGCACCAGCGATCTGCCGCTGCTCCTGTGCATGGATCGCTTCACTCCGCTGCAATCCAACCTGCGCGAAGTCGACACGCTTGCGCCGTTTTGCGAAGGTTTCGAAACTTTGCTGAATGTAGCCGTAGTCTTCTGTATCGTCCACGAAAGAAAAGTTAGAGTCCCAGGGGCGAAGATCTTCCGATTGAAGATACAGGCGCGGATTTGGACGCAGCCGGGCCTGTGTGCTTGCGGCTCGTTGCAACTCAACACGATCGCTGCTGCTGCGTTCAGCCGGATTCTGGGCAAGACCGAATCGTATAGCGTCCCGCAAAGATAATGATTGCTGCGCATGAAGATGACCGGACAGCGCAGCCAAAACAAGCCCGGCGAGGACCCGATACCGCCTCCAACTCGCAACATGCCGCATGCAAGGTTTGTGATGCTGAAAAGTGAGATGGAGCGGGGACGGCCTTCTCGTGACGAGAGTCTCTTGAGCCGGATCAAAATACCGATCCCAAGTGACAGGTTTATGAAGAATACTTAGCGATGAACTTGCGGGAGCTTGCCTGGCATCTTTGGAATCTTTGCTCCTGCGTCCGCATCGAAAAGACACGCACCGAGAAGGAGATTTCCAATGGCTGCATTTTGTACATGCTGCGGCGCGGCAATTACCAGTAAGAGCGAGCGCTGTGCTGTCTGTGGCGCACCGAGTCACGGCATGGCGAACGCTTCGACGGTCCGGCAGCAGCAGGAAGTGATTCCCACTGCCTGCAAAAATACAGTTGCCGGCTGCAAGCACCTTCCAGCCTCAAAGCCTCATCTCACCGCCTGGAAATAGGTCGAGGAATTTATACGTGGCAGAAAACGATCAGGAAAAGCCAGCAACTCAACCGCAGGTAGTGCTGATTGCCTACCTGCAGGCGCATCTTGTTTCAGGCGCAACCATTGACCTGCTGCCGATCCGGCATGAGAACGATGTGAAAAGCGATGTCACCAAGTTGCTGGAAGACTGGGCGAGTTCAGGCTTTCTGTTGCGCGGGAATATTGCTTATCCCTGGCACCAGGTACAGCACGTAGAGGTGACACGAGTGGAAGAGCTGCCTCCGCACGTGGTGCATCAACGAATGCTGGAGCTGGAAGGTGCGAGCCGCGCACAGATGCAGCAGGGATTTTGGAAGACTCGCGAAACTCCTGAGTCGAAGAAAGAAGACTCCGGCGAGAAGAAGGGTGAGGAATCGAAGCAGGAGCAAAAGTCCTGATTTGAGGAGAATTGCAAAGGGCCGAAGCTATCAGCTTCGGCCCTTTGTGGTTTGAGATCGCGTTCGAGATTCCAGTTCCCGTCAGTTGCCTGCAGTATTGCCATTTGCACTCGTCGCCAGCCATGCCTTCAGCTTCGGACCTTGTTCGCTGCGCAGATCGACGCAGGACTGGATAGAGTTCTGCGCCCGCGTCAAGGCACGTTCGCTCGCTGGCACTTTGTGGGTGGAAAAGAAGCTTGCCACCTCACGCGATCTATCTTCACTGCAGAAACTCCCGGTAGAGCCGATCAGGGCGCTACCCATCATCGTCGTCACCTGGGCCTGTACCTTGGTCCAGTTGTCCTGGATGTACTGCCAGGCGATGTCGCGGGTGTCCGCATCCCGCAAGGGAATCACAAGTTGAAAGACAGCATCCTGGTTGCGCACCTTTCCGGAGACAGCGTAGTCCAGTGAACGCTTCTGTAGCGCGGGATCGCGAAAGCTGGCGAGCGAGCGCAGAGCAGCTTCCTGCTGCGCCGGGTTCCTGGAAGTCTCATAGACCTTCTGTAGTTGATTGAACAACGCAGCGTCGCCATTCTCTGCTGCGATGTACTGAGCATTGGTGGCAAGCGCTGGCTCTACTGAGCCGGCGTCGGCAAGGTACTTCTGCGTGATCGACTTTGCATCGGCGATCACCTTTGGATCTTTCGCCATGCCGAGGATGCCAAACAAGGTCGCACGACGTTCCCGCTTTCCGGGTGTATCGGCATTCGAAGGTTCACCGATCTTTGTATATTCCGCTTCGAATGTGTGTCGTATCCAAGTATCGAGCGCGTCCCGTTCCTGGCTGGTGGACGCAATCTGCGCGTAGGTCGTATTCAGAGCCGAAGCGACTACTTCGAGTGCATCCGGACTGCTGTCTGACTTTACGGCTTCGGCCAGGTTTAGAAAGTCAACGATGCTCGATTGACCTGCACGAGTGAGCGCGAACTGATTTCCCAGGAAGGTGATGCGCTCCGCAGGTTGCAGGTTCGTTTCTATGGACGACAGAATTTTCCTGTAGTCTTCCTTGGCGTAAGCCGTCCGATAGTAGCCGGTGCCACGCGCGTTTCCGTAAAAGAAGGATGACGATGGAACGGGCACCTGCTGCTGCGTCGCATTGAGAACTTCGCAGCTTGTGACCTTGTTGCTGCTGGACTTGAAGCACACTGGCACGGTCCAGGTCTGTTCTTCGCCGGTCGCATCCTTCGAGTTAAGGAAGAAGCGCTCCTGGCTGACAGCAACCTTTCCGTTGTTGGCACGATCGAAGGTCAGCAGCGGCTCGCCTGGCTGCGCGACCATGCTGGACATGATCTTGTCTACAGGCTTGTGGCTGTTCGCAGTCTGAGCGCCCCAGAAATCTTCCGCCGTAGCATTGCCGTAGATATGTGCGGCCAGGTAGTTATGGACGCCCTGCCGGAAAGTTTCTTCTCCAAGATAATTCTCGACCATGCCAAGTACAGCGCCTGCCTTGCCATAGGTGATGCCGTCAAACATCTCGTTGATTTCGTCTGGCGTGTTGGCTTCGGCGCGAATCGTCCGCGTGACTTTCTGGGCATCCAGATTCAGCGTGCTGTTCAATCCTTCAGCAACATCTTCGGGAATGTTCCACTCGGGCTTCCAAGCGGCTACCGGCTTGTTCTCCATCCAAGTGGCGAAGCCTTCGTTGAGCCAAAGGTTATTCCACCACTGCATGGTGACCATGTCGCCAAACCACTGGTGAGCCATCTCATGAGCAACGACCTGTGCGACATTTTTCTTGTCATTTTCCGAAGCAGTCTTGTCGTCGATCAGCAGGTCGGTTTCGCGATAAGTAATTGCGCCGAAGTTTTCCATGGCGCCTGCTTCAAAGTCAGGCAGAGCGATCATGTCCAGCTTGGGCATTGGATACTTGATGCCGAAGTAGGTGTCGTAATAGTGCAGGACGAACTCGGCCGCGCTCAACGCATACTTGCCGAGTGCGACCTTGTCCGGCGTGGCGCAGGACCGGATGGGTACGCCGTCAGCAGAACCGGAGACGCATTCAAAATCGCCAACCAGGAACGCTACCAGGTAGGTCGACATCTTTGGAGTTGTCGCGAAATGGATGACGTGCCTGCCATCTGCAGCCGGCACATCGCTCACGATATTGGTATTCGAGATGGCTGTGTCACCCTTGTCGACGGTCAGGGTGATATCGAAGGTCGCCTTCATCGCCGGTTCATCGAACGAAGGGAATGCGCGGCGGGCGTCGGTCGGCTCGAACTGGGTAACAGCATAATTGCGCCGTTCTGTCTTGGAGAGATAGAAGCCTCGAAGCTGTCCGTTCAGAATCCCTGTATAGGCGATCTTCAGCGTTACCGGGCCCGCGGGAAGAGGCGATGCAAAGGTCAGCGTGGCCTGCTGCTTGTCCTTGTCTAGCGAAACCTGCGCCGGGCTTTCTTTTCCGCCCGTTACTGCCGTGACTGTTCTGAAATCTATTTCAGCGGCATTGAGCGTGATGCTGGTCGAGGATTGAGCGAGATCCACGTCGATCGATTCATCTCCGGCGAAGGTCGCCGTCTTCAAATCCGGCGTTAAATGCAAAACGTAATGTTCCGGTTGCACACCGCCAGGCAGTCGCTGCGCATGGAGACTCGGCAGAACGGCACAAAGCAGTGACGAGCATACGACAGCATAGCGGGAGAGTTTTTTGGTGAGCCTGGTCATTCTATTTCCTTCGGGGATTGTGATGCTTTCAGCATGCTTGCGGTAGAAGTGTCTCCGCGGGCTGGATGCTACGATTCTTCAACAGGTACGCAGACGCGAGCATGCTTGTTCCAGATCAGTTTGATGCGAGCCACATCAAGTCTCGCGATAGTTGATCAGGACCATACCTGCCAGCATAATCGCTGCCGGCCACACCACGCCAGCGAGCCTCTTTACGCGATCGGTCAAAACTCGCACTTCCAGCCATCGTGCCCATCCTGCAGTGATGCCGAGGATTGCAATCAGGACGTGACTGGCATTGGCTAGAACTTCCTCTCTCATACCACCAGTTCCATGCGCATGGGTCAGCAGCATCGCGCCACCCAACGCACAAGCTCCGGGGAAGACGAGTGCTGCCCATCCGCTTCGCACACTGCCGGCCTGTACGGCGCTTTCAAAAAGTGCGAAGACTGCAATCAGCAATGCGGCGAGACGATGTTCCAGCGTATCAGGAGCAGAGAACGAAGCCCAGAAGGGACGCGGTCCGAGCGGCCATGCCTCGGGATCGGCGCGCAGCAGGATGAACACGGCCAGGCCTAGAAAAGCGAGCGGCCAAAAACGCGTCCAGCGCAGGGTCGAAAGTAGACGACTGAGAAGGGCAAGCACGCCCGCAGCCAATACGGTTATGCCCGCCCAGTGATGGTTATATTCCGACCATGCCATATCATTCGCATCGCTCGGCGACGTGCCGTGAAACTGCTGCTCCTGAATAGCGACATGGATGGGCGAGGGTGGCGCCAATGCACTCAGCGGCGGGCTATGAAGACGGGGCCAGCGAGGTTGCAGACGTTCGGCATAGTCGGACCGTGTTGCACGATCCTGGGTGACGTCCACTGCTGGAGGTTGCGCTGTCAACGAGGCCGCGGCCAGTAAGATTGTGAAGCCGAGGCCCATCTCTACTTCAGAAAATCGTCTCAGGCGCAGCAGCAGATTTGCGGGAAGCGCCGATGCGTGCCGCAGGAGATACCAGTTTGCTGCGCCAAGGGTCAGCATCAACAGCAGCAGGTAGATCTTCACGAGGAGCAGCACTCCGTAGGTCGTTCCGAAGAGGCCGCCGGGTGTGCCGACATAGAACCATGACATGCCGAAGCCCGCCAGCACGAGCACCGCGACACTGATCATGGCCATGAAGGAGAAGCGGCGGAGAAGGCGCTGGGAATTATCAGGCTCTAGAGTTGTGCGCAGAGTAAGCAGCAGGTATGGCATGGCGCCGATCCACGCTGCCGTGCCGAGATGATGCAGTGCCGTCAAGATGGCCAGGAGCCATTGATGATCCATGCGCGACACGGCATGACTGAGCCAGACGGTGGAGGCTACCAGGGCCATGGCGGGAAGCATGAGCCACAGGGCGCCGATCCGCCTGTGGGTCATCCAGGCAAGAACAAGAGCAAGCACTATGGTTGCAGATTCGGCCTGGAGAAAGGAAGCGGAGAGGAGGTCATGAAGGCCCAAGCCGGAAGAGCCGGCGAGCATGGCCGCGGATACGAAAATCGTCGCGAGTTCAGCGACACATATTCCAAAAGCGGAGGCGCTCAGCAGTTTTCGGCAGCTATCTTCAGAGGAATGGCCGGGATGGCAGAACAGGAGAAAATAAACGCCACCGACACTGAGCGCTTCGAACGACAGCGTGACAGCATGGAGCAGTATCGCCACCAGGTCGAAATCACGCAGCAGCCAGATCAAGGGTACATACCGGGAATACTAAGCAAGGGCAGCCGGCGGAACCTGCTAGCGAACATCAAAGGGCACGACACCGCGGGAGATGTGCCCGTCACTCGCCACTACCTGCCATTGCAACTGGTAATGTCCCGGCTTGAGCCCGGCGGCAATGCTTTTCAAGACGTTCGGTTCGGCCTTTTTGTCGATGGTGAGCGGAAGCGGCTTGGCTGACGGTGCCGCGACGAGCATGAGCACGGAGTGCGCGGCATCGATCCGCGAATTGAAGGTGAGCATGATCGGCAGACCGGCGTCGCCTGTACCGGCAATGGTCGAGTTGGCCGCAGGCGTTGATTTCTGCAGAACAGCATGGGCGAAGGCTGGTGGGGTGAGACCCGCGGTCAACGCAAAAATGAGGGCCAAGCCTGCGGTATGTAATGCGCGGAACTGGCTGTGGAAGATGGACATTTTCATGAATTCACACTCACCGGAAAGGCCACAGAGGCCGCCCGCGCGGAGTGGCCGCCGAGTTCCGTGGCGCGTGCCTCGGCATAGCTGGCGGCGCCGATCAAAGCGGCGCGGCTTTCTAGGATGATGTGTACCGGAATATGTTCCAGCAATCCGCTCAGGCGTCCTTTATCGGTAAAGGCTTTCATGAAGGCGCCATCGCGCATATGGTTCAGGATCTTTGGTGCCACGCCGCCTCCGATGAAGATGCCGCCAACAGCCAGCACCTTCAGCGCCAGATTACCGGCTTCAGCGCCATACGAGGACACAAACATCTCGATGGTATGAAGGCATAGTTCACTTTCGCCGGAGTCTGCGAGTTCGCCGATCACTGCATTCGGGTCTTCGGTTTCCATGCGCTCCTTCAGCCATGCGGGTTCAGACATGCCTTTCTCATCGCGCAGGAAGGTGTAGAGATTAGCCATGCCGATACCGGACACCACGCGTTCGTAGCTGACACGGCCTTTCAACTGCCGCTGCAGGTAACGGAGGAGATCGATTTCTTCTTCGTTGCGTGGAGCGAAATCGGTGTGACCACCTTCGGACGCCATGGGCATGTGCGATTTGCCATTCCACACCAGTACTGCTTCGCCCAGGCCAGTGCCGGCAGCGATCAGGCCGCGATTGCCCGCTACACTCGGATCACCCTTGCTCAGGGTGAAGATTTTGTCGGCGGAAAGCTCAGGAATGCCGTAGCCATTGGCTTCAAGATCATTGATCAGGAAGAGGTGATCGATCTGCAGGTTGTGCGACAGCGCACGGCTATCCAGCACCCAGGGAAGATTGGTCAGTTTGAGACGCCCATCGCGGACCGGGCCGGGCACCCCAAAGCAGGCTGACGTGATCGGCTCTGCCGGCTTAGCGTCTGCCAGAAACTCTTCCACAACGCTGTCGAGGGTCGGATAGTCTCTCGCGGCAAACTTTCGCTCTATCACCGGGCGGAGAGCGCCTGCCGTGAATCCGTACAGGGCGAGGTCGACCTTGGTGCCACCTACATCGCCGGCAAGAATCATCGAAGAACCTCAAGCCTGCCTGTCGTTCCTGCAGGTGGAGGCAGTTTAGCAGCGGCCGCCTTGTCCAGTACAAGGGTGATCTTCCCGTTGGCGGGGCGAATCAGTTGGGAAGGGTAGGTCTCTGGATCGTAGTCGCCCAGGAAAACCTTATGCAGCACGTCTGCCTTATCCGCGCCCTGGATGAGGAACATAACGTTTCGCGCCTGGTTGATGACTGGCGAGGTTAGCGTAATTCTCCACGTATCTTTCTGGGGCACATGATTGGCGATCACGATCCGGCCAAGCTCATGCAGTCCCTCCGTATGAGGAAAGAGGGATGCGGTATGCCCGTCGTCGCCCATGCCCAGCGCGACCAGATCGAAGGTTGGCAGCTCTGCGCCTTCGAGCCGCATGCTGTTCCGGATCGCCGACTCGTAACGGGCAGCTGCTTCCTCCGGTTCCAGCTCTCCTTCCATGCGGAAGATATTCTCCGGTTTCAATGGCACAGCATCCAAAAGCGCGGCCTTCGTCATGCCGTAGTTGCTGTCCTTGTCGGTGGGCGGAACGCATCGCTCGTCGACCCAGAACAGCTGCAGCTTGTCCCACGGCACAGATTGCTTGAGTTCACCTTGTGTCAGCAACCGGAATATGGGTTTGGGAGTGTTGCCGCCGGAGATAGCGATGCGGGCGGATCCACGTGCGTTGGCAGCAGCGATGATCTGCGAGGCGAAGTCGTTGGCTGCATGCTGTGCGAATGCGTCTACGTCATCGTAGACAAAATAATCAACAATGGTCTTCTTCTTGTCGGGCATGCGTTTCCTCGAACCTCGTCTTATCTAGATGACGAATGTCCGGCTTAGAGCTTTCTCCAGGTGTGACCTTCGCGAGCCAACAGTTCATCGGCTGCCTTCGGACCCCAGGTGCCGCTTGCATAGTTCGGAAAATCTGCAGGCTTGTTCGCAGCCCAGGCTTCGAGTACCGGTGTCAGCAGCGACCATGTGGCCTCCACGCCATCGCGATGGGCAAACAGGGTTCCATCGCCGAGCATCGCATCCAGCAGCAACCGCTCGTATCCGTTTGCAGAAGATTTGCCGAAGGCGTCAGCGTAATTGAAATCCATAATGACTGGGCAGACTTCCATGTTCGGACTCGGTACCTTCGAGCTGAACCGCAGTGAGATGCCCTCGTCGGGCTGGATCCTCATGGTGATGACGTTTGGCTGCAGCTCACTGCAACGACCGCGACTCATGTCCTTGAACAGCAGTTGTGGCGGCAGTTTGAACTGGATCGAGATTTCCGTGGTGCGTTTCGCCAGCCGCTTGCCGGCGCGCAGGTAGAACGGCACTCCTGCCCATCGCCAATTCTCGATCTGCAGTTTCAGCGCTGCGAAGGTTTCGGTGCTGGAGTTCGGATCGACGCGATCCTCCTGCCGATAGCCCTTTACTTCCTGGTTGCCGATCTTGCCGGGGCCGTACTGACCGCGCACAGTATCGTTTTCATGGATAGGCTCGATGGCCTTCCAAACCTTCAACTTTTCGCGCCGCAATGCATCTGCTTCGAAGGAGATGGGTGGTTCCATGCAGACGAAGGAAAGCAGTTCCATCACGTGGTTCTGTAGAACGTCGCGCAAAGCTCCGGCCTTTTCGTAGAACGGTCCTCGACCCTCGATACCGATTTCTTCGGCTGCGGTAATCTGCACGTGGTCGACGTAGTTCCGGTTCCACAGCGGCTCGAAGATGCCATTGCCGAAGCGGAAGACCAGGATGTTCTGCACCGTCTCTTTACCCAGGTAGTGATCGATGCGGAAGATCTGTCCTTCATCGAAGACTCGGTTGACATCGTCATTCAATTCTTTCGCCGAAGCTAGGTCGTGCCCGAACGGCTTCTCTATGATGACGTGCACTTTGCCCTTTTCGGGCTTCGCCATCTTGTGGTCACCAAGCTGGTGGATGATGTCTGCAAAGTATTCGGGCGCGGTAGAAAGATAGAACAAGCGGTTGCCGCCGGTGCCCATCTCCTTATCAATGGATTCCAGCATCTGCTGCAGCTTGGCGTAGCCTTCGTGATCGTCGAAGTTCATGGCGTGATAGCGCACCTTCTTCATAAAAGGCGCGAGCTTTTCGTCGCTGCCTTCGACGCCGCCGTACTTGGTGATGCCTTCCTGCATGTCTTTCGTGAACTCGTCCTGCAGCGGGCGCCGGGCGACTCCCACGACGGCGAACTTCTCCGGCAACAGGCCAGCCTGTTCAAGGTGAAACAGGGCAGGCAACAGCTTTCGTTTGGTGAGATCGCCGGACGCGCCAAAGATAACGACGACTGTCGGCTCCGGGGTACGTTCAGGAGTTTTGGGAATCTGTATGACTTCAGGCGCAACCGTTGCTGTAGCGGACATCGTGTCTCCTATCGAGCTGGCTGGAGCTGGTTTTCTGACGCGGAATTTTCTGGTGCCTTGTGGATGCTGTCAGCCGCGTTGAGGGCGCACTTTAAAGCTGTGAACGTATTGCCCCCGCAGATAATGTCGTTCTGTCTCAGGCCTTGGCAGGACCGGGACAATTTCGCGCTTCGATGGCCTTGGTCTTGTTGAGGCGCCGCACGAATCGTGGCTCCTGGCTCTGGAAGGTCGCACCCAGGTAGGAGTCGATGAGGTCGTATGCCATGTTGGCGCCGATGATCCGTGCGCCCAGCACGAGTACGTTCATATCGTCATGCTCCACGCCTTGGTGCGCAGAGTAGTGGTCGTGACACATGCATGCGCGAATACCTGGCATTTTGTTGGCCGCGATGCATACGCCGACGCCGCTGCCACAGATCAGGATGCCGCGTTCTGCCTGTCCGGCGATCAGGGCTTTGCCGACTGCTTCGGCGAAGTCGGGATAGTCCGAGGGCTCAGTATTGAAGGCGCCGAGATCGGATACTTCATGGCCGAGCTTCTCAAGATAGTCGCGGACTTCCTCTTTCAAAGGGAAGCCCGCGTGGTCTGCTGCGATGACGAGCTTCATCGAGAGCCTGCCGTCACCACCTCGGCCCGATCCGGGCTGGAGTTCTTGGCACGCTCGATGATGAGTTTGGCCTGCTTCACGACGTTTTCCGTGCTGAAGCCGAGCTCCTCGAGTGCCTTCGTGCCAGGCGCCGATGCTCCGAAGCGATCGAGACCGATGACCTGACCATGCCGGCCTACCCATTTCCACCAGCCCAGGGTGGCGCCGGCTTCGATTGCCAGTTTTGGCAGGTGGGCAGGAAAGACTTCATCCTTGTAGGCGTCCGTCTGCTGTTCGAAGAGGCGCCAGCTGGGCATCGAAACGACGCGGGCGTTGATCCCTTGTTCCTTGAGAGCCTTTGCGCCATTGATGGCGGTCCACACTTCTGCGCCGGTGCCGACGATCAGCACATCCGGGTGTTCGCCGCCCTGCTCCAGAATGTAGGCGCCCTTTTTCACTCCTTCGAACACCTTGTACTTTTCGGCGTCGAGAATGGGCAGGTCCTGTCGGGACAGGGCAAAGAAGGACGGTGCCTTGGTGGACAACGCTACGCCCCAGGCCGCGGAAGCTTCGTTCGCGTCGGCCGGACGAAGGTCGATGATCTCGGGTACTGCGCGCAATGCCATCAGGTGCTCGATAGGCTGGTGAGTTGGGCCGTCTTCGCCCAGCGCAATGGAATCATGCGTGAAGACAAAGATTGAGTGCGACTTCATTAGCGATGCCAGCCGGATAGCCGGTTTGCAGTAGTCGGAAAATACGAAGAAGGTCGAGCCGTACGGGATAAGACCGCCATGTACGGCCATCCCGTTGACCATGGCGCACATCGCGAACTCACGCACACCGAAGAAGACGTTGCGCCCTGCTGGATCCACGTGGAAATTGCCGCCATCTTTCAGGATCGTCTTCGTCGAAGCAGTAAGGTCCGCTGCGCCGCCGAAGACTTCCGGCAGAACCTTGGCGAAACTGTTCATGATGGTATTTCCTGCGGTGCGAGTCGCTACCGGCTTGCCATCTGCTGGAAACACGGGCAGGCTCTTTTCCCAGCCGTCGGGCAGTCTGCCTTCGTAGGTGCGTTCGAACTGTGCTGCCAGCTCCGGGTACTCCGCCTTGTACTTTGCGAAGAGTTCGTTCCACTCGGCCTCGTACTTTTTGCCGCTGTCGATGATGGTGCGCCAGTTCTTCGCTGCTTCTTCCGGGATGTAGAACGTTTCTTCGTGATCCCAGCCGAGCTTCTTCTTGGTTTCCTTCGTGTGTTCCAGGCCCAGCGGCTCGCCATGCGCCTTGTTTGTGCCGGCCAGCGGGCTGCCGTAGCCGATGATGGTACGCACTGCGATCAGCGATGGACGATCTATAACTGCCTTGGCATTCTCAATGGCGCGGCTGATGGCATCGAGGTCATTGCCGTCGTCGACGAACTGGGTGTGCCAGTGATAGCCCTCGAAGCGCTCGATCACATCTTCCGTGAACGACAGGTCCGTGGGACCGTCGAGGGAAATGAGGTTGTCGTCGTACAGGTAGATCATCTTGCCCAACTGCAGGGTGCCTGCCAGTGAGGCTGCCTCGTGCGAGACACCCTCCATCAGGTCCCCATCGCCGCAGATGACGTAGGTGTAGTGATCGACAATGTTAAAGCCCGGCTTGTTGTAGACAGCTGCGAGATGCTTTTCTGCCGCAGCCATGCCTACACCGTTGGCGAATCCCTGGCCCAGCGGGCCGGTCGTCACCTCCACGCCATCGGTATGGTGGTATTCCGGGTGACCCGGCGTTTTGGATCCCCACTGCCGAAACTGTTTCACATCGTCAAGCGACAGCTGGTAACCGGAGAGATGCAGCAGGCTGTAAAGCATTGCCGATGCGTGGCCGTTGGAAAGCACGAAGCGATCGCGGTTGGCCCAGTGCGAGTTCAGCGGATTGTGCCGCATGAATTTATGCCAAAGCAGGTAGGCCATGGGAGCGTCGCCTAGCGGGGCTCCGGGATGGCCGCTTTTGGCTTTGTCGACGGCATCGACTGCTAGAAAACGAAGTGTGTTGATCGACAGCTGATCCAGTTCGCTCATGTTCCTGTGTCTTCCTTTCAACCTGGACCGGGCGCCTGCGGCTTCCGCGGTCAAGTCCTGCTTGCCTGATGATCGCGCAGGCGCTCGAACGTAGGCGCCTCACGGAAAAAAGAACTAATTTCTACTCGCGGCCAGTGTAGACCTGCGTGCGGCACTCGTTCGCCGCACACTTTAACTGCGTGACATCCACTCTGCCTCACTTGGATGTCAGTCAGGTCAATCTTGTCACATCGACTCGACCGATTCCAGTTCCACCCGGAAGTTGCGGCCTTCCCAGTGATGATCCACAGGCCAGAAGAACGTGAATTCTAAGTGCCCGCTCTGCCCCTCGCTGGTTTGCAGATCGACGTAGTGACCAGCCGAAGCTGCCTCCTGGCTCCTGGTGATGTTGGTGGAAGTCCAACCATTTGCTGTCCACGTTAACTCGAAGGGCTGGTCACCCAGGAGGCGCAGCCGCCTGCCTGGCAGGACGGACGAGGCTTTCCGCAGGAACGACCAGATCTCGACAGAGGCCCTGACTCGCTTAGGACCTAGGTAGCGATCTTCCACAGCTGCAATCCGATCGAAGACGCGCCGGTCATGAACGGAACGCAACAGCTTCAAATACTCCGCATGCGCCCAGACCAGGGGCATGGCTGAGCCGGAGGGCCGTCCAAAGAGCATTCCTTTTTCGGGCAGATCCGGCGCATCCCAGATCTGCTCCGGCAGCATCGCCCCGGGGGAAGAGAAGCTTTCCATGGCTGCGATCAGCGGCTTGATATCGTGGCCGGCGGCAAATTCATAGTGCGCCCGCTCACCGGTCAGCAGCGGCCATGCGCGACCCTGACCCCAGCCCTTGAAGGGTGAACCGTCCTTTCGCTGGCCATAGCCGTCATGGTTGTAGCGCCGCCAGCACAGACCGGTTTCTGTCTCCACTTTCAGGATCCGATCGACTACCTTGAGCGAATCCACGATCAGGGGATCGTCGGCTGCCCGAACGCCGTAGCGCACCAGCTCCAGGAAGCCGGCATCGATGATCTCCCGCGCCTTAAAACATCTCTGCTCGTCGGGTTCACGGTTGTTGATCTGCACCATGCCTTGACCTGCATCGTCGCGGGCATAAGGCTCACCCGGAGCCGGCGGACGCACCCGCATGTAGTGCCGTTTGACCTCCGGGTGCAGGATGCCGTCATTCGTAGTCGTCCACTCATCGAGGTGGCCTTCGATCCAGTCGGCATATTCCTCAAGAAAGACCGCCTGCTCAGCCTGCCCATCGCCGCGGAGGATATCTGCGGCACACACAAGCCCGCTGATGACTGCTGCCAGCGTCGAGGGAGAGTAGCCGGCGTTCTCTTCCCACCGCTCCTGCTGGGTGACCGGTGCATGGCGTACCAGGTAGCCCGCGGCCCGTTCGACAAAGGGCACAATCATTGCCTGGCCTAATGCATTCCGCTTCCACAATCGCCAGGCCAGCATGATCGGAAAGGCAACCTCGTCCAATTGCATGCCGGTCCAGTAAGGCTGGCCGTTGACCCAGAAATTTTGAGCAAATCCGCCGTCCGGTTTTTGCGTGCAGGCCAGGTAGGTCAGAGCACGCAGGGCTGTTTCGGCGCGGTTGGCCGCAAGTAGAGCACTGGCTGACTGCACCATGTCGCGCGTCCAGACCAGGTGGTAGCCGCCGAGGTCGTCGTCGCCGGCTGACTGACCCCAGGGAATGGAAGCTGAAGCGATAAACGCACCCGCAAATGTCTTGTCTTCATGTACCAGCAGCATATTGTGGCTGGTACGCAGCAGTCTTCCGCCGTCGCCGGACATCGCGTCCAGTTCATGGACGCCATTCACCCGCGACCATTGATCGTGGAAGCGAGCCTTGTGCTCCTCAAAGCCCCGGTTCAGCGATCCCACTAGGCTGGTTAACGCCGAATGATGCCCTTCTCCAAATCCCAGGGCCAGGGTAAATTCCTTCCTGCCGTTGAGTGCCAGTTCCCCGGTCAGGCCGAGATTGCCGTCCAGCGCCGAATCGAATTCCCATTCCATCCGGAAGTGCTGTTTTAAATCCTGGAAGCCGTCACTGGTCCCGGCATAGCCGCAGCTGGTGCGGGTGAATCCGCAGTCGGCCGTCATCGCGAGCGAGGTGGCGCCCTTCCATACCAGGAACACCCGCCTTCCTGCGATGTCGAGCGTGCGGGCCGAATTCCCTGCTCCGCCCACCTCGAGATGGGGGGCCAGCAATACGAAAATCTTCACCTTCGGCAGCAGCTCGGCGTCTCCATCGAGGCGGACACGCATCAGGACGACCGGGGCATGCGGATCAGAAATGAATTCCTTGGTCAGCGTGTAGCGGCCTTCCGGATCGCAGTTGGTTACCATCGGCGCCGGGGCTTCCGGGAACATGTAGCCGAATTTACTGTTCAGATCGCGCTTTTCCTCGTGGATGAACGTGGCCCCGTCCGTGATGAGCAGGCCAAGGTCGCGGGTTTGCGGACGATCGATGGTGGGATAAAAGATTTCGTTAAGAATTCCATGGGACGTTGTGAACCAGATACGGCTCGACGCGGAGTAGGCAGTGCAGACTGTGTTCTTTTCGCTGGATGTCCAGCGTGGCTCAATACCCGGCGAACCGAAGGCCGCACCGTGGCCCTGCACCCAGCGGTATTCGAGAAGCGACTCACTCATGCGCGGAACACTCCTTGCCGCCAGGCGTTATGCGGCTCGTTCTGTTCGAGAGTACGCCGAAGAGCAGCGGCCAGGACCGAATCAATAGTGAACCCTGCCCGATTCAGGAATGATGAAAATTGCAGCGACCAATCCGGTCAGTTCTAAAAAACAGGAGCAACGGTTTAAAGAACCTGTGTGTTTGCATCCGGATCTGGATGGAAGGCGACTTCCCGCATGGCGTGCTGAATCTCCCGATTTTTCATGAAGGATTCCCATACCATGCCGGTGCGCAGATTTTCAGCCATGAGCAGGCCGATGCCTACATCGATGCCGATCACGTCTTCCGCAAACCAGTTTGCCTTGGGCTGGATGGCATCCACAAAGCCGTAGCGCTGGTAGCCTTTGTCGCCAAACCGCTGCTTGATTTCGAGCAGGACGGAGGAACACTCTGCCGGGAGAAAGACGAGCGAGCCTGCCGTTGCGCAGGGCACGATGGTGCCATCCAGCGGACCCATATCCGGAGGACCGCCCCAGACGCGGTAGCCCTGTCGCGAGTCCGAGGCCGAGATGCCCCAGAGGCTTTGATCGATCCAGTTGAACTTCTGTCCCAGGACCAGGCACCACAGCTGGTGGGCGCGCGTGGCTGCAATGGAATTTGTGAAGTAGTTCGCGTACTTGTCGCGCTTGTCGCGGTAGTCGACCCAGGCCTGCGGGTACTGATGAATAAACAAGGGCGCCACACCGCTGATGTAATCGATGCCACCGAAGCCGATGATCGGCCGCTGCAGAGCGTCCCAGGTGGCCGCCGGGATGGGATGGGTTGGCGAGCCGATGGCCATCAGGTACATGGTTGTTAATTCTGCGTAAATATCCCAGCGATGCTTGAGGAAGCCCTGGTCCGGCAGCCAGCCCATGGAGAGGGTGGATCCACCATTGAGCATCCAGTCCCAGTCCACGCGGCGGTAGAGTGTGGTTGCCAGGGCGGCGATGCGTGCATTGCCCTCGAAGAAGGTCCGGCAGTGCAGGATGCCGCACATCAGCAGCGATGTGTCGATGGAAGACAGCTCGCTGCCGAACATGCGTTGACCACTATCGATGTCGATGAAGTGGTACAGGAAACCGTGCTCATGGGGACACTGCTCCAGCAGAAAGGCGAGGGTCTTCTCCACGCGTGCTTCGCAGTCGCTGGGCCGCAGGTAATTGCGCTTGGCAGCGATGCACATGGCGCTGAGGCCGAAGCCGGTAGCAGCAATCGAGGCCACGCGGCTGAGGGATCGGCCCTGGGAGGGTGCACGGTCGCGTACCAGGCCGGTTTTAGGACTTGCTTCGTTGTAGAAGAAGTCGCAATTGCGGCCTTCCATGTCGTCCAGCAGCGCGTCGGCAACTTTCGAGACCTGGGTCAACGGCCGGTTGATGAAGACGCCGGGAGGATGCGCGAAGTTCTCGGCGGTCTCGCTTTGCGGCTTGGGACCCGTGCCCTTGGTAGCGGGCGCTTCTGTCTGGTTCTGGAAGCCACCTGCAGCCGCGATCGCCGGAGCACCAAGCGCCAGGGCGCTGGACACGCCGGCTTCTTTCAGCAACTGTCTGCGAGTTATGCGGGGGCGGGCCAAGCGAGCGAGTCAGTTCCTCAGGATGTCAATCTGGTAAGCAAACACGGCACACGTTCGGCCAGCGGCGCCTCGTGCCTTAATCCAATCTACCCGATGAGACTCAACCGCCGGCGCTTTGGTTTCAACTTCTCAGGTTTCAACTTCCCGGCTTCTGCCCAATGTCGAAGCCAATTGCACCGATTCCTGCATGAGACGCATCCATGCATGAGAATAGCGGAGGAGAATGACGAACGCCGGCGATGAACGCAGGTGTCCGGCTCCAACGCACACGCCGGGGAGTGGAGCCCGCAGCAATCCGCTCCGCATCCGGGACATGCAGCAGAGCTGATGAGCATTCAGAAGGAGAACTACGAATGGCACATGAATTACCACCACTGCCCTACGACTACAACGCTCTCGAGCCGCACATCGACGAAGCGACCATGAAGCTGCACCACGACAAGCATCACCAGGCCTACATCACCAAGCTGAACGACGCGATCGCCAAGCACCCCGATCTTGAAAAGCACTCCGCGGAAGACTTGCTGAAGAACCTGCAAAGCCTGCCGGAAGATGTTCGCGGCGTCATCCGCAACAATGGCGGCGGCCATGTGAATCACACCATGTTCTGGCAGATCATGAAGCCATCCGGCGGCGGGGAGCCGAGCGGCAAGATTGGCGAACAGATCAAGAAGGATTTCGGCAGTTTCGCTGACTTCAAGAAAACCTTCAACGAGAAGACAGCCGCACAGTTCGGTTCCGGCTGGGGCTGGCTGGTTTGGAGCGGCTCCAAACTGGAGATCGTTACTACGCCGAACCAGGACAGCCCCATCTCGCAGGGCCACTATCCCATCCTCGGCAACGATGTGTGGGAGCATGCGTATTACCTGAAGTACCAGAACCGCCGGCCGGAGTATGTG
>CAZZUX010000020.1:38791-43909 GCA_964657395.1 uncultured Ktedonobacteraceae bacterium
AAGTATCAGAACAAGCGGCCCGACTACCTTGAAGCCTGGTGGAACGTCGTCAACTGGCTGGAGATCGACAAGCGCTTCACCACTGCCCAACAAAAATAATACTCGCCGTACGGGCTTGGGCGGCTTTGCCGCTTATGCTCCTGTCGTCGCACTCTTCTCGCTTGCAACAACTAGAAATGTCCCACCAGGTGCTATGCCGGTGGGACATTTTGCTTCTGGCACAATCAAACATATGAGTATTCGCACGCTGAGTAGTCGCGAAGTGTATCGCAACAAGTGGATGTCGCTGCGGGAAGACCGCATTGAACGGCTTCACGCGGATGGCCACGGGGTTGAGGGCATCTACAGCGTGGTAGACAAGGATGAATGTGCGTCGATCCTCCCGATCGACCGTGATCCGGTACATGGCGACCACATCTATCTCGTCGAACAGTTTCGCTACACCATTCAGCAACGCTGCGTAGAGATTCCGCAGGGCGGATGGGAGCGCGCGGACGTCATCCCTGAAGAGCTGGCACGCGGCGAGCTGCGCGAAGAGACCGGCCTGCTTGCCGAGCGCATGACTCACCTCGGCACGCTGCATATTGCGTATGGTTTCGCCAACCAGAAGCAGCATGTTTTTCTGGCTGAGGAATTAACGATGGGCGAGGTCAAGCGCGATCAGGAAGAACACGATCTAGTCGTGCGCCGTGTTCCTGTTACGGAGTTTGAAACAATGCTGCGGGATGGCACGATCCAGGATGCCTGTACGCTTGCGTCGTGGGCGCTCTACTTGCTGCATCGCTAAGCCAAATTACTCTGGGTCAAACGCTCGCCTGATCAGTGCCAGTCCTTCCTCGCGCGAATGGATGGTGCCTTCGAGCTGCGCATCTTCTGCTGCCGCCAGCATTTCCTTGAACTGCGGGCCTGGTTGATAGCCGGCATCGATCAGGTCCGTTCCCGTGACCAACAGCGCAGGACTCACCTGCTCTTCCGGCATGTGCTCGTAGCGGTCTTTGGCATAGTCATACAGATCGAGCATGCCGTGGCTGGACAGGCAATCCATGCGGTGCAGGGCGAGATGCTCGTCGAACTTCGGCAGCCGGAAGAAGCGCTTCAGCGTGGAATCTTTCATCTCTTTCACATCGCCGAAACGCATGTGGTTCTTCACCAGCAACGCGATTTGCTCGCACTCTTCATTGGAAAAGCGTAGCCGCTTGACGATGGCCTCGGTCATGCGCGTACCTACTTCGGCATGCCCGTCGAAACGGATGCGCTCCGGCGCCTCGCGATACGTCGGCGGCTTGCCGACATCGTGCAGCAGCGTGCCCCAGGCCAGCGTCGGCGAAGCACCTGCTTCCAGTTTCTCCAGCAGCAGCAGCGTATGCACCCACACATCGCCTTCCGGATGGTATTCCGGCGGCTGCGCCACACCCTTCATCCGCGCGATCTCCGGAAGCGTGTGCATCAGCAGGCCAGTTGTATCCAGCAGCTCAAAGGCTCGGGCGGCAGCGCCCTCGGTCAGCATGCGCGTCAACTCGTCCCGGATGCGCTCCAGGCTCACCTGGCCGATCTTGCTGGCTAGCTGCCGGATTGCTGTCAGCGTAGCTGGCTCAATTTCAAAATTGAAGCGTGCTGCAAAGCGAACCGCCCGCAGCATGCGCAGCTTGTCCTCTTCGAAGCGTCGCACCGGATCGCCGATGGCCCGGACGATGCCGGCGGCCAGATCGTTGCGTCCACCAACATAATCGAGCAGTGCTGCATCGCCAACCTGCAGCGGATCGAGCAGCATGCCATTGATAGTGAAGTCGCGCCTGCGAACATCTTCCTCTGCGCTGTCGGAAAACTGCACGGCATCCGGATGGCGTCCATCGCTGTATGCCCCATCATGGCGAAAAGTCGCCACCTCGGTGACACTCTCGGCCCTATCTATCTCCGAACACACCAGCACCACGCCGAAATGCGCCCCTACCGCGTAAGTCTTCGGGAAAAGCTCCAGCACTGTTTCCGGACGGGCGTTGGTTGCTACGTCATAGTCGAGTGCCGGTCTACCAAGCAAAAGGTCCCGCACGCAGCCGCCGGCGAAGTAAGCCTGGTAGCCGGCCTGTCGCAGACTGCGCACAATCTCTGTAGCTGCAGCACGCTGCGGCGGATGTGTCTGCGCCTTGCGCACCTGCATTGTTCCACTCGATGTCGGCTCCAGCTCCACAGCCTTATGATAAGCAAGTGAACGAGCACCTCCATAGCGACTCGGCAGATCTTCAGGGCTCCGGCCTCATCCTTGGCATTGAAAGCTCATGCGACGAAACCGCGGCTGCTGTCGTCGCGAAGGGCCAGGACCAGCGCTCGAGTATTGTGGCATCGCAGTTCGCCACGCATGCGCCGTGGGGCGGCGTTGTTCCGGAACTGGCTTCTCGCGAGCATCTGCGCAACATCGTGCCCGTTGTCCAGGCGGCACTCGACCAGGCTGGTATCAGCTTCGGCGATCTCGCGGCCATCGCCGTCACCGAAGGTCCCGGGCTCGCGGGCGCCCTGCACGTCGGCATCACCTATGCCAAAGCACTTGCGTTCGCGCTGAACAAGCCACTCATTGCCGTCAACCATCTGGAAGGCCACATCCACGCCGTTCTGCTCGAGCAATCGCTGATTCACGAAGACGCGCTTCCGCTTCCGGCACTCGCCCTGGTCGTCTCCGGTGGCCATACGCATCTCTATCTCGCGACTCGCCAGAAGAACGCAGCCTGGCGCTATCGCAACGTTGGCCGCACCGTCGACGACGCAGCAGGCGAAGCTTTCGACAAAGTCGCGAAGCTGCTTGGCCTTCCCTATCCCGGCGGTCCCTTCATCGATGCACTGGCGGCCCACGGCAATCCTCGCGCTGTTCCTTTCACTTTCGCGCAGGTCAAGCCCAAGGCACATTTGGGCCAGATAACGAAGGACGACATTAAGGACTGGCAGGATGCTCTTGCCGCCGAGACGCTGTTCTCTTTCAGCGGCATCAAGACTGCCGTGCTTCGCTATGTCGAAGTGAATGGGATGAAGCCTTTGATAGATGCGCGTCGCGACGCTCTAGTCTCCATCCCTGCTCCCCGGCCGGCAGATGCCCTGCCCCTCTGCGACCAGCAGACGCTTGACCTGATTGCGTCCTTCCAGCATGCTGTCGTCGAAAACCTTAAGCGGCACACCTTCGCCGCCGCCGAGCACTACGGCGCTGCCAGCGTACTCGTCTCCGGCGGAGTCGCTGCCAATCGCGAGCTCCGCGTCGCCTTTACTGCCGAAGCCGGGGCTCGTGGACTACCCGTCGGTTTCCCGTCGCTGGCTCTCTCCACGGACAATGCCGCCATGATCGCGGCAGCCGCATGGCCCAAGCTGGCAGCCGGGGAGTATGCGCCTGCTGACCTGTCGGCTCAGCCCAACCTTCGCCTGGGTGCGGTGGCTCCCACGCCCATGAAGGCATCGGTCTAGAAGCAGCCTCAGCCGCTCCGTCTTATAATGAGCGCGGCTGCACTTTCCGCTGCCGCTCGTAACGAAAGCGAGCGTGGTGGCGAAACGAGTTTCCGACCTACGCATTGCAAACTTCAGGAGAAGACATGAGTTCGAAACTTACGCCCGGGAAACTGGCCGGTCTGAATGCTGTATCGAATGAGCGCGGCGTCATCGCCGCAGCTGCCATGGACCAGCGCGGTTCCCTGCAGAAGTCACTGGCCAAGGAAAAGGGCGTAGCTGATGTCCCGCCCGAAGCATTGGAAGAGTTCAAGACCCTCGTCACCTCGGTGCTCACCAAGCACGCTTCGGCGATCCTGCTTGATCCGGAATTCGGCCTGCCCGCTACGCACCATCGCAATGGGAAAGGCCTGCTGCTGGCCTACGAGAAGACTGGCTACGATTCCAATACTCCCGGCCGTCTGCCTGACCTGTTGAATCACTGGTCGGTGCAGCGTCTCAAGGAAGCGGGTGCGGATTGCATCAAGATCCTGCTGTACTACTCGCCGTATGAGACTTCGGAAATCAACGATCAGAAGCATGCCTTCATCGAGCGTATCGGCGACGAGTGTCTTGCGCACGACATCCCATTCTTCCTCGAATTCGTCGGCTACGACGTGCACGGGAAGGGTGAGAAGACCCTCGACTACGCCAAGAAGAAGCCGATGATCGTCTCAGGTTCGATGTCGGAGTTCGGCAAGGCCAAGTACAACGTCGACGTCCTCAAGGTCGAAGTGCCGATCGAGATGGGCTTTGTGAAGGGCACGCGCGCCTTCAAGGGCGAAGAAGCCTACACTCGCGAAGAAGCTCTGCAGCACTTCCGCGATGCTGCAGCCACCACGCACAAGCCCTTCATCTATCTGTCTGCGGGCGTCAGCAACGCGGTCTTCATCGAAACGCTGGGCCTCGCTGCTGAAAGCGGCACCACGTTTAACGGTGTGCTTTGCGGTCGCGCTACCTGGGCCGACGGTGTGCCGGTATACGCCAAGCAGGGCGCCAAGGCATTCGAGGATTGGCTCAACGACCAGGGCACCATTAACATTGCCAACGTCAACAAGGCGCTGGAGTCGGCGCACTCCTGGCACGACAAGGTCCAGCGATAGGCTGGCGTCACACCAAAGAAAAAGCCCGGAGGAAGTATCTCCGGGCTTTCGTGTTTGACTTCCGATCTCTGCGCGATCAGGCGGCCCGGCGGCGTCGTCCGCTGATCAAATAAATCGCTGCACGCAGCTCCAGCAACGGATCATCCGAAGGCTCGATCCCATCGAGGCGTGGAATCGGATCGAAGATGATCTGCTTCTGCTCCGATGCGTCATGATGCACCAGCGTGGTCAGTGTCAGCTCACCTAGGTCGACCACGGGACGATCTTCCGGCCAGTGTCTGGTCGCGTCATCCACAACGTCATCGGGCCCGGCAATCTGAGCCTTGAGTGTGTAGCTGATCTCCTGCCGCGCAATTCGTTCAGCGATCTCGTCGAAGAGGTAGTTCGGTCCTTTGGCTTTCGTCTCTTCCTCGTCCAGGTGTTCATTGCCTGCAGCCGGTACGATCCGGTAGCGGCCAAAGCTGCTTGCTCCGTCTCGATTGAGGAAGCGCATCGCGGTTACGCCGAAATAGGACTCAGTCGCAAAGCTGACCGGCGCAGGTTTGGGTGTCTG
>CAZZUX010000021.1:0-42811 GCA_964657395.1 uncultured Ktedonobacteraceae bacterium
TGAGGAATGTGCTGACAAACCAGGGCGCGGCAAATTCGCCAGCGATGATCGCGACTGTGAGGACGCAGATCATGGTGGTGAGGATGACGGACATGGATCGCTCGCCTTCAGCCTCGCGACCCGACTCCTTGTAGCGGGTGAGCATGGTGACGAAGGTGATCGAGGCAGCGCCGCCGACGAGGAAGTACGAAATCATGTCGGGTAGCTGAAAGGCCGCATTGAAGGCGTCCGCGGCAGCGTGCGCACCGAAGAGATAGGCGATGTACTTGGTACGAACCAGGCCGATAACGCGCGATGCCATGGCCGAGAACATCAGCAGCAGTGTGGCCGTGAAAGCGGTGTGGCTGTGCGAGGGCTTAAGCGTCGCGAAGGCGCGTTTCAGTCCGGACGGCGGTCTCGTTATTGCAGTTTCCCCGGGGGCGACAGGATCAGGCATTGGTGCTGATTGTAGCCTTGCTGCCACGCGGCGGGGACGGCGCCAAGTCTCAGCCGGGGAAGTATTTATGGTGAAGGCGGGTCATGCGGGAACTTTCCAGACGATTGACTATGGCAGCCAGCCGATCGGTTACGTCGCTGCCCAGGTTTGCGGTGGCGAGCGCGTCCAATGCCGCTTCGGAGAGAGTTGACTCAGTTGCAACCAGTTCCAGGAGAGTGTCGATTGCCTTCGGATGGCGGGTGAGAGCGATGCCTGTGAGGAGTGCGACGGCAAAAGCTGGTTCCAGATAAACGGGCGGATGTGAGATTCGGGGCGCGATCGTGTCTGCTGGCGGCTGAAGGTAGCGCAGCAAGGCGTCCAGTGCCTCCGGAGTGCGCGATGCGCCTAGCGCCAGGGCTGCTTCCGCGCTACAGTCATCCTGAGCTTTCAGGAACCGGACCAGGAAGGGAATGGCAGCCGTACCTTCAAGCGACAGCAAGGCTGCGTAGCAGTGGCCCATGATCTCGGGTCGGCTTTCCGGCGGCTCGCTCGATGCTGCGAGCGCACGCATGCGCAACAGCAGGATCGCGCCATCTCCGCCCGCGGCGGCAATGGCCCGGATCGCTTCTGCCCGGACTGCTTTGTCCTCGTCGTCCGCAAGCTCCAGCAAGTGCAGCAGCAGGGCCTGGTGGGTAAGCTGGCGGCAATCGACCAAAGCGTGGGCGCAATTGGAACGAAGGGTTCCCGCAACATCCGACTGGCCTCCCCAGACCGGCTCGAACTGGTGCACGCGCATGCCTTGAAGGAAGAGGGTTGAGTCATCGCAGCCGAGGTGATGCAGGGCTTTGCTGACAGCGTTCTTCGCCCAGCATTGCGGATCCTTTTTCGGCGGCGCATCCAGCAGCCGCCGGAAGACGGCGATGAGCTCGTTGAGTAACGGAGACAGCTCCAGCTCGCGAGCAAGGTCGGCGGCACGGGCAATGACCAGATTGTTCTGCTGCAGCAGGTACGGTCGCAGCTGTGTGATGACGGCTGCGCTGCTCCTGTCCGGCGCTTCAGAACGCAAGAGCTGCAGAGCCGCCAGCTGCTCTTCTACGGAAATCCTGCTCATCGTGTCTCCTGCTTCGTGAAGTATGTAACACGTAGCAATTCACCCGTGCGCTCACAAAGAGCTTTGTTCTTGAAGCGCGCAGGAGTTTGCTGCAAAGAGCTGGCCGTTCTACTATCCCCTCAGGCATGAGTGCAATCCTGGATTTCTATAAGGGCAGCGGCGGCAACAGCGGCGGATGGCGGCTGCACGAGATACTCGCTTGGTCCGACGAGGAACTCGAAGACGTACACGACTTCATCCAATGGCTGTTTCCTCTGCCCGAGCACAGCCAGGCTAATCCGTTTGCGCCACTACTGGATGCGGCGACGATCAGTGCTTTTCACAATGACGAGAAGCTGCGGCGCGAATTGCGAAGTGCACTGGACCGCATGCTGCTGTTCTACGGATTTGTGCGCCACCAGGACTCGATCTTTGAAGGCGAGCATTTCCGCACCCGCGCTGCGAACTGGCTTACCCCGGGAAATCACAATCACCTGCGCCTGACGCGCATGATCCGCTCGTTGCGGATTCTGGGCCTGGAAGTCGAAGCACAGGCGCTGTGGAAAGCATTGCAGGCGGTGTACCAGTCTGAAGAAGGTGCCAACAGCATTTCCCAGCGAACCTATAACTTCTGGACTCGCGCGGCGACTGAAGCGCCCAAAACACCACGCAGCAAAGAGTTGGACGGCAAAGCTGCCGGATGATCATTGTGGAGAACCGATGACCGCGATACGCAATCTTCTACTGGACAGCGGCCGAGCTGCCTTCGCCGCAGGAGTTTTCACGATGACTATCGCAGCCGGCGCACAGGCCAATCTCTACGCGGTGCAGGGCAGAAATGGCATCATTCTCCCTGCGCCTCCGATGACTGAGAAGCACGACGTGACGGACGATCTGCATGGCCACAGTGTGACCGACAGCTATCGATGGCTGGAAGACCAGAAAGCGCCGGCAACCCGGGCCTGGATCGAGCAGGAAAACAAGTACACCGATGCCTATCTGTCCCAGGTGAAGAACCGTCCCGAGATTGTGACTTCACTCGCTAAGCTGGAGCATGTGGACGTGTATTCGCTGCCGATCATTCGCGGCGATAACTATTTTTTCAAGAAGCGGCTCGCGGATGAGAACCAGGGGTCCATTTACATGCGCAGCGGCTGGCGGGGTAAAGATGTGCTGCTTGTGGACGCGAAGGCGCTCAGCGCGGACCAGAATACATCTGTTGCGATTGACGATCTGACCAATGAAGGCGACCTGCTGGTCTACGGGATACGGCAGGGAGGCGCGGATGAGCAGGAAGTCCACATCTTCAACGTGAAGACGCGGCAGCCGTTGACGGACATGCTGAAGAGCGACCGCTACATGGGTGTCAGCATCAGTCCTGACAAGGCCGGCCTCTACTACTCGGTATTTACGCACCAGGGAACGCTGGTGTACTGGCACAAATTTGGTACGCCTCAGTCGTCAGACGCGATGATCTTCGGGAAGGAGTACCAGGGTGAGCCACTTGGCGAGCTTGACCTGGTTGGCATCAGTGTCAGCGACAACGGTCACTATCTGCTCCTCGATATTAGTCGTGGAGTGCCGGCGACGCGTGTGGACGTACTGCTGAAGGACTTGCGGAAGCCCGATTCTGCGGTTGTGCCCCTTGTGTACGGAATCAAAAATCGCTTCCAGCTGCTCGATGCCGGTGATGACAGCTTCTACATGCAGACCGACTACAAGGCGCCGAAGTACCACATTCTGAAGGTGGAGATCGGGAAGAGTCCGGATACCTGGAAGACGATCGTACCGGAGAGTGCGAATGTGATCCAGGCGTCAAGCATTGTCGGAGGAAGACTCTTCGTCGACCGGCTGGTGGATGTTAAAGACGTGACGACCATCTTTTCGCTGGATGGAAAGCAGACAGGGGAGTTGAAGTATCCGGGCATCGGTGCAGGCACCGTGGTGTCCGGCCGTCCACTCGCCAAGGTTGGTGCCTACAGCTTCGCTTCCTTCAACCTGCCACCGACGCTTTATCGATACGACACGGCTACGGGCAAGTCGGATGTTTTCGCTGCATCGAAGGTGCCCTTTGATTCGGCTGCCTTTGAAGTGAAGCAGGTGTTTTTTACTTCAAAGGACGGTACAAGGATCCCGATGTTTATCGCCGGGAAGAAGGGCTGGAAGCAGGACGGCAAGTCGCAGCTGCTGATGACCGCCTATGGTGGCTTCAACGTGAGCAATACGCCGTTATGGAGCAGTATGTATGCGTGGTGGATGCAGCAGGGCGGCCTGTTCGCGCTGCCAAACCTGCGTGGGGGTGGCGAGTATGGAGAAGACTGGCACAAAGCCGGCATGTTCGAGCATAAGCAAAATGTGTTTGATGATTTTCTATCAGCCGCGCAGTACCTGGTCGACAACCACTACACGAACTCACAGCAGCTTGCGATCTGGGGGCGATCCAATGGTGGCCTGCTGATGGGCGCCGCCATGACGCAGCGGCCTGACCTGTTCGGCGCGATCGTCTGCGGCTACCCGCTGCTGGATATGCTGCGTTATCAGAACTTCCTTTTCGGCCGGCTGTGGACAACGGAATACGGTTCCGCAGACAACGCCAGGGATTATGACTTCCTGGCGAAGTATTCGCCCTACCAGAATGTGAAAGCAGGTACGAAATTTCCCGCGATCATGTTTTTCACAGGTGACAGCGATACTCGCGTCGATCCGCTGCATGCCCGGAAGATGACAGCAGAGGTGCAGGCAGCCAACGGCGGAACGCGTCCGATTCTTTTGCATTACAGCCTGAAGGGTGGTCATAGTGCCGGGGTTTCTGTCGATCAACAGGTACAGGACTATGCCGATATTCTTGCGTTCCTGTGGAATGAAACTTCGTCGAATTGAGGCTCGGTGAAACGCATGGATGCCTGCTTACATCTAGTGAAGTAACGGTGCCCGGCTTGGGCTGAGCGTGCCGGCATACCGCAGCCTGTCAGGAGAACAAGATGAGTGAGGCAAAATCGGACGCCCTGGTGTTTTTTGGAGCGACAGGGGACCTTGCCTACAAGCAGATTTTTCCATCGCTGCAGCGCATGGCCAAGCACGGCAAGCTGCCGCCCCTGGTCATTGGCGTTGCCAAGTCCGGCTGGGATCTCGAACAATTGCGAGAGCGTGCAAAGGATAGCGTGGAACACTATGGCGGCTTTGACTCAGTTGCCTTCGATAAGCTGTGCCGTTCTCTTCGCTATGTAGATGGCGACTACCTTGATATTGAGACGTTCCGCCAGGTGCGAACGGAACTCGGAACATCCCGGCACCCGATTCATTACCTGGCGATTCCCCCAAGCCTTTTCGAGACAGTGCTCACTCAGCTGAAAGATTCTGGTTGTGCCGAAGGTGCGCGCGTAGTTTTCGAAAAGCCTTTCGGCCACGATCTGCGGACTGCTGCTGAGTTGAACCGCATGGTGCTGAAGATTTTCGATGAGCAGGATGTTTTTCGTATCGACCATTATCTTGGCAAAAATGCAGTCATGAACCTGGTCTTTTTCCGCTTTACGAACACCTTTCTTGAGCCGATCTGGAACAGGCAGTATGTCGAAAGCGTGCAGATCACCATGGCCGAGCAATTCGGCGTAAAAGGCCGCGGCGCCTTTTACGACGAGACCGGCGCCATGCGGGATGTGCTACAGAATCACGTGATGCAGTTGTTGAGCAATGTGGCTATGGAGCCGCCGCAGGGTCAGGGCGTTGAGCCGATCAGGGATGAACGGGTGAAGGTACTGCGGGCTGTGCAACTCGATCCTAAGAACGTTGTGCTTGGCCAGTTCGAAGGCTACCAGGAAGAGCCCGGGGTGAAGGCCGGCTCCAAAGTTGAGACCTACGTAGCCATGAAGCTGGAGATCAACAGCTGGCGCTGGAAGGGAGTGCCGTTCTATGTGCGAGCCGGCAAGTCTCTTGCGACGACTGCTACTGAAGTCAATGTCAGACTGCGTCAGCCACCGGCCATTTTCTCGATGCAGGCACCGCCGCCGAACAATGTGCGTTTTCGCGTCAGTCCGAATGTGACGATTGAGATTGATGCCTCGGTACGCGCGCAGGGTGAAGAACTGCGTGGGCGCCAGGTGGCGCTGATTGCCACGCAGAGAGACAGCCCGGATAGCATCCTGCCCTACGAGGGACTGCTGGTGGACGCGATGAACGGAAATCAGCAACGTTTTGCTCGTGAAGACTATGTCGAAGAGTCGTGGAGGATTCTCGATCCGATATTGAAGAATCCGCCACGCGTGTGCACTTACAAGCCGGGAAGCTGGGGACCGGTGGAGGGTGAAGACCTTACAGAGCAGGATGGTGGCTGGATAAATCCTTAAGGGAATAAGCTTCCACGAGAATCGTCTATGATTCTGTCCGACGAACCGCAGACTTTCTCTGCGCACTCACTGGAGGCCCTATTCGCACGCATCGTTTTACAGCCTGTCTTGCTTTGATCCTGCTTTTCTCCGGATGTATGGTGTGTTTTGCTGCTGAGCCGCTAGGCATTTTCGAGAGCCATGCTGATGTCGGTACTGTTTTGCATCCGGGTACGGCCAGCTTTGATCCGGCTACGCAGAGCTACACGATCACTGGCAGCGGCGAAAATATGTGGTTCGGCATGGACGACTTTCATCTTGCCTGGAAGAAGGTTTCCGGAGATATTGCGCTTGCTGCAGACATAACGTTCAAAGGTTTCACAGGCAACAATCATCGGAAGGCAGTGCTGATGATCCGCCAGACACTCGATGGAAATGCGAAGGCAGTCGACGTGGCGCAGCATGGAGACGGACTGACGTCATTACAATTCCGTGAAGAAGCAGGAGCGAACACGCATGAGGTCGAGTCCTACGTTGCGAAGCCGGAACGCGTAAAGATCGTGAAGCGTGGTGACTATGTTTACGCTTTCGTCTCAGGCGCGGATGGCAGACTTCAGCCTGCCGGTGCATCGACGAAGCTAAGGCTCGATGGCGAGTACTATGTCGGGATCGGGGTGAGTTCGCATGACAAGGATGTGAGCGAGACTGCCGTATTTTCGAACGTGAAACTGGATCAGCTTGCACCGTCGAGCGCTGCGCCAACGCTGTACAGCTCGTTGGAGACTGTGACGGTGGCTTCAACCGATCGTCGCGTTGCGTATGTAGCTCCGGAACATCTGGAAGCGCCGAACTGGTCGAAGGACGGATCCTATCTGCTGTTCAATGGCGACGGCCGGATACATCGGCTGACTCTGACCAGTCTGGCGGCATTCATCATGCCAGTGCTTCCTCCGACAGTAATACCGACAACACCGAATGAGAAATGCAATAACGATCACGGTCTATCGCCTGACGGCAAATCGCTGGCGATCAGCGACTCGACCGGGAGCGATGGTAAGTCGCGGGTGTATTTACTGCCGGTCGATGGCGGTACTCCGAAACAGCTGACGCAGAATGGTCCGTCCTACTGGCATGGCTGGTCTCCGGATGGGAGGACCATTGCTTTCACTGGACAGCGCGATGGTGACTTTGACATCTACACGATGCCGGTCACGGGCGGACAGGAGACTCGGCTAACAACGGCCAAGGGCCTGGATGACGGACCGGAGTTTGCGCCCGATGGAGGTTTTATCTACTTCAATTCAGAGCGCGGCGGATCAATGCAGATATGGCGCATGAAGCCGGACGGCTCGGCACAGGAGCGGGTAACCACCGATGAGACGAATGACTGGTTCCCGCACATCTCTCCGGATGGAAAGTGGATGGTGTTTCTCGCCTACGAGAAGGGAGTCACGGGCCATCCTCCCGGAAAGGACGTGCAGATCATGATGATGTCCATAGTGGATAAGCAGGTTCACGTGCTGGCTAAGTTGTTCGGCGGACAGGGCACGATCAATGTGCCTTCATGGTCGCCGGACAGCAAGCGTATTGCGTTCATGAGCTATGAATCGATATCACTCGATGATCTGCGTTGAGAAAGTCAACGGATTTTGAGGACTTATCAAATGGTTGCCGCTCGAACTAAAGATTTACCTTAAGCTCCGCAATATATTCCGTCTACGGCAACGTGACAGGCGCGACCTGTATCTTAGTTTGGGGTCAACTTATAGGTAGTTCAGAAAGGAACACATTTATGATCCTGAAAAACTTAGCAGCATCCGGCCTGGCAATTGTATTGCTGAGTTCGACTGCCGGGCTCCATGCGCAGTATGCCCAGGGACCGCCACCTCCGGGTTACGATGCGCACGGCGCCTGGGAGACTCCACCGCAGGAAGTCAACAACGAGGCCATGCGCAAGGGTTTTCATGACGGTATCGAGGGAGCCCGGAAGGACTACGGAAACCATCGTCAGCCGAACGTGAACAACCGGGATGAATATCGCCATCCTGACGTACCGCGCGAGGCCCGTCATGATTACCGCGAAGGTTTCCGGCGCGGCTACCAGGTAGGAGTGCAGAACATCATGAGTGGCCGACGCTAACGCTTCAGCCACATGATAGAAAGGCCCGCGCTTCGTTCGCGGGCCTTTTCTTTTTGCCACTAACGGCTAGTGTCCGGAGTTCCAGTCGTAGCCATTCTCCGCCCAGTAATCATGCGGCCGCTCGTTGGTGAAGGTGATTCGGCCAATCTGCTTCAGGTGCTTGATGCCATACTTCAATGGCGTGACCAGGCGAAGCGGCGCGCCGTGATCACGTGAAAGCGGATGACCGTTCATCTCATAGCAGAGCATTGTTTGCGGATGGAGAACGTCTTCCTTGTACAAGCCCACGTAATACTGACCATTCGGTGTATCCATGCCGACATACTTCGGCAAGGTTGAGACATTCGCGTGGTAGGCGGCCAGGAAGTCGCTGAAGCGCGCCCCGCCCCAGTGCACAACTTCGCTCCAGCCCTCAATACACTTTAATTGCGTGACCATTTCGATTCGCGGCAAGCTGCGAATGCGATCGAGCGTAACCAGCAGGCCAGGCTCCGGCTCGGGAGCTTCGCCATCTTCGTTGGTTGAGCTGTCGAGAGTGCCCCCGGTATCACTGTACGCGTCGACATTTGGATCCTGATCCATCAACTGGGTATCTTCTGCATATTTGTAACTGTGAATGTCGGGAACGTATTCTGCTGCTGAAGCTGCATCCAGGCCGGTCACCTGCAATCGCCATGTGTCCAGCTTGATGGCCGGATCGATGCCGATATTTCCATTCAGCCGAACGTTTGCTACTGCCTGCGTCACCGGGAAGGTGGGTGCGAGGCCATGATCACCAAGCACCTCACGCGACACAGCTGAGTTGAAGCGAAAGGCCTGTCGAAGCGGCTTCTGAATGCCATCTACAGCAGGGCTGTACCGGATCCAATGCCATAGACCATAAGCGCCGGCAGCAGCAATACCGCCGGTCAGGAAACCGCGCCGCGAGCGGCGTCGCATCTCTGCGCGAGCGTCTCCATGTGCGGACGATTCAAGAACAGGCGTGTTGTCTTGGGCGCTGTCCATTTCAGCCTTTTTCCCCTGCAGTACTTTCCACTAATTCGTAGCCGGTGACCATACTGCGGAAGTTGTTCCAGCCCGCTCGCGCTACCTGCAGCACGTGAATGACGAAGAAGAAGACATAGCCCATGGTGAGCCAGAAATGCAGAAAGCGCGCAAACTCGTAGCCGCCCAGCAACCATGTAAGAGTGTGAAGTTGGGTCGGCTTATAGATTGCCAGGCCGGTCAGTAGTGAACCGCCGCCCGCCAGAATGATGAGAGTGTAGGCGATTTGCTGGGCGCCGTTGTATTTACGGATCGGCGGGCATTCCTTACGCAGATGCAGGTCATGCAGCAGAACCTGCCAAGCTTCCAGGAGAGAATGACGGTTAGGCACGAGCTCTCGCCACTCTCCGGAGAAGAGGGTATAGAGCACATATACGATGCCATTGATGCCGAAGAGCCACATGAACAGGAAGTGCCAGCCCATGCCCTCGGCAAGGCGAAACGGCAGGCCGAGCTTAGTGTAAAAAACATCTGGGAAGAAACGGAACAACGTCCAGCCGCCGATGCCGAGTCGGTAAGTCTGATGGGGATGGAGATTTGCTGCATCTGAGTCTGCCCAGTAGATGAGCAGGCCACTCCAGATCATGATGCCGAGCAAAGGGAAGTTGATCCAGTGCATCCATCGTGAAGCAAGAGTGTGCTTCTTCTTGAGGAGAAGCACAGGTTCCGCTGCAGGTATTTCGGGTGCCTCAGACAGAGCGGCCGCTGGCGGATCTGAGTCAGCATGTCCGTTTCCGGCAGGAGCGAGAACAGGCTCAGCTGGCACCCGGTTCACCTCACGGTTGTCTTCCGGTTCTTCGCTCAAAAGGCCGTTCCTCTCTTCATCCGACGAAACCAGCGTACACAGGTTACAGGTTTTCTGTATCTATTACGCTGCTCGTACTTCAGCAGATGTGGGCTCCGGCGTTGACTGTGCAGGCAAACTACCGCATGATCAAGTGAGTACCTTTCCCACGTCATGAAGCCAGAAACCCAGGTCGGCAAGCTCCTGCTGCTCGCATTGTGCGCGCTGCTGTGTGTGACGCTGGCTGCTTTTATGACAGTGGAAGTGTCTCACGCGCATTCCGGTCCGGTGGATGCTGCTCACTGCCAGTTGTGTTCTTCTGCGCATGTCGTGGTGGATGTACAGCCGGCATGGCTGACCGCCTATGTGCTTCGATTGATCGAGGTTGTGCCGGTTACCGCAGTCTCGCCTGCCGCAAACCCTGTTTTTGTCACGGCCTTCATCCGGCCACCGCCTTTCTCCGTTTAGCAGATTCAGAGATCTGACCGCGTAGCTGTGTTTCCGATACGCGTCGTCCCCTCAATACTCTGTTTTGCCGGGAGGCCTTGAATGTCACTCCGTTCTATCTTTTCCAGCTTTGTTTTCGCTGCATTCATATCGCTGTCATTCAGCGCTGCGCCATACTCTTATGCCCAGACTTCTTCAGGATCAATCCAGGGCCTGGTGACAGATACTTCGGGAGCCGTAGTTCCGGGTGCGACCATCCTCATCACCAATCCGGTCAGTGGTCTTTCTCGTAAGACGACGAGTGACGACGCGGGTCACTATCAATTCACTAATCTGCCGTTTAATCCTTATCACCTGGTGATTACGGCTCCGGGCTTCGCATCGATCAGCCAGGATGCAAATGTACGTTCCACTGTTTCCGTGACACTTACCACCAAGCTGGAAATTGGCGCGGCTGAGGCTACGACGGTGACGGTAGAAGGTGGCGGCGACCTGGTAGAGAACGACAGCAGCCTGCATACTGACCTCGATCGCAGCATGATCGACAAGCTGCCGCTGGCGAATCAATCCTCAGGTCTGAGTGCGCTGGTCACTCTTTCTTCCCCTGGTGTGGCAGCCGACTCGAACGGCCAGCTGCATGGTATGGGCGACCACTCGTCCAACACGTTTGCGGTCGATGGGCAACCGATCAGTGACCAGCAGAGCAAAGTTTTCTCGAACCAGCTGCCTTCAAACGCAGTGCAGTCGATTGAAGTTATTTCAGGCGCGCCTCCAGCCGAATTTGGCGACAAGACCAGCCTGGTGATTCAGGTCACCACTCGCTCAGGCCAGGGACAAGCCAAGCCGACCGGCAGCTTTACTACTTCCTACGGCAGCTTCGGTTCGGCGACAGGTGGAATCGACGTGGCTTACGGCAAGGACAATTGGGGCAACTTTGTTGAGCTGGATGGATTGAACAGTGGTCGTTTTCTCGACCCGCCCGAGTTCAAGGTTTTCCATGCAAAGGGAAACGAGCAGAACCTGTTCGATCGCATCGACTACCAGTTCACTCCGGTTGATTCCATCCATCTGAACCTGAACTACAGTCGCTCCTGGTTCCAGACGCCTAACGACTACGACAACCTGAATGTGCAGAATGTGGTCAGTGGCGGATCCAGCAGTGCTCCTGTCTTTGGCAGTGTGGGTGATGCCGATCAACACTCTAAGATCGAGACGTTCAACATCGCGCCGACCTACACTCGCGTAGTCGGAACGAACTCGGTTTTTAATTTGGCTGCGTATATCCGGAAAGATGCTTACAACTACTATCCAAGTGGAAATGCGCTGGCAGACCGGGGTCCGGAGAATCTGCAGACTGCGTCGATTGCCCAGGAGCGCACGCTGACCAATGCGGGAGCGCATTCGGACCTGACTTATGACAAGGGCATCAACAACATCAAGGCCGGCGTGTTCTACTCGCAGACGTTTCTGCGTGAGAATGACAGCCTCGGGATCGTGTCTCCTTTTTACAATGCACCGTGCGTGGCGAGTGCGACCGATGCGACAGCCAAGGCCGGCTTCACGAACCCGGCTGACTGCGCGGCGGCAGGCTTCTATTCGAATGACGCGAGTGTTGCGAATGCCTCAGGCGCATCCGGTACTTTCAATCCAGTGTTGCTGCCCTACGATCTGACGCGTGGGGGCACAAGCTTTCATTACACGGGTCGGGCAGATGTGAAGGAACTCGCGCTCTATCTCGAAGATTCGATTAAGGCCGGCAACTGGCTCTTCAATGTCGGCATTCGCGGTGATTTTTATAACGGATTAGCGTCAGCAAGGCAGGCCGAACCCCGGCTTGGCGTGGCCTACACGCTGAAGAAGACCAACACTGTATTGCGCGTCTCCTATGCGCGCACATTGGAGACACCTTTCAATGAGAACCTGGTGCTCTCGAGCGAAGGCTGCAACAATGCAGTGTTAAGTCCGCTGCTTGCCTGCACCCCCGGAGTCTCCAATGTGGAGCAGCCTGGCTACCGTAATGAATTCCATGCGGGATTACAGCAGGCCTTCGGCAGCCACGTGGTCTTTAGTGGAGATTACATCTGGAAGTACACTCACAACGCGTTTGACTTCAGCGTGCTTGGTAACACGCCGATCACTTTTCCGATCGACTGGCATAACTCAAAAATTCCGGGTTACGCCCTGCGTACAGATCTGACGCCTATCCATGGTGTGTCTGCATTCGTTGTTCTCTCCTCGGTTGCAGCACGGTTTTTTCCGCCGCAGGTCGCGGGCGCCGGAGCTACCGTCGGCCAGAGTGGATACCCTTTCCGTATCGATCATGATGAGAAAGTTAATTCTTCTGCGAACGTGCAGTATCAGATTCCGGGCACGCATAGTCCCTGGCTCGGATTGAATTGGCGTTATGACAGCGGGCTTACCGCTGGTTCTGTTCCGTGCTACAACGTGACGGATCCGAACAGCGGCTGCCTCGGCGATTCGACGACGTTGAATGGACTGCCGGCTATCGATCTTAGCGGCCTGACTGCTGACCAGGAATTTCAAGCGGGTTTGAGCTGTGATGGTGTGAAGGCGACGCCGACGACGCCATTACCGACGCCCTGTCTCGCTTCGCAGTTGACCTCCACGCTGGTGAAGATACCGGCGCCTGGCACGGAAAACGACGACCGCAATCCGCCCCGCATCCAGCCGCGCAACATCTTCGATGCCTCGGTTGGTGAGGACAACCTGTTTCACGGAGAGAAGCGTAAATGGAGCCTGAAGCTGACAGGCGCCAACATCACGAACAAGTATGCGCTTTACAATTTCCTCTCCACGTTCAGTGGCACGCATTACGTTACGCCACGCTCGCTGACGGCCGAGGTCGGCTTCCACTTTTAGCAAAAGGAGCGGAGCGGCCAGAGTGACTGGAGATTGCGCCTTTCAACAAGACGCCAGACCGGATAGAGTCGGAGGGGAATTCCAATACCTTCGACTCTCATCCCATGACCGAAACCTCTGCATCCACATCACTTCGTCAAGACTCGTATAACCGATTTCTGCTGGTCGTCGCCGGTCTTGGCGGCCTGCTCTACGGAGTGGACGTCGGTATTATCGGTGGAGCCTTGCCGTACCTGGAAGCCACGTCCCATCTGAATCCAGGTCAGCTTTCCATCATCGTGGCTGCGGTCCTGCTCGGCAGCGTGTTTTCTACTCTTTTTGCCGGCATGCTGGCGGACTGGATGGGCCGCAAGCCGCTGATGACCTTCAGCGGCGTGGCTTTCATTCTGAGTATCCCGATGATCGCACTCGCTCATGGCTACGGGCCTCTGTTCTTCGGCCGCCTGCTGCAGGGTATAAGCGGAGGTCTGATCGGCGTGGTTGTGCCGCTGTATCTTGCAGAATGCCTATCCGCAAATCGGCGCGGCAGGGGAACCGGCATCTTCCAGTGGCTGCTGACACTGGGCATTGTCGCCGCAGCCTTGATCGGCATTTACTACAGCTATAAGGTGCAGGCTGTAGAACGGGCAGGCGACGCGGCAACACTGTTCGCGTTCAAGGACCAGACCTGGCGCCGCATTTTCTGGGTGTCGCTGCCTCCCGGCCTGCTGTTCATTGTGGGCAGTTTTTTTGTGGCGGAGTCGCCGCGCTGGCTCCATCGTAAGGGCCGCCGCGAGCAGGCATTGGCATCCCTGCTGCGCTCGCGTTCCACTGAGCAGGCTGACATGGAATTACGCGAGATGGATGACGTGGCAGGGCATGCAGGCACTGTCCCAGCTGCAGATGGCAGAGATCAGCGCATCCCGCTGTTGAGCCGCAGGTACGTGATTCCCTTCGTGCTCGCCTGCGTCATCCTCTTCTGCAATACGGCGACTGGTGTGAACTCGGTCATCGGTTATAACACCGGCATCCTGCTGCAGAGCGGCCTGTCTGACGTGATGGCGCACTGGGGATACGTGTTGTTCACGATCGTGAACTTTACGATGACCCTGGTGGGTATGACGCTGGTCGATCGCGTCGGCCGCAAGCCTCTGCTGATAGGAGGAACGATCGGGATCATTCTTTCCATGTCCACCGTCGGCGCCTTGTTTCTGCGGACCGAAGCCAGGCATGTGGACGCCAGAGATGCTGTGCAGGCGCTGGTGAGTCCTGCACAGGCGCTTACGCTGCATTTCGATCGAGCACAAGCCGCGCGCCTGATCTCTGGTGCGAGCACTCACGACGTCAGAGTGCCGAGTGACCGCGCGTCCCTTGCAGTGATTTACTCCTATGGCGATTTCACCAGCTCTACTCATTTCGTACGCTCCGATGATGCGACTGCACCGGTGATTTCAATCCGTCGCGAGGATTGTGTGCCGCAAAATCGGCTGGAGGCTTTTCTGCGAAATCCGTTTGCAGATTTTGCAGCCGCCGGCACTGCGCCGCTGCACATTGACCGCGCGCTGGTGGGCAGCATTCCGGACGAGCATCATGGGTGGACTGTGGCTGTTTTCCTGTACCTGTTCATGGCTTCCTTTGCTGTGGGGCCGGGAGTGTGCGTGTGGCTGGCTCTTTCTGAACTTATGCCAACCCGCATCCGCTCGAATGGCATGAGCATAGCGTTAGTCATCAACCAGCTTGTATCCACACTCCTGGCAGGGATCTTTCTGCCCTTCGTCAGCAAGTATGGTTATGCACGGATGTTTTTCATGTTCGCCGGCTTTACCGTGGTCTACCTGCTGACTGCTTCGTTTTTCCTGCCGGAGACAAAGGGAAAGACCCTGGAGGAGATAGAAGCTCATTTTGAGGGCGCACGATAAGGCAGATCGACAACAGTTGGTCTACCTCAATCCACGTAGATTCGCCAGAGTGAATCCGCCATGCGTCTTCTATATTTGTCTGCTTGTTCGTGTGCGCCGTGCTGCTGACCGGATCGGCTTATGGCTAGGCCCATCGACAGGAGCGGGCAAAGTTACTCTCTACCCGGTCGTGCTACAAGCCGGATTGCATCGCCTCGAACTGAAAGCGGGATGACAAAGTGGAGAATGCCCAAGACACGAGCGGGGTTCCCAGGTTGCTCTGGGAAGGTCCCGGCTTCGCTCACCAGCTCATCCCAGAATCTGCGCTTGCGCCTGGAGGGCGGTCGTGATCAGGACCGCATTTGATGTGGTGTAATGAGTGAACATGCGGACCTTGATTCGGACGGCAAGAAGTCGCGCATCCAACATAATCTGAGATGCGAGGCTTTTTTGGCCTAGCAACTAAATCCTTGTTGGAAGTTCGAGCCGGATGCTTTTTAATTCATTACTTTTTCTCTGTGTCTTTCTTCCTATAACCCTGCTGGGTTACGAGATAGCGAGCAGATTCGGCCGCCGTTCGGTTATAGGATGGCTGGCGCTTATGTCGCTCGCGTTCTACGCAGAGTGGCGTTATCAATTTGTCTTTCTGCTTCTCGGTTCCATCCTGCTGAACTACACGGTGTCCAGCTTGATTGTGAGACTCGCCGGCCAGGATCGCTTGCAGAGAAAGGTCCTCATAGCAGGCATCAGCTGCAATTTACTCCTGCTTTTCTTCTATAAGTATCTATTTCCGAGCTTGTCTGGTCTAGGTCGGCTGGGAATTCTTCATCACCAGTTCGCTGGTGTGCTGCTGCCGCTTGGCATCAGCTTCTTCACCTTCACCCAGATTGCCTACCTGGTGGACCTGCAGCAGGGGGCAGCAGAGCCTCAGCCATTTCTGGACTACGTTCTATTCGTTACATTTTTCCCCCATCTTATTGCTGGACCAATCCTCCACCACGCCGAGATCATGCCGCAATTCAAGAAGACTAAGTTCGGATTGAACTCTGAAGATGTGAGTGTGGGATTCACCTGGTTCGTCATGGGTATGTTCAAGAAGGTGGTTCTTGCGGACAGCATCGCTCCTGCGGCAGATACAGCGTTCGCAAGTCCGGGCTCCCTGACGTTGATTCCGGCCTGGATCGGCGTGTTGAACTACACGCTGCAGCTCTACTTCGATTTCTCCGGCTACTCCGACATGGCCATCGGACTGGCCCGCATGTTCTCCATCCGATTTCCGCTTAACTTCGATTCACCCTATAAGGCAGCCAGCATTATCGATTTCTGGTCTCGCTGGCATATGACGCTTACTCGTTATGTCACTGCCTATCTCTACAATCCTATTTCGCTGTCAGTGAACCGAGGCAGGATCAGGCGTGGCCAGAAGGTGTCGAAGAAAGGATCTGCAACACCATCCGGATTTGCGGAAATGGTGGCTCTGCCCACAATGATCTCCATGACGCTGATCGGCATATGGCATGGAGCGGGGATCCAGTTTTTGATATTCGGATTGCTGCATGGGGTCTACATCACGGTCAATCATGCATGGCGTATCTTCCATAAGAAAACTTCCGGCGCCCTTTCCGGTACGTTGCTACCGAGACTTCAGCTCGCCGCCAGCGTGGCGCTTACGATGTTGTGCGTGATCGTCGCACAGGTCTTCTTTCGCGCTAACTCAACGGCTGACGCCTTCGCGATGATTGGCGGAATGATTGGTTTGCATGGAAGACATGTCTCAGGTTCTGCAGACATCGCTCCCAGTCTTGTGCGGATACCGCTGCGCCTGGCAATTATCTGGCTGCTCCCGAATACACAACAGATTTTGAGCCGGTACTACTCGGCGAAGGGCGCTCTTGCCGAAGAGCCGATCCTCGGTCGCGGCGTGCGCTGGAAGCCATCGCCTTCATGGGCCATGATCATGACACTGGCACTGATCATGTCCCTAGCGTGGATGGAAAATACAACGCGCTTCCTCTATTTTCAATTCTAGGGAGCAGACCAGGAAGCAGCTATAGAGTAGTCGTAGGCTGGCGCAGTCGCTGTTGGATGACCTGTGAAATTTCCTCACTATTCCTGGCAGCGCCTTGCTCGTCGAGGTGCCACGCGTCTGAAAAGTCGCTCGCAGGATAGGGAGTGGGCGGTGCGATGTGCAGCATATTCGCAAGGTGCCGGTACGAAGCCAGGTTGGTGTCGCAGTCACGCACAGGGCTTGCGTATAACAGGACTCCAGTCGTTGCAGTCTGGTAGTGAGTCAAAGTCGCCAGGAACGATGGGTCATAGTAGGAGCCGTCCATGGGTTCGGCACAAATCCGCTGTGCTGTTTCAAGCGGGTCCATGGGATAGAAGCCGTTGTGGTCGTGCAGGATCTGCATGTCACGCCGGTAAGCATGTCTCGACAGATCGACTGACTGCTTTGGGCTGAGAGTGAAGATCTGCTGCCAGAAGCTCTCTACAAAAATCATGCTGAACTTTGGATGTGAGGCGAAGAACCACGCAGCTTTGGCCGGGGGCAACAGCTTGTCGGCCAGCAGCCATCCGTCGATCACACCTGGGTCTTCATCCAACGCCGGTCGGCGGAGATGACGAGCATGTTCCACGAATACGATCAAAGCCGGCGCCTGATTGTGCAACAGGTAATCATCTAACACCCGATATCCGGTAGTAGACAGCGCCATGTACGGCAGAGATAGGACGCAGGTTTTCAGGCCAGTCCGAGACTGCACGGTCGCAGGGTCGACGCCAGTCAGGCCGGTTGAGTCTCCGAAAATCACGATCCCGCAGTTTTGACCTGCCATGTTGTCGTGAAACTCCATGGCATGCCAGAACATGCGGCGGGAAGCCTGCGTGAAGAACTCTGTACGAGCGATGAAGAAGGGCAGCAGCAGCAGCAGGGCTGCGCCGCCCAGCAGGAGAGCCAGGTACAAGCGCGGGGCGCGGGCAGTCGCCGATGCAGCTTGGTCAACTGCGTGCCCAGGCCGCTCGCTTGTGGTGGAGTCTTCTTCTACTGGATACATTCAGCAAACACCATCCTGGTCTAGCGTCCAGCACCCAATTGAAATCAAAGGAAGAAGATGGCGTTGCTGGACTTGAGGATGCATGTGTCAACTCCCCTTTCAAAGCCGCAGAATGTGAGGAGTCGTACGTTCTTCTTCTGAATATCGAAGGGATTATTCGACAGATTAAAGCAGTTTACGAATCAGCTCCAAGCTGTTGCCTGCAATTTTACACTGGCCGCATCCGACAAGTAGAAGATTAAGGTCGGTGTCAACTATCCTGATCTTTGTAGAAGTAATTTCGAAACATTATGTCTCAGGAACTGATAGAGCCACCTGCCATACGCTCGGCAGAAGCAGAGAACGTCGTGTCAGCCAGACAGCGCCGTGTTGTCCGGCTGACGTCTGCGGACTGGCTGATTGTCGCTTTCGGGATAGCGTTGACCTATGCAATATGTTTCCGCCTCGGGGCCGGCCGTCTTTTTTGGGAAGACGAAGTGCTTGGCTGGTTGCTGCTGAAGGATCCGTCGTGGCGCCATGTTCTATTCAGTTGGCAGCATGGGGCGGACGGCGGCGGTGCCTTGTTCTACATACTCGGCCGTATCTGGTTCAAGATGTTCGGCTCTTCCGTCGCATCTTTCCGCCTGTTCACAGCCACCTGCTTTGCGACGGCATTCGCATTATTATGGAAGGCCGCTCGGCAGTACTATCCTGTGACCTGCGTAGCTTTCGCAGTATGCGTGACATGGTTCTTGAGTCCTGCGTTAGTACCGCACATTGCTGAGGGCAGGTTCTATGGACTATTTCTAGCGGCGTTTGCTGCGACTCTCCTGGTTATATTGCGGTCTTTCCGTACCCCGCCAAATCGTTGGCTGGCATTCATAGTTTTTGTCGCGAATTCCGCCCTGGTGACCAGCCACATCTTAGGCATTGCCTATAGTGCGACCATGGTCGCGGCCTGGTGCATCGCCGATCGTCGTGAACGGCAATTTCGTCCACGCCTCTACCTGTCTGCAGCTGCCAGTTGGTTATGGCTTATACCGAGTTACCCGGCCATAGCCGCATCCGCGGCGGTCGGCAAGCCACATTTCTGGACGACCCAGCCAAATCTTCAGCTATTCCTGCTCGCTTACACCGGCTCAAGCCTGCGCACAACGCTCATCCTTTGTACGCTTGCCGCATGTCTTGCTTTGCAGGTTTGGCTGCTTCGCAGGGGATCATCGTTCGTGGAAGGAGTTCAGAGCAGGGCGCCGATCCTCATCTTGATGGGCGCGTTGTTCTGCATACCTATCATCTTTCTCATGGAAGGATTTACAGGGCCGCCCTTGTTCAACGAAAGATACCTTCAGCCTGTAGAAGCCGGCATCATCATCCTCGCAGCCGAGTTGGCTTTGCGCCTTGAGTTCGGCTGGAGGTTGCTTCGTAGATACAGATCCATACCGCTGGCAGCAGCCTTCGCAGCTTTGCTTGCCATGGTGTTGCATTATGACCTGATCTATCTGCCTCACTACATAGACCAACAGGATGACTACTCTGGCGCCTTGACCGCTACGTTGCCTGCAGGGGTGCCCATCCTGTGTGAAGATGCCTTTACATTCACGGAGTTGATGCCCGTCAAGGCAGGCTCCCTTGTGCGTTACATGTACCTGCTCGATTGGTCAAACAGTATCAGCGATAAAGCACCTCGGCTGGAGGTGACCCAATTTCATTTAATGGAAAATTGGAAGACGGTTGGCTATTTCTCCGATCATATTGAATATCGCGAAGCGTTTCTGGAAGCGCACCCTTACTTCCTGGTGCTGCACACGGATCAGAACAACCCCGCGAGCGTCTCGCGAAAAGCTTCCAGCTCCATGCGGGCAAAGTTGATCGGGAATCCCCTGGCATCGCGCTTTTCGAATGATCCTACCTACCACGTGCTCCCATATTCTGCGGCCGACTATGGCAAGCTGCGTGAGACAGTGACGCTTGTGTGCCGCCGCGACCTGGATTGTAACTCGGTAAAGAAGGAGCTTAAATCCTCAAGCGTAGCGCGAGGTGCCTCTTAGCTCGCCGAGCGTATCAGGCGCTGGATGACGCTAGAATGAGCTGATGAGCCTGCGATGCTTTTCATGTTTAAACGAGACGCGGGCTCCGTACCCCGGGTGCGAGTGAGCACTGCAGCCGAAGGTAGTTTGCGCAAGCAGCGGACCTCGTCCCTGGCATCGCTCTGTGGGCTGCTCTTGTTGATCCTTATCCTGCACCTTCCTTTCCTGATCATCCACCATGTGCAGGAAGACGCCTACATAACCTTCAGGACTGCTCGCCATCTCGCAGAGCATGGCGATCTGTCTTTCAATTTGAATGAGCATTATCCAGGGACCACAAGCCTGTTGTATGTGTGGCTGGTCGCGCTCATCGATCTGGTCTTTCGTAGTCGGCTTGTGGTCGGAGTCCAGGTCTTTGGAACATTGTGCGTCGCGATCGGAAGCTATTTTGGTGTGAAAGGCTTCGTGAGAGGCGATGACGAACTACACTCTGCGTGGCTCCTCCTCGCGATATGGCCAGTGTCACTCGTCGTCAGTTACACCGGGATGGAAACACCGCTTCTCATCCTTGCGCTTGGATTCGCCCTGTACACGCTTGCTACCGGACTGCGCCCTTATCTCTTCATGTGCGGTGTGTTCACGCTGCCTTTGATCCGCCCGGATGCAGTTGCCTACGGTGTGATCCTATGCGCGGCGATGTTCCTTATCGATAGAAGGAAAGCGGTTCGCGCTGTCGGCTCGCTCTGTCTCGGCATCGCCATGCTGCTAGCTGTTAATAAATGGACAAGCCATGTCTACCTGCCCGGCACGATCAGGGCGAAGCTAATTGCGTATCATCCGGACCGCACGTCAGCGGCGGTACTTCATCGCGTCTACGATTTGTTTCTGCACCAATCCTTCCTGCTTCCTGTGTCAACCACTTACCTGACGAGAGCTGCGCCTTCATTACTGTTGCTTGTAACAGCCTGTTTCATCACTGTGTTCAAAGTTCACGGTGACTATCGCAGCCGCATAGCGCTCGCAGCGGTTGCCGTGATGGCCGTGGCGATTCCGATCTTTTATGCAATCGGAGGAGTCATTTTTGATTGGTATCTATATCCGGCTAACTGGCTGGCTATGACCGTAGTGGTCACTGCAATCGCGCACATAATTAGCTCCAGATCCTGGCACCGGCTCGGCTGGATTGCCATTGGTACTTTATGGACAGGTCTGGCCCTGGTCCAGTGGTCTCGATCGCTGACGGCATCCACCCAGGATTATCACTACCGCGCCGACATAGGGCGCTACCTTCATCAACTCAGCCACGGACGGGGGAGGCTCTTCCTTGAGCCAGCGGGCTACATTCCTTATTTTTCTGGCTTGGCAACGGATGATGAAGTGGGCCTGGTCTCTCCTTGTATTCTGCACTTCATGCAGAAAGATCCAGCAGCGTGGTGGATGGCCTACGTCGAGACAGAACAGCCGACCTACATTGTGCAGCGTGAAGCGTTTGATCATTTTGAGACGTTTGAGGGTTATACACTGTCGCCAGAAGAACAGCGATGGTTCAAGGAGCATTACATGCTGCTGCGTCGAACTCATTACGATCCGCTTCAGTATCACAACTCCACGGTGTCCGCGTGGGTTCTCCGCCACGGAGCAATGCCGGACTACCTGATCTATGAGCGCATAGCGCCGTCTGTCGATCCCGCTCGGTCCTGCCCTTAGCCAGCGTTGCCTTGGCAGGCGTGGACGCTCGCGATTGAGGCAGCCTCTCCTTACAATGACGCAAAGAACTTCGGTACACTGGCTCAGTGGCGAAAAGACGCGGGCCTATAGCTCAATTGGTTAGAGCAGCGGACTCATAATCCGTTGGTTCCAGGTTCAAGTCCTGGTGGGCCCACTATGGTTCTGTTCCTCATGGATGTTAAGCTGCACACGACCATCGCATGCCGTGCTTTCAGCATGCATTCCATTGATCTTCGGAGAGCAGTCGTTACATGTCTGAAGCAACGCTCGGGCGGCTGACAAAAATTGCTCCTCTCGCCATCGTCGTCCTCTGCTGCCTTGTCTATGCGGTGCGGGGCTACTACGATCAACGGCTTGCTCTTCAGTCTCTGGATTTCAAGACGGTCTATGGTGGGGCCAAATGCCTCATGCATGGATGCGATCCCTATGACTCGGCTCAGATATTCAGAGAGTATGCTGCCGCCGGTGGACCGACGGACGATATGCGGCCTTTTCGTCCGCACGAGCCGATCTATTTTCCGTCCGCATTAAGTCTGCTGACACCCTTCGCCCTGTTGCCGTGGGAACCCGCACATCTGGTCTGGCTTGCCGTGAGTACGACCAGCTTTGTTGCGGGCGTTCTGCTCGTTTTCGAATTAAGTGCAGGTTCCTTGCTGGTCACCGCGGTTGTACTCGGATGCTTCGTGCTCACAAGTACGACTCTCATTATGCTTGCCCAACCAGCGCAGCTGACCATCGGATTGTGCGCGATAGCTGTATGGTGCCTGCTCCGAGATAAACATGTCGGCCTGGGCATTCTATGTTTCGCGCTCAGTTTGTCTCTCAAGCCCCACGTGACAGGTCTGATCTGGTTGTATTTTCTTCTTCGTGACGCGCAGTCTCGCAAAACCGCACTTAAGATTCTTCTCGCCACCTTGATCATTTGTCTTCCGGGGATCGTCTGGGCCAGCGTCATGCCTGCCTCTTCGCATTGGATGAAGGAGATCCCGGCAAATATTAGAGGTATTACCGCTCACGGACTCGTCGGCGATCCCGGTCCCGCGAATGACGCGGCATCTTCCATCGCAGGCCTTCATCCGTTGCTGAGTCTTTTCCGGGATGATCCAGCGTTCTATAATCAAGCAGCCGCATGGATAGGACTTGTGCTACTTGCGGTTTGGCTTGTCCCCGTCTTACGCATGAAGCATTCGCAGGAACGGGACTACATCGGTGTTGCGGCGATCACTTGTATTTCTTTGCTGCCTATCTATCACCGCGAATATGACACTCGCATTCTTCTTCTGACATTTCCTGCTTTCAGCTATCTACTAGGTCGGGGCACGCTGGCCAGAATCACTACGGTGGTAGTGACCATGCTTACGGTTGTTTGTATAACCCATAACTGGATTAACTTTGCGACGCTTCACATATTGCCTCATATAGCCAAGCAGAACGGCCAGCTTACGGTGGGACAAACTATCTTGTGGCTACGGCCTGTATCGATCTTCACATCCCTGCTTACACTGTTCTACCTTGGCTGGCTTTACATCGCCTGGATGCGCAACGATCTTCATCGCCATGCAGATTCGCTACCTGGCGGTTGCCAAGAAGAAGGCTCTTCACCGGCCCTCCATGCTTAAGTCTGCGCTTCAACCCGATGACGCACGAGATCTGCGGTCAGTCGATCGCTGGTGGGATCTTGGCCTGACGTCGATTTTCGCTGCTGTCTTCCTTGTCAACCTGGCGCACCATCAGATGTGGCGCGACGAGCTGAACGTATGGGGCATCGTGCGCGCGAGTCCTACGCTGGAAAGCCTTGCCTTCAATATTCACTACGAGGGTCATCCGGGCCTGTGGTACTACCTGCTCTGGTTTCCTTCGAAATTGTCGGCGCATCCCTCGACGATGAAGCTTGTTGAGGCGCTGATCGGCATCGGCATTTGCTGGATCGTCGGGATGTGTTCGCCCTGGACGAGGTTAGAAAAAGCGCTGGTCCTTTCGAGCTACTACGTAGCTTTCGAATACACAGTCCTAAGCCGGACCTATGGGCTGTGTCTGCTTATCGCTCTTGGATATGTATACCTTCGCGGGAAAAGACCACAAGCAATCGTGGGCTGTGCTGTGTTGCTGGGGTTGCTGGCCAATACCGATATCATCGGCGTCATATTATCCCTGTCTCTACTTCTGGAGTATGCGTGGTGCATTCGCAAACAGGCTAAGACCCGGAAACGAAATAAATCCCTTCAACAGATAGCAAAGCTTTGTGCAATCTACGGAGTTTTTCTCCTCGCCTCCTATGTCACACTTCGTCCTGCTAAAGACATAAGTTGGGTGACAACCGGTAAGGTTGGAGCCTCGATGCGGGATATGCATCGGCTCCTGGTCTCTATACTCAGTAACCTCGGGCTTCCGTGGTTCCCATTCAGCCTGCATTTCCCACATAAATTTTGGAACCCAAATGTATTACTGCATCCGGCAGTGTTTGAAGTTATCAGTGTCTTGGTAGTGGTCGCTCTGGTCGTAATTTTTTGCGAAAGGGTGAGCCTGCTTGCCGTGGTAGCGGCGTCTGTGCTGGGTTCTATTCTCTTCGCGCATCTTGTCTACCTCGGGTACATGCGCCATTTCGGCCTGGTCTTTGTAGCCTTCCTGCTTGCCTACTGGCTTAAACGGCTAGATGATCCTCGAGTTTCACGTATAGCTCTTACGTTGCTCGCGATCAACGCTCTCGGTGGGATAGAGGCCATCGCTGGATCATGGTTCCATCCATTCTCTAACGCACAGAATGCTGCGAAATGGCTCGTGCAGAATCACCTGCAGGATCGAAGGCTTGTAGGATTTCCAGACTTTTCAACCGTGGGAGTAGCCGAACAGCTGATGCGGCCCATTTACTTCGCCCAGTGCAACTGCACTGACACGTTCATGCAATTCTCAAGCAGGCGGGACGACACATCGGATGCTCATCTTACCGGACGTCTATTGCGTGTCGATAGAGATTTGCATACAAACAACTACATCCTGATCCTGGATGTACCGCTTTCCAAGGGACAGGAAGACGATCTCCATTCTGATCAACAGAATGTGCGACTACTCAAAGCTTTTACAGACGCAGAAGAAGCCCATGAAAACTTCTACCTCTATGAGGTGAAGCGTTCTTCATGAGCTGCTTTGCTGAGTGATCCCGCTTTCTATCCGAGCGAAAGAGTTTTCAGGTGTTCGCGCAAGGCAGGCCCGAGATCATCGCGCTTAAGAGCGAAATCGACGGTCGCCTTTAACATGCCGCCTTTATCGCCAGCATCATACCGTGTCCCTTCGAAGTTAAAGCCATAAACCTTTTCATGTTGCAGGAGGCCCTTGATGCCATCTGTCAGTTGCAACTCGCCCCCAGCTCCTGGAGTGATGTTTTCGAGTAGCTGGAACACACGCGGAGTAAGAACATAGCGGCCGATAATTGCGTTCTTCGAGGGTGCGTCTGCTTCCTTGGGCTTTTCCACCATGCCGCGAACTGCGAACAGGCGAGGGTCCTCCTTCACTGTCTCGCCATCCAGCACTCCGTATGAGGAAATAGCCGGGCCATTCACGATCTGCGTAGCGAGGATAGAAGATTGGGTCTCGTCGTAAGCTTCAATCATCTGTTGCAAGCATGGTTTCTTCGCATCGATGATGTCATCCGGAAGCACAACTGCGAACGGTTCATCGCCAATCAAATCGCGAGCCATCAGCACAGCATGTCCCAGGCCACGAGCCTCCTTCTGGCGAACATAAGAGATATTAGCCATGCCGGATACTTTGCGACTTAGCGCCAGCAGTTCCTTCTTGCCTTTCGCTTCCAGGTTGGCGTCCAGTTCGAAACTGATGTCAAAGTGATCCTCAATTGCGGACTTGCCTCGTCCCGTAACGATGATAATGTGATCGCAACCTGCTGCCAGCGCTTCCTCAACGCCATATTGAATGAGCGGTTTGTCCACCAGCGATAACATTTCCTTGGGCACTGCCTTGGTCGCAGGAAGAAAACGCGTCCCCAGACCGGCTGCTGGAAATACTGCCTTGCGCACCTTCTTATTCATCAGATCCCTCTCGCTTCGCCGATGAGTATCGGCGGTGTATTTACACTACCCTAAAAGTTACAGTGCTGGTGACATATCACCGAGCATGGCTTGCCTCACTATGCTGATCGGTACGCCGCCCTGCCGCATGAAGCTATCGTGAAATGTTTTCAGCGAAAAATCGGCGCCTTGTTTCTTCATTACGTCGCTTCTGAGCTTCATAATCTCCAGCTTACCGAGGGTGTAGTAGAGGTAAGTGGGATCCGACGTGCCTCGCTTTGTTTCCACCTCTCCGACTTCTTTTGCCTGGTAGCCTTCCTTTACGAAGAAATCTACTGCCTGCTCCATCGTCATTTTGCCAGTGTGAAGCTGGATCCCTACGACGAACCTGGCGTCACGCAGTAGCGCATCCTGCAATTGACCTAGACGAATCATCTTAGATTCACGTTCATCTTTCGCGCCGGCACCAGGTTGCGCGAAGCCCTCATCCAGCATCATCTGCTCGCAATAGTGCGCCCATCCCTCGACATTGCTGGCCGCGAATAAAAGCTTCCTCGTCTTACTTGGAGCCTCCGGTATCCAAAGAAATTGCACATAATGGCCCGGATAGGCCTCGTGGACTGAAGTGCTGATGACAGTTCCAACGTTAAAGCTGTGCATAAAGCTATTGGTCTTGGCCGTATCCCATGCCGGGTCCGGCAGGGTGACATTGAAATAAGCCTGCGTTGCCTTTTTCTCATAGGCACCCGGAGTATCCATGGACGCAAACGTAGTCGCTCGCTCAAAGGGAGGCGTTTCTTCGAGGATGGGCCGGATGTCAGAAGGTATCGTAATGATTTGCTTAGCCCTGATGAAAGCAACCAGGCCATCGAAGGTCTGACGGAAGCTATCTAATAGATGGTCTGGTTGCGGATGGTCGTTGCCAAGTTCATCGAGTATCTGCAACGGTGTCTTGCCGGGATCCACTTCACGCGCAATGCGAACAAAATCAGCCTGGTTCTTATGTAAATCGGCCAGCCCTACTGACAGAAGCTGATCAAGGGGAGTGTCTACCATCTCGTCATACAGCAGCTTCTTTGAAAAAGTGTCGGCACCAATGCGGAAGTCACCGTTGGACTTTGCAAGAACTTCAGACTGAAGCCAGTGCTGATATTGCTGTAGCGACTCGATGACCGCAGCGTTGGACTTGGCGAATGCAGCTTTCGTAGTTGCATCAGTGGACTGCGCGAAGGCTTCGGGAACATCCTTCTGGTAAAAACGGATGACATCGGGTAGCTGTTGAAGAGCGATTTCGGTATAGATCTTCGGCGGCGATTGCAGGTTGATATGTGCTGCTGCAATGGCTGCCGGTATCTGGTTCTCCCTCGCTACCGCTGATCTGAGTCGCTCGTCGGGCGACGCAAATGTCCGTTCCATCAGTGTGAAGATGCTATTAGTCACGCTGCTGGAGTAATAGTCCGGATTCTTCTGCCATGGGCGAATTGTCTCAAGCGTCAGCAACGTCGAATGTATATTGCTGAGGATCATCTCGCGATCGCCGCGTGTCGTTGCATCCAGCGATGTGCTGGGTACAGCTTCCACCTTCGGCAGAAAGGCATGGAGTGCAGCTATCTCACGGTCAATGCTGGCGCGGGAGAAGTCCTCGAGCTGCTGATCGTATTGGTGGAAGCCGGCACTCGTAGCCTGGGTCGGCTGGAATGGAAAATAGACTGTGTCGAAGTATTGATCAGCCAGTTGCGCGAACTGCTTGTTCGGATCTGCGCCGCCAGGTTGAGCTGCTGCTGCGATTGCAGTAGAGAGAGCCAGCGTAAGAGCGGCGGTCGCTCGTTTAACTCTTGTAACTCGATTTATTCCGTGCATAGTCCTCGAAGGTAAATCCTGGAAATTCTATTTGGACGCCATTTCAACCACTGTCAACTTATCGAGCAGTGCATGCACTTCGCTGATGATAGCGACCGGCGTGACTGCAGCCAGCGGGAACCTCAATACCCCCTGCGGAGTGAATTGTGCGCCCTTCTTGGCATTCTTCGCCACCAGCTGCATCAGGCGACCAGGGTCAATGTGTGCCTTGTCAGTAAAGCGCAGGTGAACTTGATCTTTCTTACGGTCGACCTGCGCCACACCCAGTTGCTCACAGGTAAGACGCAGGATGGCTGCGTTGAGAAGATGCTGCACACTTTCCGGCAGTTCACCGTAGCGGTCTTCCATCTCAGCCCGAACGTCAGCGATGGTGGCCTCATCCTGGGCACCGGCGATCTTCTTATAGATACGAAGACGCTGATTTTCTTCAGGAATGTATGCCTCATCGACACGCAGGCTGATGCCGAGGTTGAGCTGCGTTGTCGGCTTTTCAGAAACGTCATCGCCTTTCAATTCGCTCACTGCCTGTTCGAGCATGCTGGTGTACATTTCGAAGCCTATGGCCTCAATATGACCGCTCTGCTGTCCGCCCAACATGTTGCCGGCGCCACGAAGTTCGAGATCCAACGCAGCAATTTTGAAGCCGGCGCCGAGGTCGGAGAACTCTTTCAATGCGGCCAGCCTTCGTCGTGCGATATCTGTCAGTTCCTGCTCCGGAGGGATCAAAAGGTAGGCGTAGGCACGACGATTGGAGCGACCAACGCGGCCGCGAAGCTGGTACAGCTCGGACAAGCCGTGGCGGTCTGCGCGATTGATGATGATGGTATTTGCGAGAGGAATGTCGAGGCCGTTTTCGACAATCGTTGTGGCAACGAATACGTCGTACTCGCGGTTCATGAATGCAAACAGCACCCGCTCAAGCTCCGTCTCGCTGAGCTGGCCGTGGCCGACGCCCACGCGTGCCTGCGGAACCATCTCCTGGATTTTCGCGGCCAGTTCGTAGATCGTCTCAACCCGATTGTGCACGAAGTAGGTCTGCCCTCCGCGCTCGAGTTCCACTTCAATCGCAGATCGAATCAACTTGTCATCGTACTTGGCGACGACTGTCTGAATCGCCATGCGGTCTTTAGGAGGCGTTTCGATCACGCTCATATCTCGAAGGCCTACGAGCGACATGTGCAGTGTTCGCGGAATGGGAGTGGCCGACATGGAAAGAACATCGAGAGCGGCTCGTAATTGCTTTAACCGCTCTTTGTGTCTTACGCCGAAACGCTGTTCCTCATCCACCACCAGCAGGCCAAGGTCTGCGAATTTAAGGTCTTTGGAGAGCAGGCGGTGAGTGCCGATGAGGATATCGATTTTGCCTGCCTCGACCCGCTCCAGGATATCCTTCTGCTCCTTCGCAGTACGGAAACGCGAGATGAGATCGATATGGATGGGGAACTGCGAGAAGCGTTTTTTGAATGTCTCAAAATGCTGGAAGCTCAGCACGGTGGTTGGTGTTAGTACCGCGACCTGCTTGCCATCCTGCACTGCCTTGAAAGCAGCGCGCATCGCTACTTCTGTTTTGCCGTAGCCGACGTCGCCGCATAGCAGCCGGTCCATCGGCATGGTGGATTCCATGTCGGCCTTGATGTCCGCGATGGCTGACAGCTGGTCGTCTGTCTCGTTGTAGTCGAAGGCGTCTTCAAACTCTTTCTGAAATTCATTGTCAGGTGTGAAGGCGAATCCCTGCGCGGCTTTGCGTTGCGCGTACAGCTTTAATAATTCGTCAGCCATGTCCTGCATGGCTTTCTTGACGCGGGCCTTGGTCTTCGCCCAGCTCTGACCGCCCAGCCTGTTGAGAATAGGCGCAGGCCCGGCGTCCGTCGATCGGTATTTCTGAATGAGGTCGAGGCGCGTCAGGGGGACATAGAGTTTCGCGTTGTCGGCAAACTCGAGCACCATGAACTCGACGCTCATGCCGTCCTGCTCAATTTCCTTCAGGCCGAGGTAGCGGCCGATGCCGTTCTCTACGTGGACCACATAGTCGCCAACGGCAAGGTCGCGAAAGTCAGAGACGAATGCTGCTGTCTTTGATTTACGTGCGACGGGGCGCGCTGCGACGTCCGCATCATCGTTGAGGTCGTTCGCACCGATCAGTACCAGCCGCGCATCCGGAAGACTGACCCCGTTGGCGATGGCGGTGCGCACCAGCAGCGGCGTGCGCAGATCCCCGGCCAGATAGCTTGACTCATCAAAAATATTCTCGCTGCCGCCCTGTTGAGGCTTGCTGCCAAGCCGATATGCCAGTCCATATTCACGCAGCAGGTTCGCCAGTCGTTCCACTTCGCCCTGATTTGGGGCAGCGATCATCACACGCTGGTCCTGCGCAGCCAGCGTTTTCAGCATTTCGATAAATGCTGGTATCTGCCCATGAAAGCGCATCGTCGGTCGGGTCGAGAACTCAACCTCGTCGAGCGCCATGGAATCTTGTTCGAGCACGTCGACTGCGCCGAGCTGATCGATGTCGAGACCCGGCATCGATCCGACTTTCGGCAACAGGTCCCATGGCGGCAGGTACAGGTCAGCCGGTGCAATCAACGAGCCGATGCCGGAGCGGTCATGACGCTGCTCCACCTTGTTCCACCAGCGCTCCGCCTGGTTCTTGAGCATGCCGGGCTCTTCCACGAACACCTGCACGCTCCTGGCCTGGCTTCCGAAGAGATCAAAGAGTGTGCCTTTCGCCCCGGCTACCGGTACGAAAAATTCCCATCCGGGAAAGACCGATACGCCGCCTGCTGCGATCGCTGCCGATACAGCAGCAGGCTCACCGTCAGAGGCGGCCATGCGATTGCCGCTCAGTCGTGTATGGACCGCTGCCAGCAGGCGCTCGGATACAGGAGTTTCTGTAAGAGGCAGCAGAAGTGCTTCGTCCAGGGGTGAGGAGGAACGCTGCGAATCCGGCTCGAACTTCCGGATGGATTCAATCTCATCCCCGAAGAAGTCGAAGCGCACAGGCCGATCCATCTCAGGGGAATACACATCCAGAATGCCGCCACGCCGGGTAAACTGCCCCGGCATCTCGACGATGTCCATCTGGGTGTAGCCGATACTTTGCAGATGCGAGGTCAGCATGTCCAGGTCGACTTCTTCGCCGCGTCGCAGTACCTGCGCAAGACCTGCATAGTAGGCACGATCGAACAATCGCATGCTCGCTGCCTCGATGGGTGCGATTACGATCGATACGCGACCCGTGGCGATCTTCCACAATACGGAGGCACGCTGCTCCTGGATGTCCGGATGGGGCGACAGGCTTTCGAAAGGAAGCACATCGTGAGCAGGGAAGCGAAGAATGCGCTTCGGCTCGATGGCGCCTGTCAGTTCTGCGGTTGCGCGCAGCAACTGCTCCAGTCCCTCAGCTGCCTTGTTGTCGGCAACCAGGACGACGACTGGTGACTGGGCGGCGCGTGCAAAAAAAGGAAGGTAGAGAGCACGTGCTGTAACGGTAAGTCCGGACACACGCCTGCGCCCGGAGCGAAGGCTAAGATGCCTGCGCACGCGTTCAAAACTGGGAGACTGCTCCAGGCCCGCCAGCGCCTCGCGGACAAAAGGGAGGATCATGCAATTCCAATTTTACAGGTGATTTCACCGCGGACATCAGGCTGGCGAGAAGTGGTCTGCAGCAGTTTCTGTCCTATGGATGTGACCGGCTGCGGCCCTGAGAATCCAGCATTTTTCTTAAAATGGGTTTTCACGTACAAGTCCGAAGCGGTCAGCCACGGGAATCAAAGGGCTGTGACTACCCCGTACTTCCCGCAGAAGAAAGGTCGCAGCGAAACTACCACCACGGTGCCGGGGTTGATGTCCAGTAGCTCCCCGCCGCCCACTGCAGGCGGAATGGCACGCGGCGACGACCTTTATGAAGAGCCTCGGCTATGGCAGCGCAGGTGCGCTTGACTGGTGTCATGACCAGTCTTTGATCATCCATGGAGAAGTGGTGCAGGTTTACGTCGGCACAGAAGCGTCCAAGCATGCTGGACGAGCCTTCGAGGAAGTGCACAGCCGTGATTCCGCGCAGGATGTAGTCTTCGATCAGATAACCGCGCAGCACAATCGACAGGCTCAGCTTGCGAAGCTCGTCATTCTCATCATTCAGCTGGGTGAGGATGTGGAGATGAGTGCCGAAAGTGAACCCGACAATGATCGATACCCACACTCCGTTCGCCCCACGCAATCCGACAGCTACCTGGTTCCCGAAGGCTTGCAGATAGCGCTCATCGCGATCAGTACGGTCCAGGGTGTTCGGATAATCAGACAGCTCGTTGAGCGTGTTCATTGCTTCCTGCAACTCCTGGTCCGAAAGAACGTTGACGTAGGTGAAACCGCTCGATTCGGACTTGCGGCGATAGTAGCGGAGGTTGCGACGGGTGTGAGATCCAAGTCCGGCGAGAAAGCTGTCGTAGTCCTGCTGCAGTGCCAGCCAATCGCCATCCGTTCGTGGATCCGCCATGACCTTCATGCGGGCATTCGGGCGATCCAGCCGGAACTCTTGGATGCCTTCCGGGCATGTCGGCGTCCAGTCGAGACGAAGCGCGTGCAAGCCATGGTCCAGAAGGAAGTTGCAGCAGGCAGAAAGTATCTCGGCTTCGCGGGAGGGGGCGCAAAGCAGCAAGCCGCGTCCCATCCCGTCCCCTCCAAACGCATAGCCGGTCGGCATGCGCCATAGGTAGACCTCGTAGGTGTATACGATGCCGACCAGGCGGCCAGCTTCATAACAGGCAACGACCCGCGGCTCGGCACGATCATGCACGCGAGGGAGGAAATACTTCGGAGTGTAGGTCGCGTCGGGAGCCGCAATCACCGCCGCCATGAGTTCTGCGGCTGGTTCGCAGAGGGCGGCGACCAGGTGGCGGCTTCGAAGAAGAACCAGTTCCATCTTTGGTGGTTTCTCAGGTAGGGCGCGTAAGTGAAGTAATTCTTCTTCCGCACTTGATGATAAAGGAACCATACCGGTGAAAGCCCCTCACCCTCTAGTAACCAAGATTAGTGGATGTTCCGATTAAGACAAGGGCACTCGGCCCATGTTCGGGGTATGAAGGCAGCTTCTGCTTGCTCGATTGCCAGCCTGTACTGTCTCCTGTCGCGCAAACATAGGAATTGCTGCACTAAAATCTTGATTATGCCTGTCAGCAGCATCTCTCCTGAAGTTCTTGCAGAATACGAGCCGGTGATCGGCCTGGAAGTGCATGTTCAACTGCTTACCACCACCAAGGCCTTTTGTGGCTGTTCTACCCACTTCGGGAGCTCGCCCAATACGCAGGTGTGTCCGGTATGCCTCGGATTGCCCGGCGCGCTTCCGGTGTTGAATCAACGTGCTGTCGAATTTGCTGTTCTGGCTGCGACTGCCATTCGATGCACTATCCGCGAGCATTCGGTATTCGCCCGCAAGAACTATTTCTACCCGGATTCGCCCAAGGGCTACCAAATCTCTCAATTTGATAAGCCGATAGCCGAGCATGGTTATATCGAAGTTCCTTCGCGAGGAACCACGCGACGCATCGGAATCACCCGTCTGCATCTTGAAGAAGATGCGGGCAAGAGCCTCCACGATGGCTTCCCGGATTCCGCAACCCGCACCTATGTCGACCTGAATCGTTGCGGCACGCCGCTGGTCGAAATTGTCAGCGAGCCGGATATCCGCAGCGCCGACGAAGCCTTCGAGTACCTGACCAGGCTCAAGGAAATTCTGCTGTATACAGGCGTCAGCGACTGCAATATGGAGGAGGGTTCGCTACGCTGCGACGCAAACGTGAGCGTACGGCCCCGCGGACAGGAGAAGTTCGGCACCAAGGCAGAAGTCAAGAATGTGAACAGCTTTCGTTACATCCGCTCTGCGATCGAATATGAAATAGAACGTCAGGTAGAAGTGCTGGAAGAGGGCGGCAGGGTCATCCAGGAGACCCGTCTCTGGAACGCAGGGGAAGGCCGGACCTACTCCATGCGGTCGAAAGAACAGGCGCATGATTATCGCTATTTTCCGGAGCCTGATCTGCCTCCGCTCGTCGTCTCTGCGAAGTGGCAGGCCGAGATCGTTGGCAGGCTGCCGGAGCTACCCGAGGCTCGGCGGGCCCGCATGGTAGCTGAGTATGAGATCACTGCACAGGATGCTGCAACCATCACGGCTACGCGGGACTTTGCCGATCGGTTCGAAGCTGCAGCCCGCAAGGTTAAGAGTCCCAAGCGCCTCGCCAACCTGGTGCAAAGCGAGTGGATGGGCCGACTGAATGCTCTGGGACTCAGCGTTGAAGAATCCCCTGTGAGCATGGAAGGCATCATGCTTGCGGCTGATCTTGCAGAAAAGGGCGACCTTTCAAGCAAACAGCTCAAGGGCCTGTTCGACATCGCGTTCGAAAAGAAAGAAGACTTTCCTGCCGTCTATGAACGCGAAAAGCCGCAGCAGCTAAGCGATCCATCTGCCATTGAGAAGCTGATAGACGAGGCCATTGCAGCCAATCCCAAGCAGGTAGAGCAGTACCGTGCCGGCAAGAAGACTGTGGCTGCGTTTTTCGTTGGCCAGGTGATGCGTGCTTCGAAGGGTCAGGCCAACCCGGCGATGCTCAATGAACTGGTGACGAAAAAACTGGACGCTTGAGACGCTCAGCGTCAGACCGGCATCATCGCTTGACTGTCAGCTTCGGGTACCAGGTGAGCTGGACGCTGCCGGTAAATTGATTTTGTGGACCAGGTTTCAGGATCGGAATCGTCCATCGCTCATATTGCGCAAAGGCATTCAGCTCAAGCCCGTTCTTCATGCGTACGATTGCCTGTGCATTCAGGTCATTCTGAGTAGTGCCGCCGGTGATGAAATCGTTCTCTGCTTTCGCATTGCGAAAGCCCAGGACAAGACGGGATTGCGGATTCAACCAATAGGTCAGCCATGCCTGGCCGCCTTTGCTTTCGCGCCCGATCCAGCTGCCGAAGATGTACCCCTTGTTCGTGTAGTTCTGGTGGTACACCGTCTCCCAATAGAAATACTGACCGTTGACGTTGCGCGGTCCAACATCTGCCGCAGTACTCACTCCCTCGACACGCAGGTCCAGTTTCGGCAGGCCTGGAAGATGCGAGAGGTAGACACCTGGATTGATCGCTGCATGCCGCGGAGCATCGATGGGCGAAACATCGTCATGCACGATTGAGTCGGAGTAGAGTGTCAGCCATTTCCGCACGAAGGGAAGACGATAGCTGAAGTCGAAGCTGGAATGGCGCGCCCCTGGATCGTTGCGGGAAAACTTTTCTGCTGTCGATACGTTCTGAAAGCTTGAAAAGCTGTGCCAGAAGGATCCGAAGGTCAGCGGCACATGACCTTCTCCGGCGAAGACGACGATGCGTGAAAATCCGAACTCAAGGTTCGGCGTCGGCTTGAACTGAACCTTCTCTGCATGAACCCAGGGGTCGCGTGGGACCTGCTGCTTCAGTTCGCCGAAGATGCCTTCGTATCGGAACGGCCCCAGGATGCGCGAGAGCAGCGGTATTTCCAGCGGCTCCGTGCGATTGATGCGCAGCGCGTAGATGGGTTCAGCATTGGTGCTCCAGGCCATGGCGCTGCCCTGGTCCGGCCCCCACCAGTCTTCACTCTTCCCGACGGAGATCGTGTGGTTCGCGAGATTGAATCCAAGATTCGCATCCAGCAGCCGAAATGCATTCGTTGAAGGAACGGCTTCCGGTGCGCCTGGAGGATTAAGGTCTACGTTGTCAATGAATTGCTGAACAGCGTTCGAGTAAGCAGCGCGGCCCGGTGCATGCTGCAGTTCGCCACGCACATCCAGCGTGAAGCGCACGTACTGCGCGTGAGCCTGCACGCCCGTGTACTGGTTGTAGCCACCTTCGTAGGAACGTCCATCATCATTCACCAGGGTCTGGCCGAAGTGATATGAGTCGTTTACCGGGCTTCCGCTCATGTACTGCTGCCGGCTGTACACGCGGTCCAGTGTACCCGCAAGATTCTCCCCACCCGGCACATACGTCGTGATCTCGCTTCCGAATTCTTTGGAGAGTGCGTTGAAGATCTCCAGAGCCTCTTCATTGCCGGCAGTCGGCGGTACGGCTTCTATCTTGTCCTGCATCGCTTCCAGCATGCGGAGACAGCTTTTGCGTGTCCATGGCCGTAGTCCCTGGAACGCGGTATCGGCATAGCCCAGGGCCTGCAGCCGGCTGAACGCCGGATAGATCCAGCTATCCATCGGCACGTATACAGAGCCCGTGATGCTGTCACTCGATCCCGGCAGGGGAGAGGTCGCCTGAGCTGCCAGCGAAAGCTGCACGAGACTTGCAGCCAGGATTGCTCCGAAGATCCTGAGTATTGTTCCTTCAGGCTGAAGAGGGTTTCTAAAGCAAATCCGCAAAATTCCATCCAGCGACAACGCATGGCGCGCGCTTATTCATTTTAGGGTCTGGGAGGGCTTTTGCGGGCGAACCGCATCTCGTCAGGTGAAGCAGATGCTTTGCACCACCAAGTCAAACGCGGTAAGCGACGCGACCTTCGCTGATCGTGGTTCGCACTTTGCCGAGCATCGACCAGCCACCGAATGGACTGTTCTTCGACTTCGATCGGCTCGCCACGGCATCGTATGTCCACTCCTGCCGCGGATCGAAAATGATGGCATCGGCGAAGCTGCCTACCGCAAGGCTTCCGCGTCCTTTCAAGTTCAACAGATGGGCGGGCTGCGTACTCATGAGTGCAATCACCCGTCCCAGCGACAGCTTGTGTTTGCGATGCAGGAAAGTCAGCGCTAGTCCCAGAGCGGTTTCGAGGCCAGTGATGCCATTCGGTGCCCGCTCGAATTCCTGCTCTTTCTCGTGGGCTGCGTGCGGAGCATGGTCAGTCGCAATGCAGTCGATCGTGCCCTCAAGCAATCCCGCGATCATCGCTTCGCGATCTTTCTCTGAACGCAGCGGCGGATTCATTTTGGCATTCGTGTTGTAGTTGCCGACTGCGTCTTCGGTCATGGCGAAGTGGTGCGGCGTCACCTCGCAGGTCACATGCAGACCATTGCGCCGGGCGCGTCGAACGTGGTCGAGCGCTGCTGCCGTGGAGAGATGCGCGACATGCAGATGGGCGCGGCTGTCCTTGAGCGCAGCCAGCAGCTTGATATCCCGCTCAACCAGGCCTGCCTCGGCTTCGATGGACATGCCACGAAGGCCCAGCCGAAATGCCAGTGCGCCCGCATTCATGGAGCAGCCACCCGTCAGCCGCGTGTCCTCCGCATGCTGGATGACCGGGATGCCGGCGCGCGCAGCATTCAGCAATGCATGGCGCATGATGGCCTCGTTCAAAATTGGCTTGCCATCATCGGTAACAGCCACTGCGCCGGCTGCCTTCAGCGCTCCAAATTCTGTAAGCGTTTCACCCATGCTGCCACGCGTCGCCGCTGCGATCGGGTATACACGGATTGCGGCTTTTCGTTCCGGCGCCAGCATCCAGCGGATGGTCTCTACCGAATCATTGACCGGAATCGTATTAGGCATCGCTGCCACACAGGTGAAGCCGCCGGCCGCCGCGGCAGCAGTGCCGGTAGCAATCGTTTCCTTGTAACCCTGGCCGGGTTCGCGCAGGTGCACGTGTATATCAATCAGGCCAGGCGCGACTACCAGGCCGGTCGCGTCTATCTCTTCCGCCTGCTCGTTCTTCGCAGCAGTCTTCAGTTTGCCCGGTGCCTCAATGCCGACCACGCGTCCATCCTTGAAGAGCAGGTCGCGCTCTGCCTCGATGCCCTGGGAAGGATCGATGAGCTTTCCATTCCGAATCAACAATGCCGTCATGAGCGCTCGCTCTTTCCCTGCAAGGCGCGCGCTATCAGCGCCATGCGAATGGCGACGCCGTGGCGAACCTGCTCTGCTATGACGGACTGCGGCCCGTCGGCAACGTCACTTGTAATCTCAAGGCCGCGGATCATCGGACCCGGATGCATGACCAGCGCCTCTGCGCCATGTGCCCGCAGGCGATCGCCATGCAACTGGTAGCGCCTTGTGTATTCTTCAAGGTCGAGATGCAGCCCGGCGAGCCGCTCCTTCTGGATACGCAGCATCATCACTACGCTGGAAGCAGCGAGCGCCCGATCGAAATCGCGATCGATCGTCACTCCTGGTCCGATCTCTGCAGCAATATCCGGAAGCAGCTGTGAAGGTCCGCACAGGATCACGCGCGCGCCCAGGCGGGGCAGCAGAAGGGCGTTCGATCGCGCAACGCGGCTGTGCAGAATGTCACCTGTAATCGCCACCGTCACACCCTCCAGCGTATCTGCGGCCACGTTGACGCTGTCCTTCGCGGCTGTCTTGTGGAAGAGGATGGTTCGCAAATCGAGAAGTGCCTGCGAAGGATGCTCATGCATGCCATCGCCGGCGTTCAGGACGGGCAGTTGCGTCTCGCGTGCCAGCAGCCAGGGCGCGCCGGAATTGGCATGGCGCAGGATGATGCACTCCGCGCCGAGAGCTTTCAGCGTAATGCCCGTGTCCTTCAACCCCTCTCCCTTTTCGATGCTCGAAGACAAGGAGCTGATGAGGGCGGTGTCGCAGCCGAGGCTCTTGGCTGCAAGTTCAAAGGAAGTCCTGGTACGTGTACTTGATTCATAGAACAGCAAAGCTACGCGCCGTTTGAATAGTCGTTCAGCACGCTTTGCCGGATCTTCCTTCTCCAGTGTCCCGGCAAACGCGAGTACCTGACGAATGTCGTCGAGCGAAAAATCCTGGATCGAAAGCAGCGAGCGAGGATCGATGGCAGGTGGCGCGAATGGGTGCACCGGAAAGAGTCCGGGCGTTGTCGGCTTCGGTTCAGCAGCCTTGGCAGCGACTGGCGACTGCTGAGCAGCTTCCGGCTTGCTCGCGGCGGTCGCCTTCTTTGTGCCGGGCGCAGACGCCGGGGTGTCAGTCGCTGCCGGCCGTTTTGTTTTCGCGGGCATGTTCTTTTCGTAATCCTGGAGCTATCGTTTTCCGACCGCATACGGCTGCGCCGGTCAGCAAGGCAGTGGAGCTTAGTCAGTGCGCTCGACGAGGATCACTTGCTCTTCGTCATCGATCTCTTTCAGCTTTACTTCGACAATTTCCCGCGAGGTTGTCGGCACATTGCGCCCGACGAAGGTCGCCTCGATCGGTAGCTCGCGGTGACCGCGATCAATCAACACCAGCAGCTGCACCCGCTTCGGCCTGCCATGATCGAAAAGAGCATCCATCGCTGCCCTAATCGTCCGACCGGTGTAGAGAACATCATCCACCAGGATGATGTCGCGTCCGGCAACATCAAAGCCCAGGTCACTCACACTCACAATCGGGCGGGTGTCATGCGTCGTAAGGTCGTCGCGATAGAAGCGAATGTCGAGCGTGCCGACCGGCACCGGTCGCCGCTCGATCGCTCCGATCATGGCTGACAGGCGCGTAGCCAACGGGATCCCGCGTCGCTTGATGCCGACCAGACCCAGCGTCTCACTGCCATTGTTCTTCTCGATGATTTCGTGTGCCAGGCGCACCAGCGTGCGTTCAATCTCCGACGCCGACATGAGGCGTAGCTTTTCGCGCAGCTGGGGAGCAGTTTCTGGTTTGGCTGACATAGGGCTCTGCCGGATCATACGGGTTTGGCGTTGTAGACGGCAACCTGCGCGTAAGAACTTTGTCAGGCGAGTCGTCGAACGCGAAATAAACGCACGCCGACGTACCCGCCGAGTGCGGCGAATAACAACGTCATGACCGTCACCGTGAGCATGTTCATGAAGGACCACGCAGCCCGTCCGTCCGGCGTCAGCATAAAGTGAAAAAACGATCGCATCTGCGCCTGCGTCTCGGGGGTGGCCTGGAACATGGTCATCGACTGGCTGATGACTGACTCATAGTCGCTGTCAATCACGTCGCCCTTATGCATCGAGTATCGCTGAACAACGCGCAGGATCGACGTCACTGCGATCGACACATAGGAGATGACCAACCCGGCCAGGATGCCAATGCGAAAGCCATGCTTCGCTGTCATCGGCGCCATCGGATGCTTCTTCCGATACAACAGTATCGCCAGCGACGAGCCGCCCATGACCCACAGCAGCGAGCCGGCTGCCAGCAAGGGCAGGCCGCACAGGATTCCTGCCGGTACGGCCACCAGAATTGCTGCCGCAATCGCGTCACGCCAGCGCACCTGCCCCGGCCGCGCATGCAGGGTGGATGGCTCACCAGATTCAGGGCTCTCCTGCATACTGACGTCGAAATTCAACTGTGGCGCGCCACACACGGGACAGAATGTGTCCTCGCGGGAAACGCTGGTGCCGCAGCGATGGCAGGTTTGCTCCATGATGATTCCAAGCTATAGGACGACACCGTGCGCGGGCAAACCGCGCCTCGTTTCCGGCATGGTCGGTGGAACTTCTGCCAGGGCAGGAATCTCTGAGTAACAGCAATCCCGATTAGTCTGTCTGCTCTTCCGAATGCGTGTTTGGCAGCTCCAGGGAGATCAGTGCAAACTTCGTTTCGCCGGAGTCTGATTTTTTAAAACCGACGATGTGCTGCCTGTGCTGGGAGCCAGCCTTCAGTTCGTGGTCATCGCTGTTGATGTTGACGCCGCTGCCCTTCGAATTCCAGTTCGTGTGTGCGCCGCTGGAATGCTCGTCGCAACCAAGTCCTTCCTTGGTCACTGTCGGAGTGCCAACTGCCTTTTTGCCGTCGCATTCCACTACATCGCCATACTTGCCCAGGGCCTTGCGGTAGAACGCCAGGACCTTATCCGGAGAATCCGGGGTACCCAGGCTCACCACCTTCACGCGCATCTGCCATGGGCCGAAACCCATATGCAGGTCCACCTGGCCGTCATTGCCATTGTCCTGGTCCTTGGTCAGGATGTGAGAGCCGGGATACTGCGGCAGCCCAAGGCTGGATACATCGACATCTTTCGAGCGTACATTCAAGCCACCGAGCGGCGTTGAAATCTTGACGTGATCGGAGTTGCCGTTCTCGCCATTCTTATCCGTCTGGATGCTGCAGGCACTGGTAAGCAGAAGCGGCACACCTACGGCGAGTGTCGCGCCCAGTCGCCAGTTGACTCGCTGCGTGTTCCGAAGATTCGCTGCTTTGCAGGGAATACTGTTTCCCGGATGACGTGAAGGAGGAAGGGACTCTTGGTGAAGCATGAGAAACACCTCGGCCTGGAATCTACACCCATTGGTACGAAGACTCGCACCGCCACGTTCCCAGAAAGCTAATGCAAACGTCAAGAATTGACTACGAGTATCTTCTCCACTCGCGTAAGCTCGGCTACCGGGCGGTAGCAAAACCCGTTCCGCGGCCATACCCGCCCACACTTAATTCTTCCCCGCGCAGCATCTTCTTTCCCACTTCTGTGTTCCATTGGGCGGAGGCGTGCAGCAAGGACGACTCTCAAGAGGCAGGATCATGCAAAAGACGAATGCAGAACGGCGAACCTGGACTCCAATTAACAGTCAAAGAACGACAACTCCGAAGCTGGCTGCGGCATTGATCAGCGCGATTCTTCCGCTTGCCGCCACCATGCAGGCACAATATGCGCCGCAGGACAATAGCGGCCAGGCACCTTATCAGCAACAGGGGGCAGTGAACCCCTCGGGACGCGTAGGACGCCTGGCTGCCATCGAAAAAGGCGTATCCATTGAGCCGAATGGTGTGGCCAACTGGAGCCAGGCTGAGCCGAACTATCCGATTGCGACAGGCGATCGTGTCTACACCGATCCGGATGCCCGTGCTGAAATCTCCATCGGCTCCATGGCAGCCCGGATGTCGGGCGCGACGGATCTCACAATGACCAATCTCAGCGACACCCTTGTCCAGATGGGTCTTGCGCAGGGTAGTGTGCATATACGCGTCTTCGACATCCCTTACGGCAACCAGGTTGAGATCGACACCCCGAACGGCGCGATCACGCTCAGTCAGCCCGGTGATGTCCGCATTGATGTTCCTGCGCAGGACGGCGCAACCATCGTCAGCGTCGACTCCGGGAACGTCGCCGTATCGGGACCGAACCTCTCCGAGAATATTCAGCAGGGCAATGCTGTTGAACTTACCGGCAGCAATCCCGTGTACCTCACTGCCGTGCAGTTTCCCGAGCGCGACCACTTCGATAATTGGAGCAATGAGCGCGACCGACACATTCTGAACGCCCGCTCGGCCGAGTACGTCAGCCGGGATATGCCGGGCTTTGATGATCTGGATGACTACGGTACATGGCAGCCGAACCCTGAGTACGGACCGGTGTGGTATCCCAGTAACGTCGAAGCCGGCTATGTTCCTTACCAGAATGGCCACTGGGTATGGGTCGATCCCTATGGCTGGACATGGGTCGATTCAGCGCCCTGGGGCTATGCGCCTTTCCATTATGGCCGCTGGGCTTTCATCGGCTCACGATGGGGCTGGGTACCAGGTCCGGTGCATGTTCGTCCCTACTGGGCTCCTGCGCTCGTCGCCTTTGCGGGCGGCGCCGGCTTCGGCGTTCAATTCGGCGGAGGCATCGGCTTTGCTGCCTGGTTTCCGCTGGGCATCGGCGAGCCCTACATCCCTTCCTATCACTGCGGTGCGGATTACGTTCGAAACGTAAACGTGACCAACATCAACATCACCAACATCCACAACACGACGATCATCAACAACTACAACACCTTCGTATCGAACACGAACAACTACACCAACATCCGTAATGTAACGGTCAACTACCAGAACAAGGAGCGCGGCTTCACAGCCGTTAACGGCCGCACGTTCAGCAGCGGTCAATTAGTTCATAACAACATCGCCCATATACCGCCCTCGCTCGTTCAGGGAGCCACGGTCATTGCACATCCAAGCCTCGCTCCCACCCGGCAAAGCCTGGTGCCTCGTCCAGTCACGGCCCGCCTCCCAGTGAGCGTGGCGCGACCCACCCTGCTCACCCGGACAGGGCAGGAACAGCAGGCGACACCCGGTGCGCCAAGGACGGCTGTGCCTTATCGTCCCCTGCCGCCCAGCCAGCAGCGCGGGAATCCTGCGCAGCCCATCGGCCGTCCGGCTGCCGGCGTACCCCCGGTTCAGCCAGTGATTCGGCCGGCTCAACCGAACCCTGGGATGGCTCCGCGACCGAACACTCCCATGGCTCCTGCGCCGGAGAGGCAGCCACCGCCGGCTCCTCAGCC
>CAZZUX010000022.1:0-42088 GCA_964657395.1 uncultured Ktedonobacteraceae bacterium
ATGGGCAAGGTGATCAACAATGCGCTGGTAAAGCAGGATGGGCCACCAAGCAAATGGAACCTGGCGACGGCTGCGCCTCACAAGCGCGGCAAGAGCCTGGCGTCTACCGCGGCCATGGAGCAGCAGCAGCTTGCGACGATGACGCAGCGCTTTCCGACACCTCGGCTGCAGATGGATGATGGCAACCAGGACCTGGCGGACATGCACCAGAAGGAAGACCTGTTACTGGATCACTACACCTGGGTAGATAAGTCGCAGGGAGTGGTGAGGATTCCGATTGAACAGGCGATGCAGATGATTGTCGATCGCGGTTTGCCGGTGGCTCCGGGTGCTTCGGCAACAGGCGAGTCGTCGGCCATGGACGATGCCAAGAAGATCACTGCCCCGCTGACGAATGGATTTGCACGGACGACGTACGAGCAGGATGAGCAGACGCAGCAGAATGTGATCGGTCAACGTAAGCCGGGCACCGAATCTTCGAGCAACAAGGTGCAGCAGCCGGTGAAAGCAGAGTCAAAGACTCAGGCTGGCGGCATTCAGTAACGTCGCAAGTGCGGTAGAAGCAGGGGAGCAGTATGCAGCAGGGAGTGAAGACAATCCGGGCACGAAAGACGACGACGAGCAGCAGCGCCGCGATGGTTCGATTTTGCGGCATGGCTGCCCTTGGGCTGCTGGCCGGGGTTCTGTCGATCGCTGCCGGTGCGCAGGTTTCTTCGCCGGGCGAAAAGCAGATGGGAGATGTTTCCGATCATCTGCCCAAGCTGCTGGATAAGGTCACGATTACGCAGAAGCTGAATCAGCAGCTGCCGCTGAATGCAGAGTTTGTCGATGAGACCGGCAAGGCCGTACATCTGGGCGACTACTTCGGGAAGCGGCCGGCGATTCTGGCGCTGGTGTACTACAACTGCCCAATTCTTTGCTCGGAAGAGTTGAAGGGGCTGGCTGGTGCGCTCGAGATGGTGAACTTCACTCCGGGGAAAGACTTCGATGTGGTTGTGGTCAGTATCGATCCCGCAGAGAAGCCGGAGCTGGCGGCGCAGCAGAAGCGCAAGTATCTGAAGTTTTACGGTAAGCCTGAGACGGCGAATGGATGGCATTTCCTGACCGGACAGAAGCCGGCAATTGATGCGATCAGTGATGCGGCTGGATTCGGGTACGTGCGAATGCCGGGGCCGGATGGCAAGATGACCCAATTTGCACATGCAAGCTCGATCGAGATTGTGACGCCGGAAGGCAAGATGGCGCAGTACTACCTGGGCGTGGAGTATTCACCGAAGGATTTGCGGCTGGGCCTGGTAGAGGCGTCGGACCACAAGATCGGCACGCCGGTCGATGAGATTCTGACTTACTGCTACCACTATGATCCGAGGCAGAACACGCACAGCCTGGTGGTGGCACGCGTAGTACAGCTGGGCGGGGTATTTACGGTGATGGGGCTCGGCGGCTTTATGGCGGCCATGTTCAGAAATGATCGGAAAAAAAGCAAAGGGCAGCAACTGCCGCGCTGGAATGATGCCGACGATAAGGTTTAGAGGTAAATGAGGCTGCGCCGTTCGCGGCATTTAGCAATTTGGGCACGGGATAAAGGGAAAGATGCACTTAATAAGTCCAGTACTCTGGCAGTTTTTAGTGAAATGGCTGAACTACTTCGCTGTCTTCCCGAAGGAAGCGTCGACGGTAGCCCCGTATACAGATGGCTTGTATGCGTACCTGATGATCATGTCTATTTTTGGTCTGCTCCTGGTGGCAGCCATGGTCACGGTGTTTTCAGTGCGCTATCGGCGCCAGCGGAATCCGGTCGCGACCCATATCGAAGGGTCGACGCTGCTGGAGGCGACCTGGACGATTATTCCGCTGGGCTTGTTCATGATTTCGTTTGTGTGGGGCGCGTTGCTTTACTTTCGTATCTTCACTCCTCCGCCAAATGCGATGCCGGTGTACATCATTGGCAAGCAGTGGATGTGGAAGGCCGAGCATCCGGGCGGTCAGCACGAGATCAATGCGTTGCACGTGCCGGTCAATCGGCCGGTGCAGTTGACGATGATTTCGCAGGATGTGTTCCACAGCTTCTCGATGCCGGCATTCCGCGTGAAGCGCGAAGTGATTCCGGGTCGCTATACGACGGTCTGGTTCCAGGCTACGAAGACGGGTACGTATCACCTTTTCTGCAGCCAGTATTGCGGGACGCTTCACTCGGCCATGATCGGCGACATTGTTGTGATGGAGCCGGACGACTACGAGGCCTGGACGAACGGCAGCACGAGCGGCATGTCGCTGGCGCAGAACGGTGAGCGGCTGTTTGCATCGCTGGGCTGTAATTCCTGCCACTCTGCCGGCGGCGGCAACCGGGGTCCGAATCTCTATGGGTTGTATGGCGGCAAGGAACTGCTCTCGAATGGGACGTCGGTCACGGTGGATGACGCGTTTCTGCGTGGGTGCATTCTGAATCCGTCAACGCATGCGGTGCAGGGCTATGTGCCGATCATGCCGACCTACCAGGGCCAGGTGAGCGAAGAAGGGCTGATCGACCTGGTGGAGTACATCAAGACATTGAAGACAGGGGACCGCATTCAGCAGACTCTGCATACATCGACCTTTTCGCCGGATCATACTGGCGCTACGACTTCGGCTCCCGATTATCGATCGGAGCAGCTGACTGGGCAGCCCTCGAATGGGCCGGCTACACCTGACACATCCACCTCTCGAGGCACGGGGGTATCGCCACAATGAGCAGCGCAACTTCTATCGTCAACCTACCGGACCAGGCGACAGCCTCTCTGCCCAAGCGCAGCTACCTGACAGGTGAGTATGGGCTGAAGAGCTGGCTGCTGACGCAGGACCATAAGCGAATCGGCCTGCTGTACCTGATCTCGATCACGTTCTTCTTTTTCATTGGCGGCGCGTTTGCCGGGCTGATCCGGCTGGAATTGCTGACGCCGATGCCGGATTTGGTTGCGTCGGATACCTATAACAAGCTCTTCACCATGCATGGCATCGTGATGATCTTCCTGTTCCTGGTGCCATCGGTGCCGGCGGTGCTTGGGAACTTTCTGTTGCCGCTTATGCTGGGGGCGAGGGACCTGGCGTTCCCGAAGATCAACCTGCTGAGCTGGTACATGTACATGGGCGGCGGCATCTTCACGCTGGCGGCCCTGGTACTGGGCGGCGTGGATACTGGCTGGACCTTCACCACCCCGCTGAGCACGCACTACGTGAACACGCATGTGATCACGGCGGCGGTTGGTATTTTTATTGCCGGCTTCAGCTCGATCTTTACCGGGCTGAATTTCATTGTGACGATTCACCGGATGCGATGCCCGGGCATGACATGGTTCCGCATGCCGCTGTTCCTCTGGGCGAACTATGCGGCTTCGATCCTGATGGTTCTCGGAACCCCGGTGCTGGCGATCACCATTGTGCTGGTTGCTCTGGAGCGGACGGTCGGGATTGGCGTGTTTGATCCGAGCAAGGGCGGCGATCCGTTGCTGTTCCAGCATCTCTTCTGGTTCTATTCACATCCGGCTGTGTACATCATGATCCTGCCGGGTATGGGCGTGATCTCGGAAACGATCAGTACGTTCTCGCGGAAGAGAATCTTCGGTTACACAGCGGTTGCGTTCTCATCGGTGGCGATCGCGGTCTTCGGATTTTTCGTGTGGGAGCACCACATGTTCATCATGGGTGTGTCTTCCTACTCAGCGCTGGTGTTCTCATTGCTGACCATGCTCGTTGCGGTCCCTTCGGCAATCAAGATCTTCAACTGGGCAGCGACCCTGTACAAGGGCTCGATTACCTTTGAGACGCCGATGCTGTACTCGTTCGGGTTTATCGGACTGTTTACGATTGGCGGGTTGACGGGCGTGTTTCTCGGATCACTGGGCCTGGATGTTCATCTGACAGAGACCTACTTTATCGTGGCGCATTTCCATTTCGTGATGGTCGGCGGCATGTTGATGGCGTATCTGGCGGGCATCCACTTCTGGTGGCCGAAGATTACGGGCCGGATGTATCCGGAACAGGTTTCGAAGCTGGCTGCTGTGACGACGTTCATCGGATTTATCCTGACGTTCTTCCCGCAGTTCCTGCTTGGCTATCTGGGAATGCCGCGCCGGTATCATGCCTATCCGCCGGAGTTCCAGGTGCTGAATGTCCTGTCCACTGCCGGCGCCACGGTGCTGGGTGTTGGCTACCTGCTTCCCATGATTTACCTGACGTGGTCTATCAAGTATGGGGCGATCGCGGGCAGCAATCCCTGGCAGGCTACTGGACTGGAGTGGCAGATCCAGTCACCGCCGCTGAAGGAGAATTTTACCGAGATTCCAGTGATGGATCACGAAGCATACGATTATGACTGGCTTGAGCATAAACACGTTCCAGAGGTGACGACCGTTGGATAGTCACGCGATCAGTGTCGATAACCGGATCGAGGATCAGATTGAGCATGCCCATCACGAGCACCCGGCGTACCTGCTGCACCATTTCGAAACGGTAGAGCAGCAGAAGGCTGCGTCAAGTTTCGGCATGTGGCTGTTCCTCATGCAGGAGCTGATGTTCTTTGGCGGCATGTTCATGGCGTACCTGGTGTATCGAACCTGGTACTACCCTGCCTTTGCCGCGGCAAGCAATACGCTGGACTGGAAGATCGGAACGGTCAACACCATCATCCTGCTGACTTCCAGCTTCACCATGACACTGGCGGTGCACTATGCCGAGAAGCAGCATGTGAAGGCGCTGGCGAACTCAATCCTGATCACGATTGTGCTGGGCATTGTGTTTCTTGGGCTGAAGGCGACCGAGTACAAGGCCAAGTTCGTTGAGCATCACGTACCGGGCGCTAGCTTCAGTATCGAAGACTTCGTGACAGGCAACAATACGGGTGCGCCGCCGATGGCGCCGGACATGGCGCAGCATGCGCAGTTGTTCTTCTCGCTGTATTTTGCGATGACGGGCATGCATGCACTGCACATGATTATCGGTATTGGGATCCTGGCCGTGATGTATTTCAAGGCGAAGGCGGGGGCGTATACAGCCGGGCACACAGCGCCGATCGATTACGCCAGTCTCTACTGGCATTTCGTCGACGTGGTGTGGATATTCCTGTTCCCTCTGCTGTATCTCATTAACCGGCATCCGATCCACTAGGCTTTCATTCAGGATTAAGAAGACATGTCGCAACCGACGCTCCATCCTACATACGAAGTGAAGGTCGGCACCTATGTGCTGGTGTTGTTCACGCTGATCGGCCTGACGCTGCTGAATACCGGGCTGGCATTTTTGCCGGTCGGCTTCTTCCACGGCGTCTTCGCCTTATTGATTGCTATCGCCGAAGCGATGATCGTGATCATGTTTTTTATGCATATCTGGTGGAGCTCGAAGCTGATGAAGCTGACAGTGGCGGCCGGTTTTTTCACCTTCCTGGTGCTGGTGGTGATGACGCTGAGCGACTACACGAGCCGCGCCTGGGGATTGTGGTAGCGGCCAGGCATAAAGAGGTCGGGCCTGTTTCACGCTGATCGAAGTGCCATTCTGAGGCTATGGAGTTTCCGCTTAGTATGGCGGTATGCCAGTGAAGTCCAAGAAGGTCGCGCCTGCTTCGAAGCCGGCTCCCGCCAAAGTTGAAAACAAAGATTCTGCTTCGTCCAGTGAGCCCCTCCCGGCTGCGCTGAAGGCGATTGCCGATGACCCGCGTGTACTGATTCGCCGCAACGGTGCGCCGCTTCCGGATGGAAAGTGTGTTGTGTACTGGATGCAGCGGGCTCAGCGTGGGCTTGACAATCCGGCGCTGGATGCGGCGATCCGCGTCGGCAATGAACTGGGGCTGCCGGTGGTGGCATTCTTCTCGGCTATCTCCAACTTTCCTCATGCGAATCTTCGCCATTATGTCTTTCTGAACCAGGGGCTGGTGGATGTGGAAGAAGCGCTCGCCGAGCGGGGAGTAGGGTTTGTGGTACGGCGGCCGCCGCACAATGCGCTCGAGAAGTTTCTGGAAGAAGTGCAGGCAGCGATGGTGATTGGAGACGAGAATCCATGCCGCGAACCGGAGCGCTGGCGGCAGGTGCTTGCGGGTCGCATTCGCATGCCGTATTGGACGGTGGATGCAGATGTACTGATCCCTTCCAATCTTTATGGCAAGAAGATGTACGCGCTTCGTATCTTCCGTCCACATTTTCAGAAAGCCATGCCGACGTATCTTGTGGAGCCGGAGCGGGTGAAGCCGCAGCATGCATGGAAAGCACCGAAGGGTCTGGAGTCCTACCCGGTGCAGCAGGACATTACGAAGGGCTGGCGAGAGCTGGATCGTTCAGTAGGGCCGGTAGATAGTTTTACCGGGGGCACGAAGTCCGGGCTGAAGCTGCTCAACGAATTTGTGCAGCACAAGCTGTCGCACTACGAGGTGCAGCGCAATCATCCGGAGACGAATGGCACCAGCCAGATGTCGCCGTATCTGCACTATGGCCATATTTCGCCGCTGACCATCTGCCTGGCGGTCAAGAAGGCTGCGGATGAGGGAAGGGTGCCGCGATCCGCTGCGGACTCTTATATCAATGAATTAATCGGTTGGCGTGAGCTGTCCATCAACTTTGTGAAGTACACATCGAACTACGACCAGTACGAATGCGGCGAGGCCTGGGCACAGACGTCTCTGCGTGAGCATGCGCGCGACAAACGTGATCCCACGTACACGCTGGAGCAGATGGAGCGGGGCGAGACTTACGACGACATGTGGAACGCGGCGCAGCTGCAGATGACGCGCTATGGCTGGATGCACAACTACATGCGGATGTACTGGGCGAAGAAGATCCTGGAGTGGTCGCCGACGCCGCAAAAGGCATTCGAGTGGTGCGTCTACATGAACGACAAGTACTTTCTGGATGGGCGGGATCCGAACGGGTATGCGGGTGTGGCGTGGACGATCGTCGGCAAGTTCGATCGGGCATGGGGGGAGCGTCCGATTTTCGGCAAGATCCGGTATATGTCAGGTGCTTCGACCGGACGAAAGTTCGATTCAAAGAAGTACATCCGCCAGGTAAAAAGCGGCTCAGCACGTACAGAGCTATTTCATAGCTAAGCATCCCATGCTGGTGAGGTACGGCCCTTGTTGCGGAGTGTCCTGTCAGGTCTGGCTTTTCTATGTGCGATCGTTCCTATTCATGCTGAAACGGTTGCGGTGCTGCACCCCGAGGGCACGCTTCGCGGCTTCCTTGACTTGCGGGACACAGACGGAAAGCGCATCGCGACTGGCTCGCTGATTGAGACGACGCAAGGTGAAACGGTCCATTCCGAGCTGGTCTTTCGTTTCAAAGATGGATCGCTTGATGATGAGACCACGGTGTTCACCCAGAGAGGAAGATTCCATCTTTTACGTGACCATCACGTGCAGAAGGGTCCATCTTTCCCGCACCCCCTCGACGTGACGATCGACACTGCTTTGGGGGTCGTGAAGACCATCGCGCAGAAGGATGGCAGTGCCCGGGAAGAGACCACCAGGCCCGAGCTGCCAGACGATCTTGCCAATGGCCTGCCGCTGGTTCTTGCGAAGAACATACGGCCCGGCGTGGCTCTCAAGGTTGCATACCTGGCGTCGACTCCCAAGCCTCGTCTAGTCCATCTGGAAATCACGGCAGGTGAGAACGGACACTTCACTGCTGGCGGCGAGCACTACAAGGCTGCCTGTTTTGTGTATCACGTAGAACTGGGCGGGATCGTTGGGGTGGTGGCACCGCTGGTTGGAAAGCAGCCTCAGGATAGCCGCGTGTGGGTGTTGGAGGGGAAGGCGCCTGCGTTTGTGCGGGCGGAAGTGCCGCTGTATGACGGCGGCCCGGTGTGGACGATTCAGATGGTCAGTCCTGTCTGGGAGCGGTGAGCGTTGAAGGGTCGTGATGAGAGCCTCTTCGCCGCCAGCCAGATGGAGGTCTCTACACTTCGACGCGCTTCGGTCGAGATGGCGAACATTATCCTTTGGCGTGGGATGAGGTAGGGATGGCTCAGCCGTAACCACCCTGGCTGCACGAGGGTGGGGCACCCGGGTTTGTCGAGTCGACGACAGTCTCTAGATTTGCGAGCAGGAGAGTGGCTGCAGGATCAGGTTCGTGATGTTGCTCACGATTTCTTCGTAGCTGTAGCGTTGCGAGGTGGAGAGCTTTTTCCAGTTCGGATCGTCTCGGAATTTATCCCAGTTGGCGTTCAATTCGTTGGCGTCCGTGGCGCTCAGCATGTAGGTGAGGCTGGGCATGCGGGGGCCGATGAGCGTGTCGCCGTAGAAGATGGAATGGAAGCCGGCGGCGGTGAAGATCGCGAATTCGCCATTGTTGAACATCTCGACTTTGCGGACGTGGGCGGCGAAGCTTGGGCTTTCGTAGGTGCGCAGCTGGAAAGTCCGTTTGCCTTTGGTGGCGGATGCGGGTGAGGGTGTCAGCTTCGGCCAGCCTTCGAAGGCGGAGAGCAGCGAGCTGTCTACACGAATGAATGCAGGCGCAATGGCGGGGGCTGCCCAGAAGGGCTGAGCGGCCGCGACGAAGGCTTCGTCCATGGCAAGGTGGAGGTCGAGGGTGGCGAGCAGTTCGGCCGAGGATCCGGGAATGATGAGATAGAAAGTCGGTGTTTCGGGTCCGAAATCGAGGCGGAAGGCGCCAACCGGGCCAAGGCCGAGGCGCGTGAGCGCGGGGATGAGGGCGTCGCTGAAGTAGTGCTCAGCGAGCTTGGTCTGCGGCCCTGTCTGCATGTGATACTGGCGCACCAGGTAGAATTCGCGAGGCTTACCGTCGGCGGCCTTAGGCGTGGCTTGTGCCGCGGCGGACGGAAGGAATGAAGCGGGCAGGATGGCGGCGGCTGTTGCGGCTGCGGAATTGGCGAGAGTGGCAGACAGGAAACGGCGTCTCTGCATGGATTACGTTTTCTCCGATGCTGGATTTTACCCCAAGGATGGAGACGCATGCGGCGCCGGTTACACGAGATGCTCCGACTGCTGTGACTTACGCGTGAAGAGTGGTGTGCCGGTCTGCAGGGATCGTGCATCATTGGAGCGCAGAGTGGGAAGCAGGTTGGTCATCTGGCGTTGGATACATGAGGCGTGCCCGGTTGTAGCCTCTAAGTGTGTGGGTCGAAGGCTTGAGGGATGAACGCGCAAGGTGAGGACCGGCTGAAGACAGGGAAAGGAACCAGGATTTGGCTGTGGATCTTCGGCAGCCTGCTGGTGTTTGTCATTGCACTGCTGATTGTGGCGGATGCGAAGCTGCATCGTGCCGAGCCGATTATCAAAGCGCGATTGATCCAGACGCTGAGTCAGCGCTTTGACAGCAAGGTGGAACTGGACGAGCTGCAGGTTTCTATTTTCCGCGGCTTCACGCATGGGCTTGAGGTCTCCGGTCACGGGCTGCGCATCTTTCCGCCAGCCGATGTGGTGGCAGCAGGGGCCACGCACCCGCTGATCAGTGTGGGCGAGTTCGACTTTCATGCCGGACTGATGGGACTGTTCGTGACTCCCATGCATGTGGAACAGGTGCATGTACGCGGGCTGATCGTAACGATCCCGCCACGCGAGACGCGGGTGCCGCAGGTGCAGGGTGCGAGCGCCAAGGGCAACGCGAGAAAGACGCAGAAGCCGAAGAAGATGAAGATCGAGGTAAGCGAATTTATCTGTGACGATTCGCAGCTGGTGCTCGATACGAACAAGCCGAACAAGGATCCAAAGCGTTTTATGCTGCAGCAGATTGTGCTGCATGACGTGGGACCGGAACGGCCATTGACGTTCGACGCTACAATCATCAACGCCATTCCGAAAGGCCAGATTCATACGACGGGTTCATTCGGGCCCTGGAATGTTGAAAGCCCGGGAGATGCGGCTGTTGACGGCAAGTACACGTTTGATCATGTCGATCTGAATACGATTCGCGGCATCGGCGGGATGCTGGCCTCGACCGGCAGCTTTCGGGGTCGGCTGAACCGTATTGAAGCGCGCGGCAAAGCAGAGGTCCCGAACTTTTCGCTCGATACGGCAAATCATCCAGTGCCTCTGCATACACAATTCACGGTGATCGTGGATGCGTTGACAGGGGATACGTATCTGCAGCCGGTGCATGCAGTGCTGGGTGCTTCGGCTTTCCAGTGCATGGGCGAGATTGTGAATGTGAAAGGCAAAGGCCACATCGTCGATTTGACGGTGGATGTTCCGGCTGGGCGAATCCAGGATTTTCTGGCACTGGCGGTGAAGACGCAACCGGTCATCATGACGGGCGTGATGCAGACGCATGCGCGGCTGAACATTCCGCCGGGCAAGGTGAGCATCAGTCAGAAGATGAGGCTGCAGGCGCAATTCAAGCTACAGCAGATTCACTTCATGCGGTCGGCAGTGCAGCAGAAGGTGAACATGTTGAGTGAACGTGCTTTGGGTAATCCGGAAGCTGCCAAGGCGGGTGCGCCGGATGTGACTGGCCAGATGACGGGCGACCTCAAGATGGGCGATGCTGCGATGACCTTCAGCGGATTGCACTATGCCATCCCTGGCGCGGCGGTCGAAATGCAGGGAGTCTATTCCCTGGATGGGCGCAAGTTTGATTTCTTCGGCGATGTAAAGACGGAGGCCAGGCTGTCAGAGATGGTGGCGACCTGGTGGAAGAGCCTGCTGTTGAAGCCGGTGGACAAATACTTTGCGAAGAATGGCGCGGGCGTCGACATCCCGTTCAAGATGACAGGGGCGAATGGCGAGCCGAAGTTCGGATTGGACTTCGGACGAAAACCGCAGCCTGGTCGTCCGTCGCGGCAATGACCAGCTGCTGCTTTGTTAGCCTGATAGCAGGCTGTGCAAGGAGCAGATTCGACGATGGGTTTGTACCTGGTAACGGGAGTAGCGGGATTTATCGGGTCATCGCTGGCCGAGGCGCTGATTGCGCGTGGCGAGCAGGTTCGAGGCGTCGATAATTTTCTGACTGGCAAACGGGAGAATCTTTCATCATTTCGGGATCGTCTTGACTTCCGCGAGGCAGACCTTCGCGATCCGGCGGCCATGTTGGCGGCGTGCGAGGGTGTGGATACGATTTTCCATGAAGGCGCTCTGCCTTCGGTGCCGCGTTCGGTGAAGGAGCCGATTCCGAGCCACGAGTGCAACGTCAACGGGACGTTCAACCTGCTGAATGCGGCTCGAGCTGCCGGGGTGCGGCGTGTTGTCTACGCGGCTTCTTCGTCGGCCTATGGAAATCAGCCAGGCATGCCGCGACGCGAGACGATGGTGCCGATGCCAATCGCTCCGTACGCGGTACAGAAACTGACAGGCGAGTATTACATGAAGAGCTATTGGCAGGTGTATGGGATGGAAACGGTGTGCCTGCGCTACTTCAATATTTTTGGGCCGCGGCAGGATCCGCAATCGCCGTATAGCGGTGTGATGGCGAAGTTCATTTTGCAGATGATGCGAGGTGAGCAGCCTACCATTTTCGGCACTGGCGAACAGGGGCGTGATTTCACCTATATTGCCAATGCTGTTTCTGCCAACTTGCTGGCTGCAGCAGCGCCCGCAGAAAAGGTGGCGGGCCGGGTTTTCAATGTTGCCTGCGGAGGCCGTCACACGCTGAAGGAGACATTTGCGGTGATTGCGACGCTGCTCGATTTCCGGAAGCCCGTATTGTTTGGTCCTGCCCGGACTGGCGATGTACTCGATTCGCAGGCGGATATAAGCGCGGCGCGCGATGCGTTCGGCTATGAACCGCAGGTCGGGTTCGAAGAAGGACTGAGGCGGACAGTTGCCTGGTACAAGGAAGCGTTCGCTGCCATTTCAGCTTGAGCAGGCTTCTGGCAGGCCGCCCCGGGTCTGACGCTCAAGCTAATCGATGGAAAGATAACAGCAAAGGTTACCTGAACGACGGTGTGATCCGCAGTAATCACACCCTGGCCGAAACTTGCCGGTTTAGCACCTAGGAGGCGCCATACTTACCGCAACTGCCCTTGTTACGTGCATAAAGTTTAGAAGAGAAGCGTGTATGCTGCGCAGCAGACCGGCCTAAATCGGCGGGGATGGTGAGAGCAACGTAGCGCGGAATTTCCCACATGTGCTGCTAAGACGGCACTGGAGTACGGCCTTGAAGTACTTGCGGCGTAAGCCATGTTGTTTTTTGATCCTGGTGTTGTTGCTAGTGAGGATGACAGACGCGCAGGTCCTGGCCGGCGCGGGGCAGCGACGCGCGGAAGCTCAACGATTTCTTGCACATCGTGGGCTCGCGACCAGGGTCAAACCAGGTGCGTCAGCCGAGCACGGAAATGGGCAAGCCGAGGGGTTTGCGCGTGCGCTTGCCGAGGCGCGGGTGCGCAGGTATGCGTCCGAGATGCAGCTCAGGGTGCGCATGACCGCAGGGGGCGGGGAGAAGACCGCTATCGCAAAGCCTCTTCTCACGGGACGAGTGTCGAGCAATTCTCTGCCGGCTGACATCGCGACGAACTGGCATGCGATTGGCCCGATGCAGACGTTGACATCTCCTTACGGAGCAATCACGGGACGCATTGCCAGTATTGCGCTGGATCCGGCGGATCTGCAGGGAAATACCGCCTATCTCGGCACAACGGGAGGTGGCGTCTGGAAGTCGGTAAACGCGGCGGGGGCGGCGACGTTTGCGCAGATCAGTGACAACGCCATCCCTTCGACGCTTGGTGTGGGATCGCAGAGTATTGGCGCGATCAGCGTGCAGCCGGGTGGTACGGGCGTCATCCTGGCGGGTACGGGCGATCCGAATGATGCGCTTGATTCCTACTACGGCAGCGGCATTTTGCGCTCCACCGATCATGGCGCGACCTGGACGACAATCTCGCATTCAAGTGATCAACTGCCGGCTTCGCCGGTTTCGTTTTATGGAGAAGGATTCTCGGGGTTCGCGTGGAGTACCACCAGTCCCAGCCTGGTGGTTGCGGCGGTCACGCAGGCCTATGACGCGGCCGTGGTGAGTGCCGAGCAGTTGAAGAGTGCGGACGGGCTGTACTACTCGCCGGACGCGGGTATGACTTGGCTGATGGCCACGCTGACGGACGGTCCGGGCCAGGTCGTGCAGGGGCCATTGTCGGCCAGGAATGGTCTGCACGGGAACTCGGCAACGGCCGTGGTGTGGAACCCGATCAGGCAGCGGTTCTATGCGGCGGTTCGATTCCACGGCTATTATTCTTCTCCGGATGGAGTGACGTGGACGCGCCTCGCAAACCAGCCGGGAAGCAATCTGTCACCGCAGCTGTGCCCGACGCGGTCTCCGGGAGCGATCAGCTGCCCGATCTTTCGCGGTGCGTTGGCTGTGCAGCCGATCACCGGCGATACGTTCGCAATGACTGTCGATATCAACCTGGCTGACCAGGGCATCTGGCAGGATGTTTGTGCGGCCTACGGCGGCTCTTGCACAAGTGGAACGACAACCAACTTTGCGACGCGGATTGCTGATACAGCCCTGGAAGAGGGTGATGGAACGATCGCGCAGGGCGACTATAACCTGTGGCTGGCGGCGGTGGCGTCAAATGCCGACACGCTGCTGTTTGTGGGAACGGAAGATGTCTGGAAACGTCCACTGACGGCGACCAATGTGCCGTGGCGGAATACGACGAATGCCGAGACATCCTTTTGCGCGCAGGTCGCGCCTTCGCAGCATGCGGTAGCCGTGGGACCGAATGGGCTGCTCTTTTTTGGAAACGATGGTGGACTATGGCGAACGACGGACGCGATCGATCAGCAAGCGCCGGCATGTTCGGGTGATGACGCGGCGCATTTTCAGAACCTGAACCTCAGCCTGGGATCGCTTGCTGAACTCAGCAGCGTCGCACCCTCTCCGGGAAGCGATGCGGTGCTTCTTGCAGGCCAGGGAGTGGATGGCAGTGCTGGGACGTCCACTTCAGGCGGCACATGGCAGCAGGCGCTGGATGGGAATGGCGCCTACACTGCGATCGATCCGGTGACTCCTTCCAATTGGTTTGCCACTTCGGGTCCGGGTGTGTCCATCAGCTTCTGCGGGAGCGGGGGAGGGTGTCTTCCATCGACCTTTGCGGCGTTGCCGCTGATCGGAGATGCGCAGACAGAAGGTGACGGGCAGGATCTTTTAGAGCCGGCGGTGTGGATGCTCGACCCGCAGGACTCTTCCAGCATGATCGTCGGTACGTGCAGGATCTGGCGAGGCGGGATTGCCGCTGGCGTTGCTGGCGGGAGCTTGTCGTGGACAGGCGCAAATGCGATCAGCGGCATGCTTGATCTGAACAACCAGAGCCGGTGTTCAGGCAATGCCCAGGTGAAATCGCTGGGAGCCGGTGGAACGTCTGCTTTCCCTCAGGAGATTTTGTATGCGGGCATGCAGGGGAGTTTGACTGGAGGCGGAATCGTTGCCGGGCATGTGTTCACTGCCAACATAAGTGCGACGCAGAGTGGTGCGGCTGAGTGGACGGATCTGTTTGATTCGCCGGTTGTAAACGATCTGACTGCCAACGACGGCCAGTTCAATCCCGGCGGATTCGGGGTGTCGGCTGTTGTGGCTGATGCTCATGACAGCACGGGTAGGACTGTCTACGCGACGATCCAGGGTTTCAGCGGGAGCAGCACCAGTGAGCCGCTGGTGTATCGTTCCATCGACCAGGGGCTGCACTGGACGAATATCACCGCGAATCTTCCGAACGCCCCGGTAAACGCCCTGGTGATTGATCCTGGGAACGCCGGTGTGGTGTACGTGGCGACGGACGCCGGCGTCTATATGACGGCCAGCGTTTCCAATTGCAGTACAGGCGGCAACCAATGCTGGAGTTTGTACGGGATTGGACTGCCCGATGCGCCGGTGACGACGTTGTCGACTAATGGAGCGGGAGGGACCTTGCTGGTGGCGGGGACTTACGGTCGCGGTGCTTACGAGATGCTGCTGGCGAGTGCCCCGGTGCCACCGCCTCCGGTCACGACCCCGGCGACCGACACATTGAGTGCGAACTCGCTCAGCTTCGGCGTTCAGGCGGTTGGGACGGCGAGCGCGGCGCAGTATGTGACTATCACTAACAGTGGCGGTATGCCATTGACGCTCATCACGCCGACGGGGAACTCCGTGGATTTTCAGGTGGATGGGTCGGCGTGTGCGACCAATATTCCGGTCGGCGGCCAGCCATGTGCCATCAAGGTGATTTTCGCTCCGCAGGCGCCGGGCGCAAGGTCAGGCACCCTGGTGATCGCGGACTCGCTCCATATCGGTGCAAATGCGCTGGTGGTGAACCTGCTTGGTGCGGGAGCGGCGCCGCCAGGCGTGGCCTCGCTGTCACCACAGTCGCTGGACTTCGGTTCGGAAGGACAGGGGAGTACGTCGGCGGCGCAGTCCTTCACGTTGACGAACAACGGGAACGTGGCACTGACAGGATTGACCTACGCGGCCGCTGGAAACTTTGGCTACACGAGCGGCACCTGCGGCACTACGCTGGCGGTGGGTGGAAGCTGCGTGTTGCCGGTGACTTTCACACCGAACGCAACGGGCGGGCGGCTGGGGTCTTTGAGCGTGTACGCCCATGAACTGAGTTCCGGTTTGACTTCGGCCTTGAGCGGTACAGGGTTGGATTTTACGATTGCGACGACTGGCAGTTCCACGGCAACCATTGTGACTGGCACGACGGCGAACTTCGGCTTAAGTGTTGTGGGCGCCGGCACCTCGGCGGGAACAATCAGCCTGGCTTGTACCAGCGTGCCGGCCCTTCCGGCGGGTTCGTCATGCACGACGAACCCGGCAAGTCTACAGATTGTGAGTGGGGTGACCGGAAGTGCTTTAGTGTCCGTGGTGACCCCGCCGCTGACGGTCAGTTCGTCAGGCGGGCTGACCTTAGACGGTTCCTCCAGGTGGCTCGTCGCAGCGTTGATGGTGCCTTTGCTTGGTTTTTGCAGACGGAAGAGAGTGGCGTGGCCAGCGGTGACGGTTCTCATAGCGGCGATTGCACTTGCTGGAGGCCTATCGGGATGCAGCGCGAATGCCAGCGGCGGATCGGCATCCGGCGGTACGGGCGGCGGCACGGGAGGCAGTGGTGGAGGCGGAGGGGGTCTCGGGTCTGCCAGCTATACGTTGACAGTGACGGCGACGGCGCCCGGTATCAGCCGGACGGCGAGCATGAACCTTCTCCTGGAACAGTAGGCAAAACGCTAACCGCCATTGTCGGTTGACTGGCCCTGCCGACGATGCCTGGTTAAAGGTCCTGGAGACAGGACAAGCAGAGTGGGCATCCTGATTGCTTTTGCGGGCTAACGCCCAATAAACTGTAACTCTATTGATGTGAGATCCTGCCGCTGCCTCATGCCTGGGCTCCTTAATAAGCGGGCCAGCGGGTTGAAGTAGAGTAAGAACTACAGTTGTCGAAGGAGTAGACGATGGTGGAGGCCGGCAGCGGCCTTTCGTGAGTAGCTGGAAATGCTGTTCACGTGCGGAAGTCTCCGCGCCGTACATGAGTATGAGCAAACGATTTTGCTGTAAAGCTGCCGCCGCTGCCGCTGTTGTGCTGACCTCCTTCCTTCTGCTGACCTGCCGCGTGTCGGTGGCGCAGTCCACTCCGCTGAACTGCAATCCCAATGACCCTACCTGTAACGGGACTCTGACCAACTCGATTACGGGCATGGGAACCACTCCTAACGGGTCGAGCATGGGGGCTTCGCAGCAGGGTGGCGGCCAGATCAATCCCGGCTCAGTGCAGAATTTGTCCGGTGCAACGCAGGGCTTTAATCCTGCGACCGGTTTCGCTGCGAGTCCGTATTACACAGACAACCAGACAAAGCCGGGCATCAATGACTGGTGGCAACAGTATCGATTTAATCCAGAACGCGCGCTGCGGTTGGCCCAGACCACGGAATTCCAGCAGATGGTGTCCTCTTCGATCGGGCGCACGCTGCCAATTTTTGGTGCGGATCTTTTCTGGGGATCGCCGTCGACCTTTGCTCCCCTGGAGCAGGTGCCGGTCACGCCTGACTACCTTATCGGTGCGGGCGATGAGTTACTGATCAAAGTGTGGGGCCAGGTGAGCCTGACAGCGTCGGTGACAGTTGACCGGAACGGGGCGGTGTATCTGCCCCAGGTCGGCACGATCCAGGTTGCGGGCGTTCCTTTTTCGAAAGTGCAGGACGAGGTGCGCTCGCGGGTCTCGAAGATTTATCGCAACTTCAATGTTTCGGTAACCATGGGCCAGCTGCACTCGATCCGGATTTATGTGACAGGTGCCGCACGCCAGCCGGGATCTTTTACGGTGAGTTCCCTGGCCACGCTGGTGAATGCACTGTTCGTTACAGGAGGTCCGGCGCCGCAGGGCTCGTTTCGCCATATTCAGTTGCGGCGTTCCGGCCAGGTGGTTACTGACCTTGATCTGTATGCCTTGTTGATTTACGGAGATAAGTCGAAGGATGTTCCGCTGCTGCCGGGCGACGTGATTTACATTCCGCCGGTGGGACCACAGGCTGCACTTTTCGGAAGCGTCCGCAACTCGGCAATTTACGAGTTGAAGCCGGATACGACGGTCGATGAGCTGGTGAAAGATGCCGGTGGTTTGTCTGTGCTTGCTTCGCTCTCCAATGCCGCGATCGAACGGATCAACGAGAAGCATCAGCGCACGACCATCCAGATCTCGCTGACCAGGAACATGGATACGCCGTTGCAGGATGGCGACATCGTGCGCATCTCGCCCATCTCTCCGCAGTTTGCGCAGACTGTGACGATCCGAGGCAACGTGGCCGACCCGGGGCGGTTCGGATGGCATGAAGGCCTTAAGCTCAGCGACCTAATTCCAGACAGTGCCTCCCTAGTGACGAGGAACTATTGGCAGCGTAGGAATCACTCGGGACGGCCCAGTCCTGATTTTGAGCCGGACCCGACGCAGCGGATCCAGATTGCCGCCTCCGCGGCCCAGCGCTCGAATTACGCGGCCAGCAACGGGCAGTCGCAGACCGGGACAAATCAGAACCAACAGCAGCAGACTCCGATGCAGGCGCAGCCGGGAATACAGGATCCGAATTACGGCAGCGCGGCGGGCACGCTGTACGGCAACAGTGATGGGCAGGATGCTTTTCAGCAGCTGGCGTCGCAGACCAGCGGAACGGGTACCGAATCTGCGTTGCGCAACCCGAATTTGCCGGACTGCCCCGACAATACGCCGCCGGGTGGTACGGCCAACCAGCCAAACAGTCCGGTACCGGGTGTCACCTGCAATGTAAGGACCTATGTGCTGGGTGGCACGACGCTGGCGGACCAGGCTGGCCGCACGTACACGGAGAATACTGCGGGCGCTGACCGCATTAACGATGTGAGGCTGCCAGCGCCGGATATTGATTTTTCCTATGCCGTGATCGAGCGGCTGGATCCGAAGACCTTCGAGACGAAGCTGGTGCCGTTCGACCTGGGCAAGCTGGTCCTGGCGCATGATCCCCAGGAAGATCTGCTGCTACAGCCGGGCGACATCATCACGATCTTCTCGCAGGCAGATATTCGTGTCCCGCTGCGGCAGCAGACCAAGCTGGTGCGGCTCGAAGGGGAAGTGGGTCATGCGGGAATTTACAGCGTGCTGCCCGGCGAAACCCTGCGGCAGCTGCTGGTTCGTGCGGGTGGCGTAACGCCGAATGCCTACCTGTTCGGTGCCGAGTTTACGCGGGCGTCGACGCGTATCGCACAGCAGGCGCGGCTGGATGACTACGTATCTACCCTGGAACTGGAGATTGATCGGGCGGCGGTTGCTTCTGCGGCCGGCGCTCTCAGCCCGCAGGATACGGCAAGTTCGCAAGCCACGTTATCGACTACACAATTGTTGATCACGCGATTGAAGCAGCTGCGTGCCAGCGGCCGTATCGTGTTGAATCTGAAGCCGAAGTCGAACGACGCCAGCGCTATACCGGACTTGACGCTGGAGGATGGGGATCGTCTGGTGGTCCCGGCCAAGCCATCCAATGTGAACGTGGTGGGTTCGGTCTACGATCCAAGTTCATTCCTGTTCGATGGCAGTGCGCGGGTGAGCAGCTATCTGAAACTGGCGGGTGGGCCGAACCGAGATGCGGACCGCAAGCATGTCTTTATCGTCCGGGCGGATGGTGCGGTGCTTAGCAAGGAAGCCTCCACTTCCTTCTGGGGTAACACCTTTGCCGATGAGAACATCAATCCAGGGGATACGATTGTCGTACCGGAGAAGGTCTATAAAGGCTCAGGTGCGCGTGCGTTCGCGAATTATGCGCAACTCTTCTCGTCCCTGGCATTTACCGGAGCCGTGTTAAGTAATTTCTGATGTTGTCTGGATCGTAACGGATATGTACCAGCAGACGTTGCCACCTGAAATCGCGCAGCTGCCCCCGGGATCGGAGCAGATCACGAATCCTGAGCCGGAGCATGGCCTGGATCTGCTTGATATTGCGCTTATTTTTGCGCGAAGGAAGTGGCTGCTGCTTGGTTTTACGCTGGTCGGCGCGCTGGCCTTCTTTCTGTATGCGCTGACCCAGCCAAAGCTGTATGAGGCGGATACGGTCATCATGCCTCCGCAGGAGCAGCAATCGAGCTCTGCGCTGATGGGACAGCTAAGCCTGTTAGGCGGACTGGCAGGTGGTATGAAGAGCCCATCCGATCTCTATATAGGTCTGCTGGGCAGTCGCACAGTGCGGGAGCGAGTGGCAAAGGACTACAGGCTCGACCAGGTATACAAGATTGGCCGGATAGATATTGCCGGCGCTATCCTGGGCGGCCGTACCAAGCTCAGTTCCGGCAAAGATGGTTTGATCACCATCAAGGTGCGGGACAAGGATGCCAAGCGTGCTGCGGCACTCGCCGATGATTATGCCAGTTCCCTTTATGCGCTGAATAACAACCTTGCGATTGGGCAGGCAGCCCAGAGACGGCTATTTTTTGACAAACAGCTGGAGCAGGAAAAGAACAAGCTTGCAGATGCCGAAGTGGCATTGAAGCAGGAAGAAGAGAAGTCCGGCGTCATCCAACTGCAGGGACAGACGTCGGTCATCATCAGCCAGATCGCGCAGCTGCGGGCCAATATCACCAGCAAGCAGGTGCAGATATCTTCGCTGCTGACGTCATCCACGAATGAGAATCCCGAGGTGATGCGGGCAAGGTCTGAACTGGCCGGACTGGAGCAGCAGCTTCGGGCCATGGAGGGCCGGGCGGGTGTCAAGGAAAGCGACGACCTGGGACTTTCCACGAGGCAGGTGCCTGGAGTCGGCCTGGAGTACATCCGTAAGGAACGCGATGTGCAGTATCACCAGACTCTCTATGAACTTCTTGCACGGCAGCTGGAAGCGGCTCGTATCGACGAGGCAAAGGCAGCGCCGATCGTGCAGCTGCTCGATCCGGCAGAGGTCCCATTCATTACCACTTACCCCAAGACAAAGCTGCTGATCGTCCTGGGAGCCGCGCTTGGATTTGTTCTTGGCGTGATCTGGTGCATGGTGCTCTACGTGTACGAGTACATCCAGGAAGATCCCCGGCTACATGGGAAATTGTGGGCGGTGAGGGCTGCGCTGGTTGGACGGAAGTGGTGAGGCGGCTGGCCGTGGCGGGAGAGCCGAACCGCCGGCAGTGAGCGGTGACCCGGGAGCATCGGGCGTGAGTATTCTTGCCGTCCTGGTGCTTTACCAGTGTTCTCTTGAACAATCGGCAAGCTGGCGATCGATTCGGAAACAAGTAGAAACAGGTCTTCGCGCATTTGAGTTGCTGGTGTGCGTGAACGATGTTCCGGTGGATGGTCGTTCTCGGGGTCTCTCGTTGCCCGCAGAGCTGCCTGCCTGGGTAGAGGTCGTGAGTGTGGCTGGCAATTACGGGCTGGCCTGGGCTTATGATTACGCGCTCATGATAGCGAAGGAAAGCGGCACCGAGTGGATGTTGACCCTGGACCAGGATACTGAGCTGCCAACTGGTTTTCTTCTTTGCATGGAGGAGCGGGCGAATGAGTTAAGTGGCCGCAGCCTGGTTGGCGCGATTGTGCCACGGCTAGTCAATGACGAAGGTAAAGCCTTGTCGCCGGTTGCCGCAGGAGTGAGGGAGCGGCGTATTCTGATCGACCGGCCGGGGGTAGTGGACGCCGAGGTGCGAGCTTACAATTCGGGTGCGCTGATCCGGGTAGCGGCGCTGGAGCGGAGCGGCGGATATGACCGCCGGTTCTGGCTCGACTACCTGGACCATTCCGTGTTCCACGCCTTGCACGTGCACGGTTTTCGGGTGTGGGTGGAAAGCGAACTTAAGCTTCGTCACCAGCTCTCGCTCGAGGATGGCAGGGAGGCGATGACGGAGGAACGCTTTCGCAACTTCGCGACGGCAGAGGCAGCGTTCCGAGATCTGCATGCGGGTTGGGCCGGCCGGCTGCTGTATCTCGGCAGGCTGATCCTGCGTGCTGTGAATCAGAGACGCAGAGGGGACCCGCTGCACTTTTTCGAGACGACACTCCGGCTCATTCGCGAACGTCTGCTTGTCTCTCGCGTGGAGCGGCTGCGGCGGTGGGAAGCTTCGATCGCCGGGAGAGTGAGCATCCCGGAGATTCGCATCGATAAAAATGGGACGGAGATCGAGGCGTGAGTGCCCCGGACGACACGCTGATCATAGTGGTGCTGTACCGGGGGTCGAAAGAGGACGACGCCCGACCGGCAGGCGAGGAAGACCCCCTGCGTTCCAGGACGCTGCAATGCCTCGCAGCCGTCTATGCAGAGCAGCCGGAAGTGCTGGCCCGGTACAGGGTATTGGTCTGGGACAACAGCCCGAAGCGATGGCATGAACCGGAGTTGTCGTTCCCATTCACGTATCGTCACGCTGCCGCGGAAGGGCTACCGAATGATGGAGTTTCGGGTGCGTACAACGCAGCGCTGCGGATCTGTAACCGGGAAGGTCTTTCCTGGATGCTGTTACTGGATCAGGACACGGAAGTGAATGCAGCCTACCTTGCCGGTATGTCGCGACACAGGCTCGAGGTGGAGAGCGATGCTCGCATTGCGGCCGTGGCGCCGTTGCTGTTTGAAGGGGATCTTCAGCTCTCGCCGCAGCAGGTCTTACGGCATCGACACAAATCGTCGTCGCCGGAGCCATCGCGCATCCTGGAAGAGGATTCGTTTGCGGCCAATAGTGGTGTGTTGATGCGCGCCTCATCGCTGACAGCCGTCGGCGGGTACAGTGAGGACTTCTGGCTGGACTACTCAGATATTGAAGTCTTTCACCGGTTGTACGCGAAAGGCGGCAGGATTTTTCTTGCGTCTGATTTGCGCCTGCAGCACAGCATGACCATGCTGGACTACGATGGCCGCATGACCCCTGAGCGCTACGGCAATTTTCTTGCGGCGGAGCAGGCGTTCTTCGATCTGTATCGCGACCGCCTGCAGAATGGCGTGCAGGCGCTGCGATTGGCAGCCCGGGTGTGGCGACAGCGACGATACCGCAATCCAGTCTTCTCGCAGATGACGCGCCAAAGCCTGCTGCGCAGGATATCCACATCGAAGGCTGCGAGGCTGGAGCAGTGGCGTCGACGGCGGGCGGAGCGGCAGGCTGCTGTGGCTGGCGCCTGAAGCATGCGCGTCCTGTTCGACCACCAGGTTACGTCGCTGCAGGATGCCGGCGGTGTCTCGCGCTACTTCTACGAACTGGCCAGGAGCTTTTCGAACGATGACCAGTTGCGGCCGGAGCTGCTGCTGGGTCTTACGGATTCGGCCATGCCGTTCGGGAAACTAAGGGGATCGGCCCGGGTGCTGTCATGGCCGGCTAAGGGTCTGACAGCCGGGTACCAGCGGTATGCGACGAACGAGGCGATGACTGCAGCAGTGGCGCCGTTCCGCGGCCGTTATGACATCTATCACGCCACCTACCAGAGAGCACTTCCCTGGGTTCGCCGGCGGGCCCTGGTGGTGACGCATCATGACAGCACGCCGGACCGTTTTCCGGAGCTGTTTAAAGATGCTGCGACAATCCATGCCCGGCTCGCAAGACTGTACGACCGGGCTGACCGCATACTCTGCATCTCGGAAAGCAGCCGCAACGACCTGCTGGAGTTTTACGGGGTGGATGAAACGAAGACAGAGGTCATTTACCAGGGATTTACGCCCTTGGAAGCGGGTGGGGACGGTCTTCAAGAGAATTTGCTACCAGATCCCGGAAGCGATTTGGGGGGGTACCCGTTCGTGTTGTATGTCGGCAGCCGCCCAGCGTACAAGAATTTCTCTGTTGTTCTGCAAGCCCTGGCGAGTCAAGGCAACAATGCTTTGTGGCTGTTGGCGGTGGGAGGAGGCGCCTTCACGGTGGAGGAGGGCTCGTACATCGACCGGTTGGGTCTGAGATCCCGCGTCCGGCTGCTGCCGCGGGCGAGTGACGAGCAGCTTGCTGCGGCCTATCGTGCCGCTCACCTGCTTGTGTATCCGAGCCTGTATGAAGGGTTCGGCTTTCCGCCGCTGGAGGCGATGGCTGCAGGTTGCCCAGCGCTGGTGAGCAGGACATCGGCCCTGCCGGAGATTTGTGGAGACGCGGCCTTCTATTTTGATCCAACGCGGGTAGAGGAATTGATAAGCGTGATCGACCAGTTGATGGGGAGCGAGCGGCTGAGAACAGCGAAGAGAGCTGCGGGTCTGGAACAGGTAAAACGCTACAGCTGGGAGCGGACTGCTGCTGCTACCTTAGCCGCCTACGAGAAGGCTTTGCAGGCAGGATAGGGAATGATTAGTCCGGGGTTGTGATCTGCTGGAGCAATGCCTGCATGTGGTCGATGCCGGGCTGCCGCGCGAAATGTTGCTGGTAGGTGACGAAGCAGCGCCGTTGCATGTCACGGACGCGAACAGGGTCTTCGATGTAGTCCAGCAGATCGTGTGCGACGGTGGCGATGTTGCTGCCGTCGAGTACCCATCCCAGCTGATACTGCTCGATCCAGAGAGCGATGGACGAGTGCCGGCTGCCACTAAAGAGCAGGGGCCTGCCCACGGCCAGGGCGCCGAAACACTTGGAGGGAACGACCAGGCCGGTCCAATCGTCGGCAAGACTGATCATGTGAACGTCCGGAGCAGCGAGGCGATCCAGAACACTTTCCGCGGAAGCGAACGGAACCTGGACGACGGCACAGGAACTGCCAGGAGGTATGGCGGCAATGTCGGCGCGCAACTGCGCTTCACAGTTGCCGAGTACGCTGAAGGCAAGCGCTGCATCCGCACCCTGGAGCGCCCTGGCGAGGGCCAGCAAGTGGGTGGATGTGTGCGCACGGCCGAAGCTGCCGGAGTAAAGGAGGACCAGCTTGCGGGTGCCGGCGATTGCAGTCCGCTCCTTCAATGGCGGGGGCAGAACGGCGGACGGCTCGTGGAGAGCCCAGGGAACAATCGTCGCCTGCTGGAGCGGGGCCGCATCCGCCGGACGTGCATGCATGTAGGGAGCTAGGCGCTCCCGCATGCACGGCCCGATGTCAACGACAGCATCGCAGGCACCATAAGCCCGATTAAGGATGAATCTGAGTGCGCGGGCGAGACGGCTGGTTGGTCGCAGGACACCATCCGCAAAGGCGGCCTCCGGATACAGGTCGAAGCACCAGTGAAGGCTGCGCGTGTCCGGATTGACAAGCTTCCAGAAGATCGCGGTAGTGACACTCAGAACGGGATCAGTCCCGAGGATGATGACGTCTGGTGTCTCGTGGCTGAAGGCGAGCAGGCTCCAGGCGCCGATCATCCAGAGCGCGTTCAGCAGTCTTCCTGAAGTTGAGGACTGTCGCAGACGCGGACGCCAAATGCGCCGTAGAGAGATGCCGTTGGTTTCGGAATCTTGCGGGTAGAGGACGGACTCGTCGCGACAACCGCGGTTACCGGCTATCCCGGTAACAGTCCAGCCATGCCTGGACAACCCGAGACAAAGCTGATGCATGTGAACAGCGCTGACTACAGTATCGGGATGAAGGTAGTGGTAGAAGAGCCAGAGCTTCTTAGGCTCTGCGCCACGGTCGGCAGTTGATTCAGTACCGCGAGCCAAGTTAAGCATCACTTCTGGTGAAAAGCTGGAACCGAGGAGAGTGGCACAGGAACCAGGAAGATCTCACGGATGGGTCTGCGTGGAGTTAACAGTTACTCTTTGGAACATCCTGCCGCCATTTGATCGTTCAGGGTATTGCCACGGAACCTCATCATAAGTATACAGTTAGCAAACGACGAAACATAAGGTTTCAGGCAGGGGCGGCGTCAGCTTGTTCTGATTCAGAAAGCTGCGCTGCCAAGTTCTGAAATGGTTGCCTGGAGGTGCGCGCATCCTCAAAGTGCATCTTTTGCCAGAGATTTTCTTGGACGTCGTGAGAGACTTCATGGCAGGAAGCGGGTTGAGGTAGAGAAGCACGTCTGCGTAATTTCACGCATCGTACAATGATAGTCAGGTAGGGGCTTGACGCTGGTACTGTGGATCAAGGAGCGGCGTCTGTCGACTGATGTACTTTCTTCAGTGGCTGTAATTTGCAAGTTCAATTAAGCACTGTTGTCGGTTTTTGCTATCAGTTTGAAGAGTTTAAGAAAATGGGAATGGCGCCGAGAGCTTTCGGCCACAGGCGGCGGATGAGTCTTATCGAAACCAGTAGAACCCTTGCAACACAAAGCCTTTGGGATGAAGTGCAGGTCGAGTCACCGGAGGAGACGGGACGACGCCGATCGACTCTTACGTTTCCATTCCTGGTCGATAGCGACTTAAAGATTGCTGCTGCAAGTTTCTGGACTTTGTCCCCCACGCGGCGGCTTATGGATATCGTGGCTGCTTCAGTGGCGTTGCTGCTTCTTTGGCCTGTTCTTCTCCTGATAGCTGTATGTGTCAGGATCGATTCGAACGGGCCGATCATCTTCCGTCAGAGACGCATGGGTCGTTTCGGGAACCTTTTCACCATCTACAAGTTCCGGACGATGGATGTAAAAACCCCGCATCGCGACTTCACCGTTACCAAGCATGGAGACCGCCGGGTCACCAAGGTGGGAACAAGGCTTCGGCGCTACAAGCTGGATGAGTTGCCCCAGCTCTGGAATGTGCTGATCGGGGATATGAGCCTGATCGGACCGAGACCCAAACTTCCGCACCACGAGACCCTTGAGATGCCATTCCGGCCCGGGCTTACGGGAGCGGCAACCCTGGTGTTCCGCTGCGAAGAAGAGATGTTGCGGCAGGTGCCGGAAGAGGAACTCGAGCTGTTCTGTGTGCGCCGGATTGCCCCCTGCAAGGCAAAGCTGGATGCGGATTACATGCAGTCCGCAACCCTGCTGAGCGATTTGAAGCTCCTTGTCAGAACGGCGCTTGCCTGTGCTTCCGGCCGCCGCGATACCATGGTCGACCTGAACAAGCTTTGCTAGCTCGGCACCAATCGGGTGCCTGTCTGCTGCAAACCTGGAATGTTCTCAACCGCTGCCTCATCGATCTAGGACAGTCAAGGCTGAGCTCTGCTCAATCCTCCGTATACTGATGCCTGGAGAGTCTGTCTTGGGCACTAACGAAACCCGCGTGTCGGAAAGTAGTACCAGCGTTTCTGTGGAAGATGTGCGGCACATTGCCGACCTGAGTAATCTTCGTTTGACTCCCGAGGAAGAGATGGCGATGCAGCGCGATCTCAGCGCGATCCTGACCTATGTCGCCCAGCTAAATGAATTGGACACGAGCTCTGTTGAGCCGATGGCGCAGGTAAGTGAAGTGATCCAAGCTGAGGGGTCGGAGGTTCTGGACTCACGCGAGTCACTGCGCGTGGACGAGCTTCGACCATCGCTGGCCCGCGAGAATGTGATGGCTGCGGCCCCTGAGACGGATGGCACCTTTTTCAAAGTGCCGAAGGTGATCGAGCGCTGAGTTGCAACGTTGTTTCTCCAGATTCAGGGTTGAGAGTCGGCAGTTGAAGATAAAGGATGAGTACGGAGCATTGGAGACAAAGGACGTGAACTCGCATGCGGCGCCCGCAGCCTCTTCGCTGGTTGATGTGCGTAACAGGATCGCCACGGGTGCCTCGAAGGCAAGGACCGAGGTAGAACGCTATTTTTCCCGGATAGACAAGCTCGATGAGCAGATTCACTCTTACCTGTCCCTGAACCGGGAGCAGGCCCTCGCCCACGCGGATGCGATCGATGACCAGGTGAAGCGTGATGGCAGATCGCCGGAAGGACTGCTTCCGCTGGCGGGAGTTCCACTCGGCATTAAAGATGTTTTAGCAGTAGAAGGAATTCCAGCCACGGCTGGGTCGCGCATTCTTGAAGATTATCGACCGCCTTACACGGCGACTGCGGTGAAGAAGCTGCAGGAAGCGGGTGCGATTGTTCTTGGAAAACTGAATTGCGATGAGTTTGCCATGGGTTCTTCGAATGAGAATTCCGCTTATGGCCCGGTGCGCAATCCGGCAGCCATGGATCGGGTCCCGGGTGGTTCCAGTGGTGGCTCTGCTGCAGCAGTTTCCGCAGACCTGGCTGCTGCCACGCTTGGTACGGACACGGGTGGTTCGATCCGGCAGCCTGCCTCGTATTGCGGCGTGGTGGGAATGCTTCCCACGTATGGCCGTGTCTCGCGCTATGGGCTGATTGCTTTCGCGTCGTCGCTGGACCGGGTGGGGCCGGTAACCCGAACCGTGGAAGATGCGGCTGTTCTGCTGAAGGTGATGGCGGGTCATGATCCGCTTGATTCAACATCGTCGAAAGAGCCGGTTCCAGATTACGTTGCCGAACTGCAGCGTCCGGTGAAGGGGCTGCGAGTGGGTGTGCCGGCGGAATATTTTGGAAAAGGCCTGGATGATGAGGTGCGTGCTGCCGTTGAGGGGTCCATCGACAAGCTGCGCATGCAGGGTTGTGTCGTCCTAGCGATATCGCTTCCCCATACTCGATTTGCAGTGCCGGCGTATTACCTGCTGGCGACGGCGGAAGCCAGTTCCAATCTCGCTCGTTTCGATGGTGTGCGTTATGGCTACCGGTCTCCCGACGCTTCGACGCTGTCCGCGATGTACCGCAACTCGCGCGACGAGGGTTTTGGCGCCGAGGTGAAGCGGCGTATTTTGCTGGGAACCTATGCGCTCAGCTCGGGTTATTACGATGCCTATTACCGGAAGGCGCAGCAGGTGCGAACCCTGTTGACACAGGATTTTCTGCGCGCGTTCGAAAATGTCGACGTGATTGTGACTCCGACGGCGCCGACGCCAGCGTTCAAGCTGGGCGAGAAGACGGACGATCCGGTGGCGATGTACCTGGCTGACATTTATACAGTGACGGCAAGCCTTGCGGGGATTTGTGGAATATCTGTGCCTGCTGAAGTTACAGAAGGCAGTTTGCCAATCGGTGTACAGATATTGGGTACACATTTCGCAGAGAGCACTGTCATGCGGGTTGGGCGGACGTTGGAAGTTGCAAGGCACAGCTAGAAATGGCCGCGGCAGGACTGTTCAGCGATTCTAAAGCTGGGCGTATTCCTTCCGGGCTTCGGCTACGACGGGAAGGCCGGCATCGGCATTCTTCCATTCCTCGAAAAAGATGTCATAAGCTTTTTTCGCATTAGCTTTGTCGCCGAGCAGGGCGTAGGCACGGCCCATGCCAAGATGTGACAGGGCATACGGTGCACCCGAATAGTAGGACTGGCCCTTGGTGAAGGTGGCCTTCTGGAATGAGTTGATGGCGTTATGCGGATCCTTCAACACCAGGTAAGCCAGGCCGCGCATGTAGGGCGCAAGACAGATATCGTCATGCGATCGGACACGTTCAAGAAAGGTCAGGGCGCGCTGCGGGTCTCCGGCTTTGAATGCAAGCCAGGCACGTGACTGCGGAACGTAAACTTCCTGGATGAGCGTGTCTTCCGGATATTTCTTTTCAATGTCGGAGAGCATTTTGTTGGCTGCCTTAACCCGGTTGCAGAAGGCAAGTGTGCCGGCGGCGAAACCTTCCGTGACTTTGCCATTATCCAGTGACAAGGCTTGCTTCACTAAGCGGTCGGGATCGAGACACTGATCCACCATCCAGCCTGCATTGGCAGCATTCAGAAGCGCGCTTGCCTGTGCGTCCTTCGCTTTGGCGCTCGCGGCCTGGTCCGCGGAACGAAGCAGCGTCGTCTGGGCGAGTTTGAACTGACCGAGTTGTGGCAGTGCGCCTCCCCAACTGCCCGTAATGGAAAACTCATCCGGGCGACCTGCTGTCTCGGCCAGGATACGGTGGACGTTCGTCCAGTCGGCACGGCTGGCATAGTATTGCGATTCGATGAGGAGGAGCGACGTGCCATTCAGTCCCAGGCGTTTGCCGGTCGCAATATACCCTTCCACGGCATCATTGTTGCCCAGGCCGGTTGAAGCAGCGACCCCGTTTTCCAGCGCGATGGCGTCATCCGGCTGCAATTCGAGCGCCTTCCGATTCGCGGCATAGCTTTGACCGACCTGGCCATTCTGCAGATAGAAGACCCCGAGGTTAATGTAGTTGTCGATCTGTAGCGGATATTCCTGAATGGCCACCTGCAGAGTCTCGATACTCTTGTTCAGGTCTCCGACGACAGTGGAATAGTAGTGGCCGTCAATGTAGAGCTTTTCGCGTTCGCTGACGTTCTTGCTCAACTGGTGGGCACGTGTGAAAAACTCAGCTGCTTTGCTGACCTGGCCGCTGTTGAGATACAGCACGCCGAGGCGCGCCCAAGCCATGGCAAGGTTAGGATCGAGATCCAGCGAGCGCCTGTAGTGGTCCATGGCTTCCGGAATGTCGTTTCCCTTTTGATGGGCGGCGTCGCCGAGAGCGTAGGCACGGAAGGCTTCGAGCGAGGGCGTAGTCGCCTGGCCGAAGGGCGCGTTCAATTTTTGAATGCTGGCCAGGCTCTCACCAAGCTTTGCCCGCATGCCGGTCGTTGTGAGGTTCAGAGCGTCGAGCACATGCTCTTTGTCGACAGCAGTGGCTTCTTCGCTGGCGATGTCATCGCCGGTGGCAGTGTTCTGCGCATTCAGCGTGAGCAGGAACGCTTTGCCAATGGGAGCGATGGAGCCGGTGAGAATAGCCTTCACGCCTTCACGCTCGCCGATCTCGCGCGCGGTCTGGGGCGTGACTGGATCATCCTGCCTGCGGCCCAGATACTGCATACTTTGTCGAAGGTGCTGCTGGCTGATGATGTCGAGAACGGGCGACTGCCCAAGCTGAACGCGAAGAGCCTGGTTGAGGGTTGTGTCGAAGACGGGATCGCCTGTTTTGTTGATGAAGTCAGCGACGATAATCGCGTCTTTCAGATCGCCCGGCTGGCTCAAGGCGGTACCTGATAGATGAGTGCCGGCTGCCGGCTTCCTGAAAATACGGTCACGAAGCAGGACGAGGGCACCGGCGAGGACAGCCAGCAGAAGCAGGCCGGGCAGGGCAATACGCCGGACGGCGCTTTGTTTTACTGCTTCGGGTGGAATCGCTTTTGCCTGCACCGGGGTTGAGTTGGAGCTGACAACAGTGCTGTTCAAGGGGACTGGCTTCGATAACGTGTCTGACAAGGTATCCAGGTCAATCAGCAGTTCCTCTGCGCTGCGATATCGCCGGTCTCTGTCTTTGGCGAGCAGCTTGTCGAGAATGGGATCGAGGGCTGCCGGCATGGCTGGATTGCTGAGGCTGATCGACTGAGGCTCTTTCATCAGCAGTGCTGCGAAGACTTCGGCAGTGCTGCGACCTTCAAAGGGCGGGCGGCCAGTCGCCATCTCGTACAGCACGCTGCCAAGACTGAAAAGATCAGTACGGCTATCGAGCGGATCGCCTTTCGCCTGCTCCGGAGACATGTAGGCAGCAGTGCCGACAGTGGATCCAGGAATGGTCAGGTCGAGCATCTCGGTTGCCGAGGCACCATTGCCTGCATGACCCGGATCAAAGTAGCGGGAGTCAGGAGAGGCTTCGAAGCCCTGCTTTTTCGCGAGTCCGAAGTCCAGGATCTTGAGCCGTCGATCGCGGCCGCTGCCGACGATGAAGATGTTGGCGGGTTTGATGTCACGATGCACAATACCGCGGGCGTGGGCGGCCGCGAGAGCGCTGGCGGCCTGTTGAGCGAAGGTAATGACTTCCGTTGCGGTGAAGACATGGTGGGTGAGATACAGCTTGAGGGTCTCGCCCTGCAGGAGTTCCATCACCAGGTAGGGCCTGCCATCCTGTTCGCCCACGTCATGGATGGCACAGATGTTTGGATGGTTGAGCGTGGCCGATGCGCGGGCTTCGCGAAAGAAGCGTTCATGCGAAAGTTGGGTGCGCGAGTGCGGCGTACCTGGCGGCGTAAAACCTGGTGACGGGCTTAGGGGCGAAGGACTATCGCTGCCAGGCCCGGTTGCAAGGAAGTTGTCGGACACAAGCTTGAGCGCGACTTCACGCTCGAGGCGTGTGTCGAGCGCGCGGTACACATCGCCCATGCCGCCGGAGCCGATTTTCTCTATGACTTTGTAGGGGCCAAAGACTGTTCCAGCAGCAATCGCCATGTCCAACCGAAGCAATCAGATTTGATTAACCCTGGAAGGGTGCCTGCACCGGCAGGGGTCGGGTGACCTGAGTGTACACGTCTGCCTGCGACATCGGACATGGCTTCCCGAGCTTCCGGGATGCTGGATCAGATCGGCTGGTAGTAGCGCGTTTCCGGATCCTGGCAGCCTGCGCAAAGGATCTGCTTGCCTACTTCGCGGAAGCGGTCATAGTTGATGCCCTCGCCGCAAACTGCGCATGCTACGCGAGCTCCTTTGAAGCCGGGAAATTCGCGTGGAGGCAGATCTACGGTGACCCACTGTTCGGTGAAGAGGTCGGCATCCGGCATCTCGCGGTAAGCCAGCATCTGCTGCTGGTTTTTATTTTCCACGTGAGGATACAGGGTGCGGGCAAGTTCTTTTGAGGATTCACGGGCGGCGATTCGGATTGCCCGGCGATTGGCCGGATCTGGTGGCTCCGCACTGGACTTGGGTCCCAGGTCGACGAAGGTGGCAGCCATCTTCCCCCAGTCGCGGAACTTGAGAGCGCGCTTGCCAAGGCGGCAGCCAGTGACTACCCCGATGGCATCTGTCGCGCATCGATCGATTTCAACGAAGGTGACCAGGCGCTTACGGTCGGCCCCACGTGGATCATCGATGCCGAGGCGTGTGCATCCGAGCATGGCCATGCGTACCCCCAGGATCTGGCCGGCACAGAGATGGCCGTGGGCGACTTCAGCCTGCTGCAAGAGGGTTTCAAAGCTGATCACCCTTCTATCTTATGCGTTGCGCGAATCCATTCCGGGACAGCAGGCTGAGTGGGCGCCAAAACGAATCACCATCTTTCCGAGAGGATGGTTTCCAGGACTGGGAGAGACAGCAGCCGGATAAATTGAAGGCTGGTGATGCATGGACGACGAAAGCAGTCTTAACTTTCCCGCGGCGCGAACTGCTACCAGGCGGCCGCCCTGTCCGTCTTCGAACAACCCTTCAAGCAAGGAACAGGAGATCAGCGGGAGTGAAGTTGAGGGAGTGTACTGCGACCACCTGATCGAGTTGTTCTGCATCAAGCTATCCGATGGATTGGACCATCCGGCTATCTGGAATGCGTGGCCTGATTTTGTAAAAGGTTTTCCTTTAATGCCGGGAAGACTGGCAGTCCGTCTGTCTCGAACAAAAGCCGCGGACGATTGCTATGTCGCGCTCCGAATCGGGCGAGCGATGTGCCAGATCCATAACGGAGATAGCCCTGCGGCGCAGGCCGAGCTTGAGTCTCTGCAATCTGAGTTGAATGCTTCTGCTCTGATACAAGGGGTGCTGCAGTACATACATAGCCGGGCATGGTTGTGAAACAGCGTCGCCTGGTCACGGAAGGTGAGTTCGGCGATTACTGCAGGCCGGTAGCGCCTTCAGTCGACTTCGCTGGTGATCCCGAATCTTCGCCGCTGTCACCATCCTCTACCAGGACGGCAGAGAGGCCGATGAGGTCATAACTGACGCTTGCGTCGCCAATGTGCTGGAAGGTGACCTGCAATGGTTCACGCTGCCATGATGCGGCTGTGCAGCCGCCGGCGGCGCCCGCACTCAGACCTGGCGTCCAAGGTGCCAGCTTTCTTGCAAGGACCGGCTTGCGGGCGCCCAGCTGAGCGACAACTGCATAGAGCTGCCTGCCGGTCGCGGTAAGTCCGCAGTATGCCGCGTAATCGCGATACCAGACGACGGTAGAAACAGCAGGATCGTAGTCAGGAAGCTTGAGAGCGGTGTAGTGACCATTGGTCCGATCTACCAGCAGCCATGGACCCCGCTGCCAGATCCAATGTTCGCTTTTGTCACCAGGCAGAGAGTCATTCAGACGGAGGGCACGGCGTACTGCAAAGGATCGGTCCGTGATTGCGTGCTGTTCGCCGGTTGTCCATTCTTTCAGGCGCGTGTCGACGACCAGGGGGCGGATACGTAGTTCCTTTTCATTCGGGAGTGCTCCGGCCGGATCAGTCACGGAGGAGTAAGGTACCCGCTTGATTGTGCCCAGGCCTACAGTGTGTACTTTTGGTCCGGATGCCGAGCTGGGAAGGGCAGCCATGAACAGCAGGCCTGCCAGCAGGGAGAGACTGAATCCTTGATTACGCATATATACCGCAGATCGTAAAGGCGTCGGGCGCTGACAGACAGGTGCCGGAAGGGCGGTGTCAAGGTAGCTATTCAGGTTGGAGTTATCCCATGACCTGGACGTTAAAAGGGGACCAGCCGTGGTGAGCCAGTCCCCATAATGATCCCTGCCTTGAAGCTATCTGCGCCTGGTCCGTTTGACTTCCTGGGCAACCCTGCCGGGGGTAGACGGATCAGCCATCGCCGGATGATAGACAGCGTTGCTCTCAATGCGGATGAGGCGAGGCACCCGGGCGAATTCGACTCGGATGGAGAGGAGGAGGCAATAGAGCCCGGTGACGAGGGCCAAGCCGAAGAAGGAGTAGATCGCAATATGCGCCATTAGCCCTGGACCTTGTCAATACAACCTAAGTTGCGGATTTCCTTGCCCGCCTACTCTAAAGAGAGCTAAATTGCTTCGTCAAGGATTACTTTTCGGTGACACCGGAAAAAAGCGGTTGCTTGTGCGTCATGCTGGTGGTAAAGGGTTATGGACTAGTCAACAAGGCGGGTCGCAATCGCAATGCGGCTGATCGGGCCAGGATTGGGCCGACCTGCCTTACCAGGAGAGGGATTGTGGCAAACAGCTATCGGCCTCAGCATTTCCGCGATGTCACGGCGTACCTGGTCCTGCAGCCGGGCAACGGAGATACGTTGATTGCTTTTCTAAAGAAGGCATTTGATGCGACGGAGAACTTCGTTGCAAGAGACCCTGATGAGCGGATCGCACATGCCGAATTCCGGGTAGGCGACACGATATTGGAGCTGGGAGAGACAACGGGTTCATGGACGTCGCGTTCCGCAATGCATTATTTCGTCACCGATGTCGATGCGACTCACGCGCGAGCCCTGGCTTCGGGAGCGAAAGAGATCAGTGGCCCAGTTGACCATGATTACGGTGAGCGATCGAGCGCCATTGAAGACCCTGCGGGCAATCACTGGTACATCGCGATGTCGATCCCGGCGTCCCCGGACAAGAAAGCCACTCCTGAATAGACGGCGGTCTAGCGGGTGGAGTGTCCTGCGTTTTTCGCAGAGGTTTTCGTGGGAGACGCAGTGGTGCTCCTAGTCTGCTCCTGTGCTTCTTCGATAAGCGAATAAAGCTTGTTGCGATCCACGACCTCGACAAACGGAACCCCATTTGTGCGGTTGGTGACGACCCAGATTGTGGGTGTATGTTCGATGCCGACGCGCTGACCCAGTGCGTAATCCGCCTTCACATCCGCCTTGAGCCTGCCTTGCGGATCGGTAACGAACGGGAGCTGGACGTTGTGGCTTTTGGCGAAGGCTTCAGTGAAGGCGCGGAGCTTGGCCAGCCCGGCTGCACCATCTTCGGCTGTCTCATCGCTGTTTGTGGTGGTGATCTGTGCCTGGTGGGCGAAGACCTGGTCGCGATATTCATCGCCAATTTTCTTGGACCTGGTGTCGAACCAGCGTGCGTTGATGGCAGCTTCTGTGCTCCAGCCATGGAAGGGAAGCGGGAAGTCATGCCGGACCCAGGGAATGTGGTACTGCTCGGCAGCTTCTTTCAGGAGCGGGTTGGCTCGCGCACAGTCCGGGCATTCCAGGTCTTCAAATTCGACGATGGCGACGCGCGCGCCTGCCGGCGGTTTAAGTGCGGAAGCATCGTGGACCTGCGTTGTGGGCGATGGAGCAGGGTTGGAGAACTGGGCACGGGAGACTGCAGGAAGAAGTAAGCACGCAGCCAGTCCGAGCCTTGAAAATGTATAGAGAAGTCGCATGTGGGTTAGACGGTTTCCTGGCTAGATTGTAGCGGAGGGAGCATGGAAGCAGCGTGTCAGTCTCGCTCCACATAGATCCGGTGCGGCTTTCCATTTCGCGGCACGGTCCACGAGCGCCTGCGCCACGATTACGACGGGCTCGCATCGCCAATGAGAAAGGCCCCGCTCCGCGGCTGGTAAGCCATGGCAGCGAGGCCTGCTGCAGTCACAGATTTGTGCCTGCCTAGAGCTATTAACGGTAGTAGCGGCGATCGCGCCAGCCGTCGCGATCATGCCAGCGCTCGTGCTCCCAGTGTTCATGGCGCCAGGCGGCGGCACGCTCTGCTTCGATGCGTCGCCGCTCCCAGTACTCGTGATTGCGCCAGCGATCATAGCCGGCCGACCCGTAATAGCCATAGGGCTGGGGAGCGCCGGCAACAATGCCGAAGGAAACCTGTGCCTGCGCCTTGTGAGGGGCGGCGAGAACGAACGCACTGGCAAGAGCTGCGCCCATAAGCCACTTCGTGAACGTTTGTATGTTTCGCATAACCTACCTCCGTGCTACATACAGGTAAACCCAGCTTAGGGATGAGGGTTGCGCATTGTTCGTAAAAGCGCGGCGATGAAGAAAGATCGTGTGGCTCGAAGTATGATCTGAGTCTCGCAAGCAACTTATTCGCAATCGTCGGCCATGCGTGGAGTGGCTGGTTGAAGGAGACGCCATGCTGTTATCAGGGATTCGTACTATGGCTGGGCTTCTCTGTTGCGCGGTCGTCATCATTGCGTCGACAGCAGAGGGACAGTCGCGGCCATGGTCTATTCGGGCAGTCATTGTTACGACATTCGAAGTGGGTGCGGATACTGGTGATACGCCGGGTGAGTTCCAGTTCTGGGTAGAGCGCGAACACCTGGACCAGGTCGTGGATTTTCCCGGGGGCGTTCACGCATTGCGGACGAATGCGGACCATACTGTGCTGGGAATGGTGAGCGGCACGACGCTGGTCAATGCAACAGCGTCGATGATGGCGCTGGGTCTCGATCCGCGATTTGATGTGACGCATGCGTACATCCTGATCAACGGCATTGCCGGTGTCGATCCGCAGGATGCGTCCATCGGCTCAGCGGCGTGGGCGCGCTACGTGGTGGGCGATGTAGCGCGTGAGATTGATCCGCGGGAGGCGCCGTCGGACTGGCCTTACGGGCTGTTCCCGAATGGATCGACTGGTCCGAAGCCGGCGGCTCTTCCAAAGGCGCCGTGGCTGCGATCCAATCTTTACGCGTTGAATGCCGGGCTCGCGGAATGGGCCTTTGCACAGACCCGGCAGCTGAAGCTGGGCGATGATCCGGTCGTCGCTGACTTTCGGCTGGGATTTGCCGGCTACCCGAATGCGCAGCGGCCGCCTTTTGTGCTGATGGGCGATACCTTTGCCTCCGACTACTACTGGCATGGATCGATCATGACCGGCTATGCCAATGACTGGGTGAACCTGTACACGGGCGGAAGGGGCAATTTTGTCATGACGGAGATGGAAGATTCCGGATTTATGGAAGCAGTGGAGCGGCTGCACAAGATGGGACGAGTGGATGACCAGAGAGTGATGGTGTTGCGGACGGGAAGCAACTACTCGATGCAGCGGCCCGGGCATGCAGCGGCGGAGTCGGTGACCGCCCCGTACATAGGTTCGAGGCTGGCGCTGGAGTCTGCCTATCTGTGTGGCAGTACTGTTCTGCACCGCCTGCTTGATCAATGGAAGACTACGGAGACGCATATCCCAGGCGATTGATCGAGCTGTGAGCGTGCGAAAGGGAGCGGCCAGCGGCGGCGCAAATGCACTAAACTGCTGGGATGAAAAGCCGTGCCGAAATCGTTTCGTTTGGATTGTTTGTTGTGGTGGGGCTTGCAGCCCTGTTCTACGTTCTGCGTGGACATGGCCACCAGAACCTGGCACTGGGAGCATCGCTCGCGGCCGTGATTGCGATTCGCGCCGGCATGTTCCTGTTCAACCTGAAGCGGCAACGAGACCGGGTCGAAGGCAAAAAGCCGAAGCCTGAGATCAAGTTGGGATTGTAGTTGTGTCCATGGCACTCAAGGGAGCTGGGGTGTTTCGGTGGATTGCGACTGTGCTGACTTTTTCCAGCATGGCTTGTGCACAGACAGCATCGCCTGCAACTGACTTCATTTCGCCATCGCGACCTGTGCCGACCGGAAAAGCTCCCGGCATGCAGGTAAAACTCACACTGGATACGCCCGGCGAAAAAACATACGCGATTGTCTTCGCCAAGGGTGATGAGGCATTGAGCGGCCTGACTGATTTTGCGATCAAAAACAACGTGCAGGATGCCCACTTCACAGCGATCGGGGCGGTAAGCGACGCGACCCTGGCGTGGCTTGATCTGCCAAAGAAGAATTATCATCCGATCCCGGTGACGCAGCAAGTGGAGGTGTTGTCACTGGTCGGCGACGTTGCGGCCTTCCATGGCAAGCCAGTGGTGCATATGCATGCAGTGCTGGGCAAACCGGATGGGACAACAGTGGGTGGGCATGTGTTCGAGCTGCATGTGAACCCAACGCTTGAAGTGTTTATGACTGCGAATACGACACCGCTGCACAAGAAAGCGGATGATGCTTCCGGCATGAAGCTGATTGACCCGGCGCAGTAACACGCTCAAGTATGCAAGAAAGCAGGGCGTCCCGGAGGACGCCCTGCTTTCGTTGGCAGCCAGCTATTTCCTGGACTTTGATTTGGCAGGACTGCTCTTCTTGGGTGCTGCAGTTTCGCGGCGTCCGTTCTGCGCAGAGGCTCCGGGGCTGTCGGCTGTGCTTCCCTGCAGGCGTGAGTGGATGCCATCGCCGGGCTGCAGGGGAGAAATGCCACCCTTCTGCATGAGCTGTGCAGCGATCGCATAGATCTCTTCCGGCTCGTAATCTGGGGAGAAGAGTGTCGGCGACTCGCCGATGATTGGACCGGGAGCAGCATAGTCGGGCACACCCTGGATGACTTCGAGATCCTCGCCATCCGCCCAGTCCGCGGGACCAGACCAGACACCGGCTGCGTCGGCGTAATCTTCTTCCGAGAAGGTGTAGAGCTTGCGATGACTGCCAATTTCCTGCCACTTACGGGCTTCGGGGATCTTGGCGTCGTCGATATTGGGGGTGGGCAGCATCTTGGTGACTTCCACGCCTGTGATCTTGCGCAGCGCGAGAGCATAGGCCGCCTGGTGAACGCCGCCGCGCACCATCAGGTAGCCGATTACGTCGCGTGCCGCCTGGTTGGTCGTCATCTGGTAACAGCGATGCTTGTGCATGCGAGCGCCGGTTTCGAGGAAGAAATTGTGGAGCAGGTCCGTCACGAGGTTGCCGCTGGAGAAGACATGCTGACCGCTCCAGAAGTGGCCCATGGAATCCATAACCTGATGGCCCCCTCCGCCCACGATGGTGTGGTGGGTGTTGCGGAGATTGGCAGCTTCTTCCAGGGGGGCGCTGGTCGGATCGCCCTCCGGCGTTGAGCCTTCAAGCATGAGGTTCACTGCTGTGCAGACCAGTTCTACGTGGCCTAGTTCTTCTGCCGTGATGCTGGCGATGAGATCGTAGAAGGGCTTGAGCTTGGCCTTTTCTTTGAACCCGAAAGACTGGTGCATGTAGTTGTTGAGGGTCGACATCTCTCCGAACTTGCCACCCAGCAGCTCCTGAATGGCGGCAGCGCCATTTGGATCGGGGTTGGCTGGCTTCTGCAGAGGGATGAGCAATTTCTCGGAACGCATGAACATGGGAAAACCCTTTCGGTATGAAGCTGTGAAGAGAGGTAGTGGTCAAGCGGAGTGGTTCGCGGCTTGACGAAAAGTGGACCTACACTCCGTCGGATGCGCGATGATCCAGGCTTCCTGCAAATGCTCAATCTTCGTATCGATCTCACAAAAGTTTCAACTGCTCAGATCGAATTGAGCGACCTGTTCACTCTGCGGGATCATGCTTTTGGTTGGCGGCCCCGGTGCTGAGAGCAAGAAACCATTTGGCGTAAGGAGTGTTTTGGACAAGGTGCCGGTTCCAGTCAGGCGCACCATCGGTCCACCATGCAGCGCCGCGTTCTCCCAGGGCGTGTTTTGCCTGGTCTACAGCCTGGCGAGCGCGCTCGCGGGCGGCAGGATCGCTCGCCTTGATAGCAAGGCCCTTGGCGCGCCGCGCCTTCATCAGGTCATTGACCAGGCGTTGCCGTTCTTCTTCAGGTAAGGCGGGATTGGCGCGTCGCCAGAGGCGCTTGCGGACTACGAAGTAGCGGCCATCTGGGGTGATGGGCGGGGCAACCGCCTTTGCTGCCTCAGGCATAGCCCTTGGATGCTACCTCGAAGGAGGCCATGCACTTGTCGGTTCGATTTCGCTAAGGGGTTTTTGGCAGTGTGGTGGTGTCATCGCGAACAATCTTCCAGCCGGCCGACGTTTTTTCGAGGACAAGCAGGAAGAATCCGTCAGCCCGGCTCCCTTCCTCTGGAGAGAGGTCGAGATGGTAGTGGCCGGTCGCGGTGGCGAAGTGTTCGTCCAGTGGCTGGACTTCCAGCTTGTTGAAGCTCAGTGTTCCCATTTTTGCGCGCGTCGGATAATGCTGGTGATAGCTGGCCAGCATCTGTGCGTAACCGTGATTGATGGTGGCGCCGATGAACAGAATGTCCGGTGAGTTCTTGTAGCCGGTGGCGAAGGCATCGATATCACCGCGGTTCCAGTCCGCTACCTGCCTGTCCATCAGTTTGCGGATGGCGGCTTCGTCGCCCTGAGCATGGAGGCCGAGTAAAGAAGCCAGCGCGAAGGCTACGACTAAAAGGCTACGGAAAATGCGCATATGCGTTGCTCCTGGCACTGCCTCATTATCGTCATGCCGAATGAAAATCGACATCATTCTTTCTTGCGACTGGCATGACGCGAGGAGTAGGTTGTGCGCATGTTGAGAGAGTTGCTGAAGCCGGTCGCGCTGGTGATGTGTATTCTCTCGCAGTACGCTGTGTTTCAAGCGGCTTTCCTTGATCCTGCGAAGGACGTGCGGCACAGGCTGCTGGAAGCACTGGCAATGTCAGGTCTGGCCGGTGTGATCTCGTTGCTGGGCGGATGGATTTTCCAGGATGTTGGGGCTGCGAAGATTCGCAGCGATATGCGGCTGGCGAAGACCCTGCCGGTGCAGATGTATTGCTGGTGTTCGGCCGGAATGGCTGTTTTGTTTGCCGTGGCCTGGTACATCGAGAGCAATGCAGCGTTCGAAAGCCACGTTCGATACTGAGAGCTTGTCGGCGTCATTTCTTTTTGCGTCTGCCCTTGTTCTTATCAAGAGACTTTTTAGGCTTGCCGGAGGGTCTGGCGACGGCGGCGAATCGGGCTGGTGCGCCGGTCTTTGCTTTAGCTGACTTTTTGTCTTTGTCTTTCTTACTCCTGGGTTTGGCGTCGCGCGTGGGCAGGGCCTTGTTCAGCATGTCCAGGTCCTGGTAGATGCCGAACTGCAGGCGGCGTTCGACGGCATCAATGCGCTCGAGCACGACGTGGATGGGGTCGCCGGCAGAGTAGCGCGTGACCTGGCCGTGGCGCCCGCTGCTCATGATCTGCCGGGTGTTCTCGCGATAGGTGTAGTAGTCGTGATGAGGATCGGCGGCGCTGAGGCTTTCGAGTTGTACCAGGCCCTCGATGAACATGTCGTTCAGTTCTACGAAGAGGCCGTACTTGGTGGCGTTGAGGATGATGGCCGGGAAGTCGTCACCAACCTTGTCCTGCATGAACTTGACCTTCTTCCATTCGATCAATTCTCGCTCGGCATCGGCGGCGCGGCGTTCGGTCTCGCTGGTCTCCTGGGCGATGGCCGCGAGTTCGGTTTCGGAGATGGGTGGTTCAATGGGGCGAGCTGAAGAGCGGCCTGGCTTGGAGGCATCCGAGAAGCCGCTCACGCCTTCGTGCAACAGGGCTTTGCTGATGCGGTGGATGACCAGGTCGGGATAGCGGCGAATGGGTGAAGTGAAATGCGTGTACGCAGGCGCGGCCAGCGCGAAATGGCCTTCATTGCGCTCGCTGTACTTTGCCTGCTTGAGCGAACGCAGCATCATGTGGGACAGAATGCGTTCTTCCGGTTTGCCGGCAAGTTTACGGGACAGCCGCTGATACATTTGCGGCGTGACCGGGATTTGTTCGGGAACTTCGTGGGTTCTAGCTGAGCCGCGATGGTTGGAGAAGCGTTCCTTCTTCTGTAAGTGTTCGCGACGTTCGCTCTTGAACTGAAACTTTTTGACGGGCAGTGCGCCGAGACCGAGCGAGTAGCCGAAGTGAGCAGCGGCGTCTTCGAAGTCGATGACGCGGCGTGGATCGGGGAGTTCGTGGATGCGGTAAAGCGACGGGACACCCAGAGTTTCCAGCCAGGATGCGACGCATTCGTTGGCGGAGAGCATGAACTCTTCGATCAGGCGGTTGGCCCAGGAGCGTTCCGAGCGAACCACGTCGGTCATACGGCCTTCGGGATCGAACTGGATGACGGGCTCGGGCAGATCGAAGTCGATGGAGCCGCGACGCTCGCGCTTGCGATTGAGAATGTGCGCGAGTTGTTCCATTTGCTCGAAGGCGGGTACGAGATCGTGGAAGTCTTCGCGGACAGCAACGTTGCCGGTGATGATCTCGTGGACCTGCGTATAGGTCATGCGGCGTGCGGAGCGGATGACGCCTTCCGTGATTTCGTACGAGGTGATCTCGCCTTCGGCATCGATCTGCATAAGGCAGGAGAGGACGAGTCGGTCTTCATCCGGGCGCAGACTGCAGATGTCTGTCGAGAGCTCCTGCGGGAGCATCGGGATGGCGCGATCGGGGAAGTAGACAGAGTTGCCGCGGATCCGGGCTTCGAGATCGAGAGCGGAGTCGAGTTGCACGTACTCGGCGACGTCGG
>CAZZUX010000023.1:0-7856 GCA_964657395.1 uncultured Ktedonobacteraceae bacterium
AGAACGATTGCTGCACGCCGTTGCCAAGATCAATGCCTTGGATGCAGGCAGCCGATGCGAGACACGCTGCGTTCTTTGCCTGCGGCACCTGGTAGCCCGATGGGAATGGATTGGAGAGATCTGCAATGGGAGCACTGTGTTGATTGTCAAAGCTGGGACTGAAGTTCGTCTGAGCGTTGAAGCCTTCAAGTCCGGGAGCTCCGGAAGTACCAGCCGCCTGCAGGGCAGAAGGCTGGAAGACCACACCGAAACCGCCGCGGAAGGCAAGCTTTGGAATACCACCGTATGCGAAGCCAAGGCGTGGACCGAAGTCTTTGGTCTGCGTGGCTACCTGGTGACGTCCATACTGCGAAGCGCTGGTGCCAACCAGGGACATGGCGCCCCTAAGGCTAGCGCAGGCGGGGCAGCTGACGCCGCTTGCCGGTGTGACGGCCCCAAGCGGTGAAGCTGCGTTCGGATTCCAGACGGAGAGCTGATTGTTTTGTTCCGTGCGTGGTAGCTCGAGATCGTAACGGAGACCGAAGTTGAAGGTGAGATCGCGACGTGCCTTCCAGTCATCCTGACCGTAGAAGGCAAGGTACTGTGATGTCTGGACGGCGTGAGGATCGTTGGTGATGTCACCGCTTGAGGGCAGTCCAAGCAGGAAGGAGGCGAAGGCGTTGCCACCAGACGTGCTGTCCTGCGGGTTCATGCGGGTCCAGCTCTCGTCCACGCTGAAGGTGCCGGCAGGATAGGTGTACTGGTAGAAGTCGAGCTTGAGTATCCGGTATTCGCCGCCGACCTTGATCGTGTGGCCACCGAGGATTTTTACAATGCTGCCATTCACATCATGTGCGAGTGGATTCTCCTGCAGTGGCACGTAGCCGAGGGTGCCAATGTCTTCATAGCCGCCGGAGAAGCTGAAGTGCGGGAAGACCAAAGCGTTTTGCGAAGCCTGCTGGTTGATTGTTGAGGGAAGTCCGAGAGTCGTAGGGTCGAAACCCTGGCTGGAAGCCTTCCTTACTGAAGTTGACTTGGAGAAACCATAGCGGAACTCGCCAAGTAGCTTTGGATTGAACGTGACAGTGTTGTCAAAGGAGAGACTGTACGCGGTACCGGTAGAAGGGCCGTTGTAGCCGCCCGGAGAGGCGACATTGCCGAAGTCATTCAGGTAGGTGTTGGAGCCGGATGAGTGAGAGAAGCGCAAAAAGGAGCGCCACTTGGATGAGAATTGTTGATCGACGCGGGTATCAAAGTGATAGTAGTTGTTCGTATTGATGCCCGTAGTGGTGTGGTAGGCAGCTTCTGTCGCACTGCCTGGCGCGGGATAGTAGCTGAGAATTTTCTGAGCAATTAACGAAGCCGGCGTGTTGAGGCGCCCTGCGGGAATGATGTTGTTCGGAAACTGGTCTCGGATGTAGGCACCAGTACTACTGCTTGGATCTGGACGTACAGTCAACGGATCGTAGATCTTCACCGAGGAAGCTGAGAAGTCACCTTTGAGCCAGTTCGCAGCGGGCAGAAGGAACTGTTCGGACTGGGCCGAGGATTGACGGGACGATTCGAAATCAACGAAGAAGAAGGTTTTATCGCGACGGATCGGACCGCCGAGGGTCCCGCCTGTCTGGTAGCGATGCGCATCCGGCTTGGTGGAACCTTTCGAGGCGCCGAAAGGCAACGCAGCTAGTCCATTTGTCTCGAGGAACTCAAAAACACCGCCGTGAAAGCTGTTGGTGCCGCCCTTGGTGGTGAGGCTGACGATACCGCCGGAGAAGCGACCGTACTCTGCCTGCAACACGCTGCTTTGAACGTTCACTTCCTGGACAGAGTCAACGACCGGGTTGTAGGCGCTGAGGTTATTACCGACGTTGTTCTCCGGCAGGATGTTGGTCATGCCGTCGATGAGCTGCTCGTTGTTGCCATTACGCGATCCGCCGATGTGCGGCGTCGAGGCGCTGCCAACGTTGCTGACCGCGGGCGCGAGGAAGGCGAAGTCAAACGGATTGCGGCCATTGTCTGGAAGGTCCAGGATCTGACGGGTGGAGATGGTGTCGCTAAGGTTGGAGGTCTCCGTATCAAGCTGCTGCGTGTCGGCAGTAACTTGCACGGTGTCAGAAACCTGACCTACCGCGAGTGAGAAGTCGACTGTATTAGTCGAGGCGATCTCTACGTGCACACCAGTTTGCGAGGCTGGCCGAAAGCCGGTGCCGACTGCCTTGACAACGTATGTACCTGGATTGACGAAAGGTACGCTGTAACGACCCTCGGCGTCCGTCTTTGAGTTGAGCGTTTCGTTGGTGCTGGTTTCAGTCACTGCAATCACTGCATTCGATATAGCGTTGCCGCTGGAGTCGGTCACGGTCCCGGAGATGGTTCCGGTCGGAGTCTGCGCCAACGATGGGATCGTTATCATAATCACTGTTAAAAGTAGGTAACGCATGAGGCGCATCTGGTTCTCCTTAGCTTTGCGACGTAGCCGCCGACACTCAAGGGAGGTCGGTAGCTTTCTCGCTTTCTCACAACTAGCCGTCATGAGATCGATATCATGCAGGCTTATACGTGTGCATTTGGAAGACTGTCAACTGTATTTTTAAGAGTTTTTAACTGGCACCCCCGCGCAATGTCTTGGCTCTGTGGAGCATTGCTCGTTGCAAAACATCACTGCTGTCCGGGCTGGCGCAGATTCGGGGCGGTACCGTATGCTGTGGCTCGCATGAGCGCGTCCACACTTCATCTACGTGAAAGAGCGTCCTCCGTGGCTTGTAGGAGCCACGCAGTCATGCGCCACGGTATGCGCTGCGGCGCAATTGGTCTTGTGGTCGCCTGTTTCTACTTGCCCATGACCGCACAACGCTGCGCTCCGACCGCTACGTTCCGCCACGCCCACGGGTTGTCTCTTCGGAGCGGCGATTCCACCGAGCTTGGTTTGCTCTACCAACGGTACAGAATGTATGCCTGCGCCGTGGAAGCATTCCGAAGAGCCTCCGCCGAACAGCCGAAGTCTGCCTCACTGGCGTATTCTCTGGGATCAAACCTGTATGCAGCGGGTGAAATGGAGTCCGCTGCAGCCGCCTTTCAGAAGGCCATCACGCTGGACCCCTCCCTGGTGCAGGCGCACCTCAGCCTGGGGGTCGTGGATCACGACCGCGGCTTGCCACGAGACGCGATGCGAGAGTGGCAGGAAGCATTGCGCCTGGATCCTTCCTCGGTCACTGCCATTGATTGGATTGCAAAGGCCAGAATAGAGGCTGGCCAGTTTGGCACTGCAGCCGAGATTTTGCGCGATGCACCGGAGGATGAAGAACTATTGCTGGACCTGATCGTCGCCGACAGTAAGGCCGGCATGTTTGACGAGGCGATCGCAAAGCCGCTAAGTGCGCTGGAACGTCATCCGGATTGGCAGCGAACCTATCGCGCCCTCGCCACCGTGCTGGTCCAGAGAAATCGTTATGAAGAAGCTGCGGACACCTTAAGAAGGGCATTGAATAGCCATCCGGAGGATTTTCCGACACAGTTGCTTTACTTGCGTGTACTCATCCTGAAAGCCGAACCGACGGCTGCTGCAAAGCTGGCTGCGAAGTTGCTGAAACAACATCCGCGTGACTTCGATGCCCTCTATTTGAATGGACTACTCGAACGTCAACAGGGCGAGTATGACGCAGCAAGGCGACACCTTCAGGCTGCCGCGGCGATGCGGTCTAACACCTATGATGTGCACTACAACCTCGGCTTTGTGCTAGCGAAGCTGCAGCAGCCGCAGCTTGCAGGCGACGAACTAAAGAAGGCAATGAGCTTGGATCCGGACGCTGCCGAAGCCCATTTCCAGATGGCTGGAGTTCTGAGAGGGCTTGGCCAGGTTGAGGCAGCGCAGCAGCAACTGGCAGAGTACCGGCGAACCATGCAGGCGCATGCCAAGCACGACCGGGCCATTGCGCAATCAACCGAAGCAGCGGACAAGCTCAACGCCGGGGATACTGCGGCGGCAATCTCTCTTTATCGTGACGTTGTCGCTGACTCGCCTGACGATCCGCTTGCATACTACCGATTGGCGATGGCCCTGGACCACGCCGGTCGCCTGCAGGAAGAAACGGCTGCCCTACGCAAAGCCGTCGAGTTGAAGCCTCATTTCGCAGCGGCACAGATACAACTCGGCTATGTTGCCGCCAATGCCGGAGATTCGGAAGCAGCTGAGAAATCCTTTCGCGAAGGTCTTACATCGGAACCCGGATCGGCCGAAGCTGAGAGTAACCTCGGCTCCCTGCTTGCTGGCGAAGGACGCGAGACAGAAGCAGAGCAGTTTCTTCGCGCTGCGATCGCTGACAATCCAAGGTTGACGGATGCATGGATCAACCTCGCGGCAACACTTGCGGCGGCATCGCGCTTCGATGAGGCCCGCGAAGCGGCGAATAGTGCATTACACATCGATCCAGACAATGAAGATGCAGCCAGGCTGCTTCACACTCTGCCCGCAGCAGGGAGCATGACGCCTTGACTCACCGCTCCTACGTACATGTTGAATCGAGGATCTAAGACATGGCTGGTAAGAAGCTGAGTACAGCAGAGATGAGCCGCCGCTGCTTCATTGCGCAGGCTTCGGTGGCTTCGTGCGGACTGTGGTGCACAACATCTGGAATGGGGGCGGAGCAGAGAAATGCAGGAAAATCCCGGACGTCATCCACTTATTCGCAATTTGTCGACGTGGCCGCTCATGCTGGACTAACAACTTCCATCATTTATGGTGAAATCGACACCATTAAGTTCATCGTTGAATCGATGGGTGGCGGCTGTGCCTTTCTTGATTATGACAATGATGGATGGATCGACATTTTTATCACTTGCGGCAGCCGTCTTGCCGGTCAACCAGCCGACGCGACCAATCGCCTTTATAAAAACAATCGGAACGGCACTTTCACTGATGTGACGCAGCAGGCTGGTTTAACTAGCACGGGCTGGGCTTGCGGCGTTTGTGTCGGTGACTACGACAATGATGGGTTTGACGACCTTTTCTGTACCTTTTATGGGCAGAACAGGCTATACCGGAATAATGGCAATGGCAGCTTCTCTGACGTGACTCTCGAAGCAGGGCTGATCGACAAGGAAGTGCGTTTTGGCACTGGATGCAGTTTCCTCGATTACAACCGGGATGGTCACCTCGACCTGTTTGTCTCAAACTATGTCGAGTTCGACATGCAACATCCACCCTTGCCTACTTTGCAGAATTCAACCTGCACATACCAGGGAATGCTGGTGTATTGCGGACCTCGCGGCATGCGGCCCGGACGACATTCGCTGTACCGAAACAATGGTGACGGCACCTTCACGGATGTAAGCGAGCCTTCAGGCGTTGCGCGGCAGCGCGGATCTTACGGACTCACAACCGTCACTGCCGACTTTGACCAGGATGGCTGGCCGGACATCTTTGTCGCCTGCGATTCGACGCCGAGTTTGCTATTGATGAACAACCACGATGGCACCTTCCGGGAAGAAGCACTGGAGCGCGGCGTTGCTGTAAGCGGTGAAGGGCAGGAACAAGCAGGCATGGGCGTTGGGGTTGGCGATCTGGCTTTAAATGGAAAGAGCGGAATGCTCGTCACGCACTTCCAAACCGAGGCGAGCGGGCTCTACCTGAACAACGGAAGCGGAAGCTTTGAAGACATCACCATGTCTTCAGGGATCGCCGCGGAGACCCGGTATGTCGGATGGGGCGCGGCTATAGCGGACTTCGACAACGATGGTTTGCCTGACCTTTTCTGGGTGAATGGAAATGTTTATCCGGAGCTTGAGAAACGCTACCCACAGTACCCGTTTAAGGGACCGAGAATCCTTTATCGAAATCGTGGCTCACACACCTACCAGCAAATAACCACAGAGGCTGGAGCAGCCCTGGCAGAGCACCACGCCAGCCGGGGCTGCGCCGTCGGCGATTTCGATAACGATGGCGACCTGGACATTCTGATCATGAATGTCAATGAAGTTCCTTCGCTGTTACGTAACGATGCCCCACCGCGCAATCACTGGCTGAAGGTAAAGCTCATAGGAACCAAGTCCAATCGGGGTGCAATCGGCGCGCGTGTGCTCGTGCGCTATGGAGACAAGGTGCAGGTGCAGGAACTGCTGAGCCAATCCAGCTACCTTTCGGTAAATGATCCTCGTCTTCATTTTGGACTGGGCGCTACGCTCCATGCCGACGTTGAAATCTTTTGGCCGAGTGGCGCTCATGAGCGATTCCCGCAGATTGCGGCAGACCAACTGGTAATCATCAAAGAAGGCGTAGGCGTGCTGCCGGGTCGTGGATTACCGGTTTTGAAGACTTAGACTTTTTGACTCTGTTAAATAGGCCAATCGTAGCAGCCACTGTATCGCTGATTTGCCAAATGAACGCTCTACAAAGAGGAACGCATGAGCTTATTCCGGAAGAAGTGGTCTAGCCTCTTACTTACCCTGCTCCTTTGTTCCGGCAAGCCTGCTGCTTACAGCCAGACCGGCCGCCAGGACCTGGGTCAATTTGAAGCTCATGCAGATCGGGGCACCATCCTCCGTCCTGGCAACGCCCGTTATGACGCATCGACGAACAGCTACACGGTGTCTGGCAGTGGCGCCAATCTCTAATTCGGCGTGGATGACTTTCACTATGTGTGGAAAGAAATCTCCGGCGACATCAATTTAAGCGCCGACATCGACTTCGTCGGGAGCAAGGGAATCGCTCACCGCAGGGCCGTGCTCATGATCCGTCAGACCCTCGATCCGCACTCCATTTACGCAGATGTGGCGCGCCACGGCGACGGCCTTACCTCCCTACAATATCGGGACACCGTAGGAGCTGATACCCATGAAATTGAAACCTATGCCAACGCACCGCATCGTGTTGGTTTTGAGAAGCGTGGCGATTACGTTTATGTGTCCATCCCGGATTCCGCCGGCAACCTGGTACCCTCCGGGGCGGCGATGCATGTCAGCATCAAGGGGGACTACTATGTCGGTCTCGGCGTTTGTTCCCAGAATGACAACGTCACAGAGGCAGCGACCTTCTCGAAGCTGGATTTGAAGACTTTGGTCCCCGGGACGGGTGAGCCCACTCTGCACAGCACCCTTGAGGCACTCATCGTAGCTTCCACGGACCGGCGGGTTCGCTTCACTTCTCCCACACACCTTGAAGATGCCAACTGGACACCCGACGGCAATGCTTTGATCTTCGACCAGGGAGGGACCCTGCAGCGATTGGCGCTGGACGACGGCATCCATCCCATCGACAGTACGCTTCCGCGTTCGACTTCCTCAACGCCGATTCTCACTGCGCCATTGACCAGGATCAATGGCGACCACGGCATCTCACCCGATGGCAGCCTGATCGCTGTCGGGAATGAGGATCCGGATGGTGTGAGCCGCGTCTACGTGGTGCCGATAGCGGGTGGAACGCCCCGGCGAGTGACCGCGAAAGGCGCCTCGTATTTCCATGGTTGGTCGCCGGACGGCAAGACCATCTCCTTTACCGGCCTGACAGATGACAACTTCAATGCTTACACGATTCCGGTCGCAGGAGGCCAGGAAACTCTCTTGGTATTTAGAGGCGATGTAGCGGAGTTTTCCCCGGATGGTCAGTGGATCTACTACCGGTCGGATCGTAGCGGCCATATGCAGATCTGGCGTAGGCACCCGCATGGCAGCAGCGATGAGCAATTGCTAGTGAGCGACACCAGCAACTGGTTCCCGCACATTTCGCCTGATGGCAAGATGATAGCTTTCGTCGCCTACAAGCCCGGCACGCAAGGTCACCCTGCCAACCAAGACGTCGAGATTCGTGTTTTGTCGCTGGCAGACAGAAAAGTGCATACGCTCGCCAGCCTTCTTGGCGGCCGGGGAACCATGAACGTTCCATC
>CAZZUX010000023.1:7956-41644 GCA_964657395.1 uncultured Ktedonobacteraceae bacterium
CTGCTGTTTCAACCAGGGCTCTAAAGCTGATCTCCAGAATAGCGCCGTCTACTATCGTTGCACCGATACCGGCTCTTTCCGTTCCTAGTCGGATGTGACCCGGCTGCGGACAGGGAGACTGCCGCCCTGCGGCATGGCGTCGATTGCATTGTCGATGAGGTCAAGCCGCTCGATAGAGGTCAGCTAAACAGACCACGACGACGCAAAACTGCTAGGGCGCAAGTCGACACCATATTGATCCTGTGGGCCCTTTGCCGCGACGGACGCTACCAATCCGAGGCCCTCGCATTCAAGGGACTCATGTATCGAAGGCATTTGTGTGTACATCCTGACCATGAACGCACCGGACGCAAATTACCTAAACACTTGCGTTGGGTTCGAGTTCGAGTGGAATCCAAATTTCGACCGGGCCGACTGGGATGCCGGCTTCAGAAATACGGGTAAAACGCTCAAACTCTGGCGCACTTCTTTCTTTGCGTCCTGAGACCGGCAACCAGCTCCCCAGCAACCAACTCCACATTTCACGAAGTTCGACCGGCTCTTGTAGGAGAACGACGGCATATTCTCCGGCCTCCAATGTCAGACTCTGGCCATCGATCTCATTCTGGGGTCTTCCTGAGCAACGCCGGTCATGTAATGAATCTTGCGATCATCTGTGCAGGGCGAGGCGCCATACAAGTTCGGAGCGCCGCCCAAAGCTGGATGCTCCTGCAGAAATGCCTGCCATTGCCGCGGGATCCGCTCCGAAGCTTCTGCTTGTGAGTTGTAGGTCACCATGGTGCCAGTCAGCACGACAACCCCGGTCGTGCGAAAGACGGGATCAGACTGAAACTTCATGCGCCAAGGATACTACGAGTTCGCCGCCCTATCGTAGCCTGGTCGGCTGCGTTTCGACAGGCAAGCCGACACTCTGACAGAGAACAACAACGGAGGCAAATTCACTGCTTCAGGTGCACTTTCCCGGACGAATCCATCGAGATGAAGGAAAGCGCTTTGTGTTCTTGCGCGAGCTTCCTCAGGCCAGAGCGCGAGGTGTCAGCTTCGCAGAAAACTTGCGACAAGCCTGCCTCTGTTTCCGGGTGATCAAGCCAGGCCAAGTGCCCTGCGTCCGGCACAACCTCCGCGCAGCCATAGGCATGGATGGTGCCATCTCTTTCGCGAGAGGCGCCGGTCCGAAAGTGTTCCTTGTCACTTCACATCAGCAGCGTCGTTAGCATGGGGTAGCAGGGTGGAGGTTAGGAGGTCATCAGCAGGAAAATCCAACAGGCCATACTGATGGCCGATAGCGCCATCTGGGCGGCTGCCCGGTTCGGTCGGCTGAGTCTCCAGGCGATCGCCGCGAACGCCAGCACAAACATAGTGATGGCCAGTGTTAGATGCAGTGGGCTGGGAGGCCAGCGAACATGGTGCTTGTAGATATGGCTGAAGACAATCCACGCCGACATCAGCAGGTTGAAGGTGTACACGATAATCTCCAGGCGGGTACCCGGGTGGTCGGGCGGCGCATCGAGCTTCTCGAAAGCGTGCGGATACTGTTCCAAGGTTCACCTTCTAGCGGAGCGTGTGCTGGTAGGCGTTGCGAATGAAGGCATAGAGCGCCGCCAGCGCGAAGACGATCGATGCATAGAGACTGATGTTGGGGTGTGGCGTGGGGGGCGTCTTGAGCTGCTCAAAGGTGTGCGGATACTGTTCCACAGTGCTTCCTAGTTGCAACTGGCGAGATGTTGGTTCAGTGCGAGCAAAGCCCCGTAGATGGTGATCGCCCCCCGCAAGGTGAGCTAGTAGGCGCGAGACTCACCGCAACCGCTGCTGCGGCTAACGTAGGAGTCTTCGTCTGATCCAGCATTGCCTCCGCAACGGGATTCAGGGGAGGATTAACGAAGCTCGCGTGACTATCCTGGCCGCAGTAGCCGCCTGTGTAAGGCTGGAGCTTGCTGGTAGATTTCATGGGCATGGTCAATCCCTCACAGGGCTGCATCAGGCAGCTTCCCGTCTGCACCTGATCTCATTGACTTCGCAATCGTTTCCAGATGCGGTGAACAGGCCGAACCCGGCTTCTGCGGCAACCTTAGTGTTGGTCTTATGCCGAAATAATCTCGGCCTTACAGCAAGCTGCCGGTCGATCTCGCTTCAAGTTCCCCGCTGGTTGGAGCCTTCTTCGGGTTAGTCCCGGGTCCAGTCTTTGAAGCCTTAGTGCGCATCTGGGATGACGCTCAAAAGGGCGAGTTGTCCACTCTCTCCTGGCGGTTTTCCTCGATCGCCTTCGCCATCCTCCCGTCCTGATCCTCCGGATTTGTTTCCGCCTGGTAGGCTTCGGCCAGCCGGCGGCTGTGCTGCTACCTTGCCGCCTGCTGGTGGTGCAGGACTGCCTGGTTCGCCTGCTCGATCTGAAGCGGGCTTAGGACCACTACCTGATCGACTTTGGGTTCTTTGCTCATTCTTCTCCTTCAACTCTCCTGGCGTTTTTCAGCGGATTAGGCAAATGGTCGTCGAGACTGCTTCACCGTGGTCAGTCTACGTGACCTTGGATCGCTCCGGGAATGGCAAGTGTCTGCGCACACTAAATTCCCGACCGCTCATCATACGGGACGTTTCCGCCGTGTCGCCAGGGCTGCCGGAACGACATCCTGCGGCTCCTACAGAAATCTTGGCAGTTCCTCCCTCGCCACTTTGATCGACGAAGCATCATGCTTACCGGTGTCGCTCTTGCTGGAGGGGTCCGTCGGATCGCTGAAAATCTTTGTCTTGACAGCCATCTTCATTTGAGTCAGGAAGCTGCATCCAGGCGCGCAGCCGCGGGGCGTCATCGACCCTTTCCTGCGTCCGGTTGCAGTATCGCCAAGTCCGAATGTCGCCTTTGTCGAGCCCGTCGATTCACAATGCCGAATCTCTCAAGGACGTCGCGAAGCGTTAATCAAGGGCGAGTTGCGCCGATGTGCCCCGACATGCGGGGTGCTGAAAGCATCTTTGCCTGCAGACCTAAGGGCTGAAACAAAAAAAACATGATCCCCTTTCGCGATCATCGGCGCGTAAGTAGATGTTGTCTCCAAAAATGAATGGGCAGAGTGGTTCAAGTCACTCTGCAAGGAAGGAAGTCTCCAATGCACCCCTACAGCAAGCTTCTCGTCGCAGTTCTAGTGCTCTTTACATTCGTCTTTTGCCCTAACTCGAAGGCTAGGGCAGAAGACAAGGACATGGTTGAACTTGAGCATTACACGCTCACGATGGATAAGGTGCATCGCTACCAGCATTTCCTGGCGGACCTCGGCTCCTATATGAAAGCGAATCCTTCTGCTCATGAAAGCATTCGCGAGGCTATCGAAACTGACGCCGATAAGCACGAGGATGAAGCGGCGGTCGAGCGCAGGCTGAGTGCAAATCCTGCAGTCGCCGGCATCCTGAGCAAGAATGCCCTGACCGCTCACGAGTTCGTAGTCTTCCAGTCAGCACTGCTGCAGGCTGGTATGGCTTCTGCGATGAAGCCTGCCAACGAGCCAGAAGGACAATATGCAGCGAAGGTGCACATGAACCCGGCAAATCTTGTCTTCGTTCGTGAGCATAAGGCTGAGCTGGACGCACTAGGTAAAAGTTCAGCGGAGGAATAAAGGCTTATTGTTCCTGCATTTGACGTGCTGCGCGCAGGAAGCCGGCAGTCGTGGCTTTCTGCACGTAAGCCTGTCGCAGAGACCTGCGGCTCCGGGTGTCTACGACTTCCAGTTTCACAAGGAGAAGTTCCATCTGTGCGGCGATGTTACCGCTTGCTTGCGCTTGTGCGAGTGCTTGATCAAGCATGGCTTCTGCCTTACGATGTTCCCCTTGAGCCGCCAGCAGGCGGGCACGGACTGGCAGCATGTCTGCCTTGAGACTCGCATCCTTTGACTGTCGAGACATGGTGTCAGCCGTGCGGAAATGGGCCTTCGCCTCTGAACGCTTGCCTTCAAGAAGCAGAGATCGTGTCCACGCCAGGTGGACTGCCACTTCGTCCTCAACCTGTTTCTTTGAGGTGAAAACGTCGAGCAGGTCTGTAAAACGGGAAGCTGGCTCGACCGCCCTGCCGGCATCCAGATCAAACACTGTGCCGGAGAGTTTCGTCTCTGCCAGTGCGACTGTCTCATGATTTGTCTGACGTAAGTCTTCCGATTCCTTCAGCTCTTTTCGAGCATTCCCCTCATCTCCGGCATCGTGCAGGACGTGCGCATCTGCTCTGAGTGAAATAGCCAGCAGGCGCGGCTCGGGGATCTTCCGGGAAGCCACAACCGCCTGCTGATAACGAGCATGAGCCTCCTGCAGGCGGCCGCGCATCCACGCTATGTGAGCCAGGCCATCCAGCGGCAGGATTGCACGCGCCGCCATGCCCTCGGTGGAGTAGATGGAGTACGCCTGTTGAAAGTCATGTTCTGCGTCATCCAGCTTGTCCTGTTGTAGTAGAAGAATACCGAGATTGTTATAGGCGCGAGCCACCTGCCTCGTATCATGCAATTGCTTCAGAAGCTCAAGGCTCGCCGCGTAAGAAGCTTTCGCTGCTTCCACATTGCCAAGCTCCTTCTGCACGATGCCGATGTTGTTCAGCTCCGAGGCGACTCTTGGAAGATCATCGACTTTTCGAAAGATCTGTAAAGACGTGGTGTATTGCTGCAGTGCCGCTTCAGCATCTCCCACATCCATCGCGATAATTCCGAGATCATTTTCGGCGACGCCGAGGCGATCTTCATCGCCCACTTTCGCGAAGATCTCGCGCGCCTGCGAATAAGCATCCTTCGCCTCAGCATACTTCGCATGGTCTTCTAGAAAACTGCCGGTCGAGATGAGCGTCATGCCTCGACCCTTGATATCTCCTGCGTTCGAGAATAGTTCCTCTGCCTGGTGCGCAGCCGCCAGACCTTCATCCACTTTTCCCAAAGATTCCAGAGCCGAGGCGCGTGCCTCCTGTGCCTGCGCCATCAACTGCGTTGCACTGCGTTCACGGCTTGCCGCATAGACTTCATCTGCGCTCCGGAGCGCCTCGGCATGGTTGCCAAGCGACTCCTGTATTTCAGAGCCAAGCAGTTCGATTCGCGGATCGGCTCCGAGCAGCGAAGGCATACTCGCGGCTGCCTGCACTGTCTTGAGCGCCTCCTGCGCCTGGTTGGCAGCAAGCTGTGATCGCGCAAGCCCGAGGACGTACTCGATATCATCCGGATCATAGTCGCGGAGGGTCTTGTAGGCCGCTGCGGCCGCGGGCCATTGATGCCTGATCTCATCTGCCGGTGCTTCAACTGCAAGCCTCGTCTTCACTGGCAGATTTGTTGTGAGTCCGATCGATTTGTCCGCTTCGTCTACTGCCCGCTGACGATATCCGAGCATCTCCCAATCCCGTGCGAGCGCGATGTGGATGAGCGGAGAACCCGGCTCTACCGCGTCCGCCTGCGACAGCGATGCCTGTGCCGGCACGGATTCCAATGCCTGAAGATGCTCCAGCCCTTCTGCGTAGAAGCGCACTGCAGCTGCCTGGTGGGGAAGCAGACTGGGCGATGCCGAAAAGCTTCGCTTCAACGGCAGCAGTCGTGCCGTGTTCACTGCGATCTGCTGCGTAGTAGCGTCGAGAGCGGCTAGTGTTGTCTCCAACGTCTGATCAGCAATATGTGTTGGCCCATGAACGCGATCAAGGCTGGTTTCGAGGCGCAAAGTGCCTGAGCCGCCCGGCTTGTCTTCTACTGCATCGGTGCGTTCTTCCAGCAGATAGTCCGCTCCCAGCATCTGGCCCAGCTTCGTTCTCTGCGATGCATCCAGTTTTGCGGAAGGCGTCAGCTTCAGGTCGCGCATGGCCTGCGCCACGGTTGTAGCAGGAGTGACCTGAATCTGATCGCCACTTGCGAGTTCTGTCCCCAGCGCTTCTTGAATGGCGGCGGCTAGTCCGGTCCCGCCTGACGCCGCACTGCCGATTGGCACCACGGCAAGCGAGATGCGTTTAGGTGCGAGGACGATCTGCGTTGCCAGCTTATGCTCTTGCCGAAGCCAAAGCGCACCGGCTCCTATTACGATCAATGCTGCAGCAGACGCAGCCATTCGCTTGGTAGCAGCCTGATGAGCTCGCCACCAGCGCCAGGCGTAGTAGCGCCGCGGCGATGCGAGCGGCGCCTGGTTACTGCGTAGGCGCTGCAGCTCTGCCTTCAAAGCCGCCATCGACTCGTAGCGTTGCGCCGGCCGCGGATCCATGGCGCGTCCGATAACTGCGTCGAGCGCCGCTGCCTGGGTCTTGTTGAATCGGTTGCGTGCTGCATCACTGGGTAGGACGGGCAGCGATGTTTGCAGTACCCGCTCCATCTCGGTCGTAGTCAGGCCCGTTAATTGAAACGGTGGTCTGCCAGTAAGCAGAACATACAGAAGGACGCCAACCGAATAGATGTCCGAGCGAAAGGTCACCTCCGCCTCGCCCGCGATCTGCTCCGGACTGGCGTAGGTGGGCGTGACTGCGCGGAATTGCGTGTTCGTCTGCTCAGGATCCTGTAATCCTGCAGATGAAAGCCGGGCGATCCCAAAATCCAGCAGCTTCAACTCTCCGCGTGAGCTTACCTGCACATTGCTTGGCTTGATATCGCGATGGACCACGCCCTGGCTATGTGCGTACGCAAGTGCGTCGCACAACGTGATCACAAGGTCCAGCAAAGACTGGAGAGACAGGAAACCCCGCTCCGCATAGACATGGATTGGCAGGCCATCCACATACTCCATGACGAAGTAAGGTCGATCTTCTTCCGTTGTGCCGGCGTCCAGCAGGGAAACTATAGCCGGATGCTGCAGGCGCGCGAGGATGCGTGTTTCACGCCGAAATCGCCGCGTAAACTCCTCTCGTTCCAGGGTCGCCTGAATGACCTTGATGGCCACTGTCCGTTCATACAGAGTGTCAGCACGTCGTGCCAGCAGCACCAGCCCCATGCCACCATGGCCAAGTACGCGCTCTACGATATACGCGCCGAGATGGCGGCCTACCCAGCGCATGTCCGCAGGGTCTTCAACAAGCGTAGCGGCTAGTCCGTCTAGGTCAGGCAGACCTCGATCCAGCATCTGCGCCTTACTATCGTCAGCAACCGCGGCGGCAATCAGCGAAGCTGCTTCCTGCCGTAACTCGGGCGCCACATTCGCCGATCGCAGGAAGGCATCCCGCTCGCAAGGCTCCAGTGCGAGCGCCTCCGCGACAAGATCACATAATCGTTCCCAGCCTGGGCCTGCTACGCCGTTTTTCTCCGGGCCCATGGTTCAGGTGGCGCTCCCTCCCAGATCACGAGCCAGCCAGGCACGAGCCACGGACCAGTCCCGCTTCACCGTCGGTGCAGAAATGCCTAGCGCCTCGGCAGTTTCCTCCACATCCAGGCCGGCAAAAAATCGAAGTTCCACAACCTGGACCATGCGGCCATCTCGTTCAGCCAACCGCTCTAATGCCTGATCGAGCGCCAGTAGATCGACGGCGCTCAAGGCTGATCCTGAGATCATGACTTCGCTCTCCAGTAGCTCCTGGTGCTCGGCTCCGCCGCCCCGCTTACCGCGCAGACGTTGTCGTGAACTGTCGACCAGGATGCGTCGCATCATGGTAGCTGCGAGCGAGAAGAAGTGGCCGCGGCTCTGCCAGCTGACGTGGTTCTGTCCCAGCAGGCGAAGGTACGCCTCGTGCACCAGCGCAGTGGGTTCAAGGGTGTGCTCAGCACGCTCTCGCCGCATGAAGCCTCGCGCAATTCGGCGCAGTTCGTCGTAGATCAGCGGCATCAGCAGGTTTACCGCGCCCTGCTGGCCATCAGAAATTCGTTGGAGAAGCTGGGTAACTTCTCCGCGTAAATGTTCCGTTTCCGGATTGTCATCCGTGACCGGGGTCAGGGCTTCCGTCATTGGAGCCGAACGGGACACACCGCTAAAGCTGAAGAGCCCACGCAACGCCATGCCCCAACAAATCCTCGCCGCCCGGCAGAATCCAGACCTACTCGCTTGTTGGTCGGCAGTGTAGCAAAAATTCTGCGCCATTGATCCCTATTTCGCACTAACGACGCGAACCAAGTGTCAGACCAAAATTCACTGCCTCTGCGCTGAGGCGCCGTATCCAAGCGGTGCCGCTCGGCTCAAAAAGGAACCCTCATGTTTCGCCCATGCACTATCCCGTTCAGCATCACTGCTGTTTGCCTGCTATCGATGACCGTCACCTATGCCAGCCCTGCACTTTCTGACACCATCGGTCTGAAGAAAGCAGGCGTGGTTCGCATCGGTTTGATGTTGCCGCAGAACGGCCTGGATCAGACAGGTGACACCTCGTCTGCGGAGGCAATTCGCGATGCGGAAGCGAAGATGCTGACCGGACCGGCCTATGATCCAGTCAAGCTCAGCGCCATGTTGCCCGATCAGGCGATCGCCGAAGCTCGTAAGCTGGACTGCGACTATGTGCTCAGCGCCAGTCTTACACAGACGGCCGCATCCGGTTCGGGACGTTTCGGCAAGCTGATGAACATGAAGAATGCTGCACTGGCGAGCCAGGCAGGCATGTACATCCCTGGTAGTAACAATCCTGCGGCAGCAGTGAGCGGCGTACTCAGCACGGCAGCGATGCAGCAATCCACGGCAACAGCCAGTCGCGGTGTGAAGGCGAACAACAACGTCACACTGCAGTACACGCTCACTGCGGCCAACGGCACGGTTGCGCTCACGGGCGCTGCGAAGACTGTCAGCAAGAGCAATGGGGAGGACGTGCTGCCTTCACTCCTGACTGAGGAAGCCGCCAAGGTGCTGGCTGCTGCCAAGCCATCCGCGGGCTCGTCGACTGCGACCAGCAGCGTGAGTGGGACTGGTGAGATCACCCTTGGCGCGACCATGCCGCAAACCATCCGGGCTTACTCGGCCTACGATTTTGTGCCAGGCGAAAAGACGGTGTTCGCCGATGACTTCACCTCGACGCAGGATGGAGAGTTTCCGGCCGACTGGGAGATCCTTCGAGGTCAGGGCGCTGTCAACCAGCAGGCCGGCTCGATTGCCTTTGTTCTCACAGACGGAGACTTCGCCAAGATGCGGCCGCGTATCAACATGGCCGCGCTGGGAACGCAATGGACACTCGAATTCGATACTTACGGCATCACTGACGGAGGCAAGCCGGTACTCTTCTTCAATCTGGACAAAAACAGCGACAATCCCACGCTGACGTTCAGCGACTATGACGCGACCTACTTCCTGAGCCATGGCGATGATGGGGTCCATCTCGATGCCCGGTATCCGGAAGACATCGCTTACAAGAACTATGCCGGCCGCTGGCATCACGTCGCGATTGTTTACAAGGCTCCGCAGATGAAGGTCTATCTCGATCAGTATCGCGTCCTCTATGTGCCTGATACCAAGTTCTCGCCGGAGGCACTCACGCTGGGCGGGACCGCCAAGCCTGACTATCCTATTGTGCTGCGCAACGTCCGCATCGCTGCAGGGGACGGCATGAACTACGTGGCGGCAAAGTTCACAGAGAACAAGATAGTGACCCACGGCATCAACTTCGACACGGACCAGGCAACGATACGTCCGGAAAGCATGGGAACCCTCAACCAGATCAAGAAAATCATGGACAGTGATCCTTCGCTGAAGTTCGAGATCGACGGACACACGGACAACTCCGGAGCCGCTGCTCACAACAAGGATCTGTCGGATCAACGAGCCGCTGCTGTGAAGGCACAACTTACTGCAATGGGGATTGATGCCACGCGCCTTACAACCAAAGGTCTAGGTGACACCAAGCCTATCGAGCCAAATACTACGGCCGAGGGTAAAGCCAATAACCGACGGGTGGAATTCGTTCGTTTGTAGAGCTAATGTTCGATTCGAATACAGGTCCCTTTGCAAGTAGTGCTTTGGAGTTGCTATACAACAATTCGCCTTATACGTGTGGCTCTTTGTGTCTCTGCGATGGGCGCTCCAGTGGGGACCCCCTTGGGAAGTCGTGAGAAGGAGTGGGACAGCGTCCACGAACAGGTCTTTGCAGATGGCAACTCGACCACGAGTATTCTGCCTCTCTTCTGCAAGCCGGATTTACGCCGCTAGCGTTCTCATATAGGCGGTTCTTCTCTTGCCCTTTCCATCGACGAAGCATCCGGGCCGCAAGCAAGGCGGAGATTTACGCAGGTATGGTAATGCTCTTCCATCGCAAGCGCCTTCGACGCCGGGGTTCCGGCATAGTCCATACAACCTGCACAGCGTCGCCGAACTTCATGCCGTCTCCGTGCATCCGAATGACGCCACGGGCACAGGTCTCTTGGACGGTAGTGTCTTGCCCACCTCGGCTCATGTCTTCACACTCTGCGTGCCTATAATAGAGCCGATGACAGCTACGCGCCGCAATAATGTAAGGGTGGTTGGGAGAGGCACGCGAACGCTGATGTTCGCTCATGGCTACGGATGCGACCAGAGCATGTGGCGTCATGTCCTGCCGGCTTTCACGGACGAGTTCAAAGTCGTTTCCTTTGATTATGTTGGTTCAGGAGCATCTGAGATTTCGGCGTTTGATAAGACGAAGTACAGCACGCTGCGCGGATACGCCCAAGATGTGCTGGAAATTATCGAGGAACTCGACCTGACCGATGTTCATTTCGTCGGCCATTCTGTAAGTTCGATGATCGGTGGGCTGGCTTCCATTCACCGGCCACAACGGTTTGCTTCCTTAACCATGATCGGACCGTCCCCCTGCTATTTCAACTCCGGAGATTACATCGGTGGGATGGAGCGGGCTGACGTTGAAAGCCTTCTGGATACCCTAGAAAGCAACCACATTGCCTGGTCGGCGACCATGGCGCCCGTCATCATGGGCAATCCTGAGAGTCCGGAACTAGCAGAGGAACTTGAAGCCAGCTTCTGCCGGATGGATCCTTTTCTAGCGAACCACTTCGCGCGTGTTACTTTTCTTTCAGACAATCGCGCCGACTTGCCACGGATGGCTGCCAGGACCCTTATTCTGCAGTGCCAAAAGGATGTCATTGCTGGCATCAACGTGGGAAAATACATTCACGCGTGTCTTCCGAACAGCCAATTCGTCCTGATGAACGCGACTGGGCATTGCCCTCATCTGAGCGCTCCGCAGGAAGTGATCACAGCGCTGAGAGGGTTTCTCAACTAAAGTCGCCGTTTGGCCAAGGAGCGGATGCCACGTTCGCAGAGCGAGCTTTAGAGCTTCTCCCCAGTGGGTTTCTTGTTGTCAGTGACGATGGCACCATGCTCTACACGAATCAAACCTTTAAGAAGCTTGTCGGGCGAGAAGCTGGCACATTAAACAAGCTTAAGTTCAGTGACTTACTTACCCGCGGCAGCGCAATCTTCTACGAGACCCATTTCGCTCCCAGTTTGCTCCTGCGCGGGGCGCTGGACGAAATTTCACTCGAGCTTCAGCATCCAGATGGGACACGGCTCCCCATCTTCGTGAATGCCGCACACCGGACGGGTGAGAATGGAGCCTCATATCAACTCCACCTGACCGTCTTCAGTGCGAAGCAACGAAAGCTGTACGAGACAGAACTTCTTCGTGCGAAGCGTGAGTTCGAGGAGGTCGCGGAAATCGTTCGGAGGTCAGCCGACAGCATCATTCGGTTTAGTGGGAGTGGTTTGGTGGAAAGCTGGAACAACGGAGCGCAACAACTCTTCGGCTATTCAGTGGAAGAATCCAAAGGCCTCTTGCTCCGTTCTTTGTTTCCCGCGACATCATCAGAGGCCATCGCCTATGACATCCTGCAACTCGAGAAAGGCCAAGATGTGTATCGAGACGCACTTGCACTCCACCAATCCGGTGAACTCCTCCATGTCTCCATCAGCCTTTCGCCACACCTGGAGGCTCCGGGTACACTTGTAGGCTTTTCGGCAATCATCCGCGACATCAGTGCCAGCAAAAAAGCCGAGAAAGCACTGTTGGAGAGCGAGAAACTGGCGTCCGTCGGGCGCCTGGCTAGCGCCATTGCCCACGAGATAAACAATCCGTTGGAGTCAGTGACTAACCTGCTGTACATCCTCGCATCTCGCGTTGAGGACGAGGAGACGCGGCAGTTTGTCCTGACAGCGCAGGAAGAACTTGCACGTGTCTCTCATATTGCGACGCATACGCTACGGTTTCACAAACAAAGCTCCAACAAGACTGATGTGCACTTTCAAGTGTTGATCGAGTCGATCCTGGCTCTTTATCGGGGACGGCTTGAAAGTTCTGAGGTGATGGTGAGCGTCGATTGCTCAAGCAATGCCCGCCTTAATTGCTACGAAGGCGAACTGAGGCAAGTCCTGGTCAACCTCGTCGCGAACGCCTACGATGCCATGCGGTCAGGTGGGCGACTTATCCTTCGAGCGCACCCAGGCCGCAATTGGAAGTCCGGCGAAAAAGGGGTTCGGCTTCTTGTCGCCGACAACGGTTCAGGGATGAATGCAGAAACGCAGAAGCGACTCTTCGAGCCCTTCTATTCCACAAAGGGTATAAGTGGCACTGGTCTTGGGCTATGGATCTCAAAGGATTTGGTCACAAAGAATGACGGTTTTATATCGGTTCGCAGTTCGTCTCGACCGGGACGATCTGGCACGGTTTTCAACCTGTTCTTCCATGGACCCTCTTCATGACAAACGGCGTGGACTGCTCAGTTATGGGGACGCTCTTCGGACGATTTATTAAGATGTGAGCGGAAAAGCTTTAATCTCGGTCTTGGCGCGGTGCTTGTCTCGAAAGCCTAGGCCTTTAGAGCAGAACATAGTCAGCTGCAGCGATCGCGCTAAGTGGCCTGCTATCTCTCTGAGAATGGCAAGTGCCTAGGCACACCAAACCCTCTACCGCACATCATCCGGGGCGCCTTCGCCGTCTCGCAAGGGGCTGCCGGAACGACGCTCTGCTAATCATGCAGTAATCTAGGCAGTTCCTCGGTGGCCACTTCGATCGACGAAGCATGATGCTCTCCGGTGTCGGTTCTGCTGGAGGCGACGGTGGGTTTGCTTGAGATCCTGATCCTGGCAGCAGCTCTCTGCGTTAGGAAGCTGCATCCAGGCATGAAGCCGCTCCGCGTCCTCGGCAACCCATTTGCGAAACAACAACTCCGGATCTAACAAAATCCGGCTGAGGCCTTCGTGCTTTGATTCGTTCCCTAGCTGCTCCCATTGCTCCACTCGCCTTTCTCTTTCAGCGACTGTCCGAGCGTGACCTCGCAGAATCACCTCCTGCCACTGAGACGAAAGGATTCCCGTGAAGGATTTGCGGTGTTTGTCCACAACAGGCTGAACCATGAGTGTTTCGCGCCGGACCGCATAGTAGCCAGCATGCGGGTTCCTGGATGCACCGTAGCGCGTGTTGAGGATGTACTCTTTGGCCTCCAGGCTCTTCAACGCGATGCGCACGCATCACTCATCCTCATGCCCCTTGCCAGCGAGCGGACACTTGTGCGAACGAAATCGAAGTCATTCGCCTTCAGCGCGAGGTACAGAAGAGCGTGAAATTCCGTGTTTCGCAGTGGCGCTCTGTCGGTGACCAGGAATGCCAATGCCATGCTCATCTGCCGCGTATCCTCTCTGCGCCTGCTCCAGTTTAGATGTCCCGTTTGTGATGTTCATTGAGAAATGATGTCAGCCCTATTAGTGCGCCAGCTGAGGAGACTAGTGAGAAACGCGCGCTTCTGGTGCATGCGCAATGACGTCAAGACCTGTCCGATAACTACCATGTCTCGCTCAGGGGACTTCTCCCATTTTGGTCAGCTTTCAGGCGTAGTCTATCTGCCTCGTTGCTCATCTGCCGTCGCCTCATCTGTATCCATACGTAGCTTGGAGACATTTTTGTTCTGGAGTCGCACAGCATTTATTGCTCTCCATATGTTCTGTCATGTCAAGCTAACGGTTGACGTTGCGTTGGCATTTTTCAGTCCCAGCGGTGGACGCTGTTCACGCGGCTGTCTTCTTGTTCTTCGGCCGACCTTCGTTCTTACTAAACTCCCACTACTAACCTACGCCCGGATGGTGTGGATGGTTAAACCGCCCAACCTTCTTGCTGTTTCGGCGATCTAAAGCAGATCATTCATGCTTGACTCCCGTCAAGATAACTCAGTAGCAATGAGTGTCTGATGGTGTCGGCAAGAATGGAAGTGTTATTGTGATCCATAGCAATATGGCATGTTGCTATGGGTTACACATGGGCTTACGAGATTGGCAAAGAAATGCAGCGGAAAAGTCAGACACCCTCATTACTGCGGGCCTGGAGCAGTCTAGGGATTCTCCTGATGCAGTCAAAGTGAGACGATTGCTATACCTGCTCATCGAAGCAGAGAAGACGCGGCTCGCACTGATCGTTCAATCGCCGTCCGTCTTTTCTGACTCGGCAGCTTTAAAGACTTCAGGGATATCGTTTTACCCTTCTGCCTTCCGGCTGGGGAGTTGCTTTAGGTTTGATAAACCGGTGATCCAAAAGTTTAATCAGCGCTATAACAGTCTGCTGGCCGAGATCAACGACTTGCTTGCGGAGGAAAACTGGACGCCTGAAGCTTGCGATCAGAGGCTGACCGGAATGACTCGGCAGTACAGTTCTTCGAGCAGTGACGCGATGCAGAAATGGGGTGTGGCTGCAATGAGTTGGCTGTTACGTTTAGCCGACGGAGATCACAAATCTGCTGCGCCAATCTTGAATTTCATCGAATGCGCGGGATGTCATGTCATCTTCTACAAGCGGACGAGTAACAATCTTTTTTGTAGCCTCGTTTGCGCTGATCGTGACAGGTCAGTGCGTCCTTCCCGCAAGGACTACGACGCACTTACATGCGGGAGTTTATCGTCCAGGTGAAAAGCGGCGGAACAAGGCAGCCGAACAACGTTCGAGCAAACAAACACTGCGCCCGCAGCCATCTTGAAGCACGCATGATCCCAATATTACATTTCATAGCGGGTATTAATGCGGGTATACAGCTGAGGCCAGACTCCCCAAGTGATAAGGAACAAAGGATCACAAGCTCGATGTAAATCCCTCTCTGCCCATAACATTCACCTTCGACAATCGGCTTCAAAACTTTGCGATCAGGGCAACGCCGCTCACGAGCAGAGCTGCTCCGACACCGCGCCAGATGTTGATGGGGTGATGATCCATACGGAACCAGCCGAAGTGATCGATGGCGAGCGATGCGATTAAAGAAGCTGTCACAGTGAAGCCCATGAAGGGTCCTGCTCCTACCTTGTTGACGTAGGAAAGACCGGCATACACCTGCACTGCTCCGACCAGACCGCCGATGACTGCCCACCAGGGAAGATCGGCAAGATCCTTCTGGGTGGGTAGAGGGTGCGGCATGATGAAAAACGCTGCTGTGAAAAAGAAGGTGATCAGGGCGAAGGATACAGCAGAGGCCAGCCAGGCATTGTGCAGGGACTTATTGAGCTGGCCGTTCATGGCGGCACCGAATGATTGAAGAGCTCCGCCAACGATAATGAAGGGAAAGATCCAGGCTGCTTTCATGACGCACCTCAGTTGGTTTTGAATATGGTTTGGATCAGAATCGCTCCGATGATGGAGACGAGCAGGGCCGCGGGCATCACAATCGCTCCGACCCTGAGAAACTTCCAGAAGCTTACTTCGATCTTTTCTTTGCGGAGTGCCAATAGCCACAAGATGGTTGCGAGTGAACCGGTAACAGACAGATTCGGCCCGAGGTCGACGCCGATCAGCACTGCGTTTGCCAAGAGACCTTTAGTGTGGGCAGCCTGAAGGGTGCCGCCTGCGATCAGACCGAGCGGAAGATTATTGACCAGGTTGTTTGCGATGCCGACGACGAACCCCACGACAAGCGCTCCGACATCCGGAACCAGCTTCTCGGCCCAGTGAAGCCCGGCTTCGGTGAGCTTGAGTGCCCCCACACTTTCAACCGCATCGACCATGATGAAAAGAGCGGCGACGAGAGTCAACGTTCCCCAGCTGATTTCCCTGGCGAGCTTGAGTGGATTGCTCTTCGCCTTGATTGACACGAGGCCGGCAACTATCAATGCTGCAAGGCAGGTAGGCAGGCCGAGATCTTTATCGAACGCAGAACACGCCAGAAGGACCGCTATCACTCCGCCTAACCCTGCGAGCACAAGCTTGCCGTTTGACTGAAGCGGTTCCGGCTGGACTTTTTCGTCGATCCTGCTCTGAAGATCGCTTCGGAAGATAATTCGCATGAGAAGGTACGTCGCTGCAATCGCCAGTAGGGACGGAATTCCAAACGACAGAAGCCACTGGCCAAGCGGCGGCATGCCTTGATGGAAGACCACGAGATTAGCTGGATTCGAGATGGGCAGGACGAAGGACGCGGCGTTCGCAATCAGGGCACACGCAAAGAGATGAGGCAGCGGTTCTATCTTTGCTTTGCGCACTGCCGTCAGGATTGCCGGCGTGAGTACGACTGCCGTTGCATCGTTCGACATAAAGATCGTTGTGAGCGTTCCGATGCCATACACCAGTGTGAACAGTCTTGCTGTAGAGCCATGTGCACCACGTATGGCAGCAGAGGAGACCCATTCAAAGACGCCATGTTCGTCGGCCAGCGCTGACAGCAGCATCATGCCGATGAGGAAGAGGTAAACATCGGAGCCTTCCGCAACGGCTTTGCCGGCCAGGTTGAGCGGGATCAGGCGCAAAATGAGTAGAAGGAGGGCGCCGCCGGAGATCCAGTAGACTTCTGGGATGTTTCGCGGACGAATCAGCATCAGCAAAATGCTGCAGCCGACGATGACAGGCAGGAGGAAATGCGCAAACGCAGGAGCGATCACTACCACTTCCTCCCGAATTTATTCGGCCCCAGCTGGGTACCAAAAATGCCGCGTTCCGGCCATGCACCCAAGGCATTATCCTGATCGCGCGGGGCTCGGGCAGGAGCCTTATAGACGTTCTCGCCCACTACCATGTGGATCTCGTCGGTCGCTTGCTTCCCTGCCTGATCTGTAGCCTCGACTAACAGCGTGCGAATGCCATCTTCCAACAAGCCCTTCGAAGCATGCGCTTCCCACACATGACTACCTGGAATTTGCTTTAGCTGGAGCGTGGCACCTGCGAGATGGGCTACGACGGATTGCACTGGAGAGGTACTCCAGGCCTTTGCCCGGATGCGAACATCTCCGATCACAGTCAAGGCATGGACGAGTCGATCTGTGATGAAGCGCTCGTCCGCTGGAGAGATGATCATGACGGCTGGTAGCGTGCCGAGTGGCAGAAATTTCCAGCTGATCACCGGTCCATCGATATTAGTGATCGAGAAACCTGCCGGCCCTTCTTCGATCTGTCCGGTGGAACGGGTCGCGGTATAGATCACGCGACCATCGTTTGCCATTTCGTTGTAGTGCGTATGCCCCATGTCGACCAGAGTAACGGGATGGCGACTGATGAGTTGACGCAGCTCTTGGCCGCCCTGCTTCAGGTCTGTTGGATAGCAGTGCAGGAAGAGGACAGCTGACTGGTTCCGCTCAACAGCCTGCAGACCTTTTTCGAGCCAGGCGAGCTGGTCCGAAAGCAGAACAAAGGAAGCCGGATCCGGAACATCAAAGGCATTGAGTGCAAAGAACCGCACTGCACCCGCTGAGAACGAGAAGCGTGTTTCGGAAGCCATGAAATTGCGGAAGTTAGCGAAGCTCTTTTCGTGCACATCATGGTCGCCGATGATGGCACACCATGGAAGTTGCAGTTCATCGAGAACCTGGCGTACGACTTGGTATTGGGAGGCGGCTCCCTGATCCGCGACATCACCCGGGGTGTAGGCAAACGCCAGAGAGTCAGCGAACGCACGATTTAGCTCGTCGACGAGGCGGACCAGGTCGAGATGGTTCTGTTCTCCGGACAATGTCATGTGAAGATCGCCGATATGTGCCCATGAGATGACGCCGGCCACATCCGGCGAGTGTGGTTGAAAGGGTCGTAAGCGTGGTGTATTGATCAAGCGATATGTCCTTGTGTGAAGTTTCGATCGGTGCCTTTATACAAAGTCTCTGGAACTGCACACAGCAACAGCAGAAATGCGGCGAGCGCCAGAGTGCCCAGCGCCAGGAATGAGACGCGAAAACTGAAATCCTGGATGAGCTTTCCCCCGAATGCTGTGCTGAGGGATGCACCGATGCCCACGGCGGTGGCCAGCGCTCCCTGCACCAGGTTGAAGCGGCACGAACCGCGCGTGAGATCGGCTACGACCAGGACCGCGACCACGCCAAAGATGGCGTTCGCGATTCCATCCAGAAGCTGGATGCCGATGAGCGCCGGGCTCCAGTGCGTGAGGGTATAGAGAACGGCCCGCAGCGGCAATACACCGAAGCCGATCAGGAGGAGAGGTTTGCGCCCGTGTTGATTGGCGATTCGGCCGACAAAGGTCGCCGAGCACATGATGACGGCCTGCGTCACGATGATGCAGGCTGACATGAATGGAGCCGCAGACCTGGCCGATCCGTATGAAAGCATTTCTCCCAGCTGCGGCAGCATGGCGGCGTTGGCAAAGTGGAAGAGGAAAGCGCAGGCAAGAAAAACAAGGAGCGCAGGATTTCGAAAGACGGAAGAGATGCCAGCGCCGACAGCCGCACCTTCTTGTTTCGCTGAGCCGCCTCCACGCGCCAGCTCGTAATCGATCTCATCTTTGCGAATCGAGGAGATCGAGAGAATCGTAGGAATGGTGAGGGCGACGGCTATCAGGAAAATGGCACGATTTCCGTAGTAGTGACTTACGACGGCGATCACCAGAGCACACGCGACGTTGCCCGCCGAATTGAAGGACTGATTCTTCCCGAACTGTCGATCGAATAACCGCTGCCCGACGAGACCCATCGTAATGGCAGCGAGAGTGGGCGCCAGGAACGGTGCGGCTCCGCCAATAAGGGTCTGGGCCAGGTAGACAGCCCAGGGAGCGGTACTTGTCGACAGCAGCACAGCTCCGCAGGCCAGCACTGCAACACCGATGGCGAGGATAGCCCGCTTAGCACGGAGCTTATCGACCAGTGCGCCCGCAGGGGTCTGCAATATGACCGTGATAATCCCGCTTAAGGTGAGAGCGAAGCCGACACGATCGGGCGCCCAGCCGGCAGACGCGAGATAGGCGGCAACAAATGGTCCGAGACCTGTTTGCACATCGGCAAGGAAGAAGTTCGATGCCTCAAGCGCATGGATGCTGTGTCGCTTTTGGTTGGAGTCGGTTATTCCGGGCAATCGAGTTTCCTTGCACAATGGTCAGTAGCAGCGGTCTTCGTTGGTTTGGCCCTGGAGGTGCACGCGAGTCGCCAAACCTGAAAACATGTAGAGAGCGCAGAACATTGCACTTAGGGGAAACGGCTCTCGAACATGATGCTGTAGCTCCGGGTGCTTTCATCACAAGATATGTGATGAATCCGAACAGGTTTACAGGTGGGGAAACTGGAACGCCGAGCAAAGCGCAAGAATCAGGGGGACTTAAGATAAACGTTCTTGGAAGACTGCGTGCAAAGCACACTTTGGATATTTGTCCAGAAAGGATCTCAATGAGTAGAAGCTTCTGGCGAAGTCTTCGAACAAGGATCATACTGATCGCGATTGTCACCTGTGCATTTCTAACTGTTGCCACCGGCAGCTTATTCAGTTTTCTTCGCAGCAGTCATACCGCGACGATTCGAGGCGAGCAGCAGCGTCTTGTTCGAGTGGCAGCGAACCTGGCGCAGGCATATGGAATTCAGGTCTCGACTGGAACATCGTTGCGCCACGTGAGTCCTCCTCCGAAGCCTCCTGAGCCTCCGCTGCTACCTACTAGACTCGCTGGACAAGAGCCGCCTCCCCCGCCTCCTCCTGCTGACCCTCTCTCGCAGATCACTGCAGCTGTTTTGCAAGGAGAAGACGGCATCGAGGGAGGATATCTTGCGGGTGCCGGACCGCTTGTGGGCTATGCCTTCCCTACCCACGAAGGACCGGGAGCGCAAAAAGAGATGCCGCAGCGCGAGAGGCCGACGATTGATCTGCTGGCGCACCAGGCAGAGGCCACAGGAACGGCACAGACCTTTGTCTTCGAAGGGCCTCATGATGTTGTCTTGTTCTATGCTCAGCCCATTCGCGAAATGGCGTCGGGGCAGAACACGGTGACAGGTGCGGTGTGGTTGATGCGGCGACTTCCGGATTTGAATGGCGGACGAAGCAAAGACCTCCTGTTTGGTACGATCGGCTTTGGGTCTGCGGCTTTGATCACTGCGCTGCTTGCGTGGTTTCTGATTGTCGAGATCGAAGGCGGAGTTCATGCCGTTACACACCATCTGGCTCTTCTTGAACAAGATCTATCGTACGCAGGACACGTGCTGGAAAAGCCGCAACTCACAGAGTTTGAGGAACTGCTGAGCAGAGTGGACGCCATGGCGGCTTCACTCAGATATCGAATTGCGAATGAACGCCATCTTGAAGATCAGCTCCGCCACAAAGAACGTCTCTCTTCCCTGGGTCAATTTGCTGCAGGTGTTGCTCACGAACTGCGCAATCCGCTGGCCACCATTCGGCTGCGCGCCCAGATGGCACTACAGGCATCCGCCGAGAGTACAGTAGTCCGGAGCAGCACTGTGATTCTTGAAGAAGTTGATCGTCTGAACGCGATGATCGGACGGCTTCTCTATTTCTCACGACCGACCTCACTGAACATGCAGTCGATTGATCTTGGCGAGCTCTGCTCTTCAGTCGCTGTTGCCTGGCAGAGACGAATTCCAGACGGCTTCACTGTCCTGTGCCAGGCCACTCCTGGCAGCTTCGCCCGCGGGGATCGCAGCAGTCTGCTGCAGGTCCTGGACAACCTCATTGAGAATGCGGTTCAGGCCTTACGGTCGGGTGCCGGCCAAGTGATCATCCGAGTTGAGCATCATGGAAAAATGCTTAACATCGACGTACTTGATTCTGGTACCGGGTTTGATGAGACCGCCCTTATACACGCGTTTGATCCATTCTTTACGACGAAGGACTCTGGCACCGGGCTTGGTTTATCAATCGCTTTCGAACTGATCGAAGCACACGGCGGACGGATGAAAGCAGCCACAAGGCCTGAAGGAGGTGCGATCGTTTCGGTCGTTCTCCCCTTTTCCACTCCAGCTGAGGAGGACGTATCGTGACGGCTCCAGTGAAGTCGCATGTATTGGTCGTCGATGATGATCGGAACTTTCGCTTGACACTTTCCGAACTTCTCCAATCGAGTGGCTATACGATCCGATCAGCAGCGAGCGGCAGAGAGGCGCTGCAATGTTTGGAAGGCGCTGACATCAACCTCATCTTATGTGACTGGAGGATGCCGGGTTGTGGCGGGAAGCAGCTTCTTCAACAAGTGGCTGAGAACAGCGCGCTACGAAGAATACCTGTTCTCATCATGACGGCTCACGGATCAGGACCCACAGCGTTGGAAGCCATGCAGCTGGGGGCCTACGACTTTATTACGAAACCTCTGGACATGCAGAAGGTTCTCTCTTCAGTGGCGCGGGCGCTCCACCACATGCAGCTGGAGCGCGAGATCGAGGAACTCCGCGGACAGCGCTTCCTCAATGCCGACACCGCCGCCGCACAACCATCCGAAGTCGATCACGCTTCTATTCGTCTCATCGGCAGCTCTCCCGGCTGGATTGAAGTTTTCAAGAACATTGGTAAGGTGGCCAAAACGGATGTTGGCGTACTCGTGCTTGGTGAATCAGGAACTGGCAAAGAGATGGTTGCTCGCGCCATCCACGAGCATAGTCATCGAAGTCACAAGCCGTTCATTATCGTAAATTGCGCTGCGCTGCCGCCGGAGCTGATCGAGTCTGAGTTGTTCGGACACGAGCGTGGGTCTTTTACCAGTGCTATTGCGCAGAAGACCGGAAAGTTTGAGGTGGCAAATGGAGGAACAGTGTTCCTCGATGAAATTGGGGAGCTGCCGCTTGCTCTGCAACCGAAACTGCTCCGCATCCTGCAGGAACACACTTTTGAGCGAGTCGGGGCCACATCACAAGTACGCACGGATGTCCGCATCATTGCTGCGACCAACAGACAGCTGGACCATGATGTGGAGAACAAGCTGTTTCGAGCTGACCTGTACTATCGCCTTAACACTTACGCCCTGAGATTGCCGCCACTACGGGAACGTGTGAGTGACATTCTGCCGCTGGCGGAGCATTTTCTGGAGCAGTACGCTCGTCGCAATGGAATGCCGAAGCAGGGATTGAGCCCTGAGGCAGGAGAGGTGCTCGAGCGACACGCGTTTCCCGGCAACGTTCGTGAACTGGAGCACCTGATGGAGCGAACCGCAGTGCAAGCAGGAGGTCGCGCAATCACCGCCGAGATGATCGAAGAACAGCTCTCGACGAACCATGTGTCCAGCACAGGAATATCGCTGCAGACTTTGCTTTCGCTTCCCTTTCACGATGCTGTCGCCTCTTTGGAGAAGCTGCTGTTGCAAGAGGTCCTCAGATCTGTTGGAGAGAACAAATCGGAAGCAGCCCGTCGTCTTGGTATCCATCGTCGCTTCCTCTACGAGAAGCTCCAGCAACATAAGCTTGGTTGACCACCCAGTTGTTCTGAATAAAGTAAGGTCTGATCAAGGCTTACTTACTTTGAAAGGATTTCGCTCTGCGAGTTGGACTGGAGCGATAAGCCAGGCTGGAAGGAATCTTTACTTCGATTTCTTTCCGCCGCCGAGTCGAGAGAAGACTGAATGACCTGCGCCAATTTTGTCAGCACGCTCTGCCATGCCGGGCAATCCAAAGTGCCCCTCGGTCGAGCCCTTCTCTAGAGCCTCTGCTGGTATACCGCTGCCATCGTCCCGGCAATTCAGTTTCATTACGCTGTTCGCATACGTAAGCTCCACTTCAATCGACGAAGCGCTGGCGTGACGAAAGGCGTTGTAGAGAGCTTCCCGCGCGATCCCATATACTTCCTCCGACACAGCTGAATCCAGTTTCCGGGCCCTACCAGTGACTGTGAGATCAAATCGCGCCGGGTAAACCTTGGCGAATTCTGCTGCAGCTGCGCGCAGATCAGTTGCAAGCTCCCGGCTTTCGATACTGCGGTTGCGCAGATCCAGAACCAGCTTGCGGCCCTCCAACAATACCTCATCGGAAAGTGCGAGATTTTCTTCAAAGAGTGCACGTACGGGGTCTTCTTTGGGGAGGCGGCGTGTTCCAAGATGGAAGCTTAGCAATAGCCCCTGGATTCCCTGAAAGAAAGTATCGTGCAGATCTCGCGCCAGGTAGATGATCGAAAGCAGCGCTAATACGAAAGTGCCGCGAGCGAACTGGAACCACCGTCTTAGATTCGGCTGGCCGCACAATCCAGAAGGGAGACATTAGCGCCAGCGCATACATGACCGGTTTCAATGCATGCATCATCCTGTGAGAAAGGAAGAGGGTTCGAAAGCATCGAGGGTCACTTCCACGATCTCGTTTCAAAGCTCACCTTCATGCATGGCGTCTCCACGCGTAACGACTTAAGCCAGCTCATCCCGAAGTGGCCCGGACTCAATCTTTCAAGCGGCATCTACGGTCATTGGTGAGGCTTTAGCCTGCATTCATGACGCTTCCAGATACCAGAGGACTCTCAGCCCGACATGAGATCGTGGAGCTTTGCAGTTGCCTGACGCACTGCAACTTGCCTTCAAGATTACTATTGAGCCGTCCGGAATAACGTTACTCTAATATCGGCCGGGGATCGTAACAGAGGAAGCTGAACTATGTCGGCTATGCAGTGAAGGCATGCACTTGGCGTCTACTTCATAGCGAAGCAAATTGTAGGTAAGTTGCTTGTTGCCATTTGAGGGAAAAGACATAGAGGCATTTCTCATGCTGTCCTGGAGACAGTCTGCTGTCGCGACTGCGGTGTAGGCTTGCCTGTGTACCACTCCTATCGAGGTGCCGTTCGTAAGCTGGAAGCAGAGAGCAGGCCAGCATCCATTCTATTGTGGATCGATTGATTCATGGTCAGCCGGAGGGATTCGTTCTTAACCAACAATTCACAGATCAAGAGTTCCAGTCCCAGAATTCGCGCCTCCAGCACAGTGACTTCATTGCCTTGAACTATCTCAGTATTGTGCATAGTCAACTCCAAGCCATGACGTAGGATTTCGAGATGCTTAGCCTCATGTCGTGCATCTGTCCGCCTTGAACCACAGACATAGTTGCCAACGCGGAAACGAAGTGAGCTACTAACACTCTCTGAAGTAATGCAAGCATGATCCTTCCCCTGAGGGAGGGGTAAGACTCTTCAGAGTTGAAGGAAGGACATCCTTTCGGGCTATGCACTTATCCATAGGCACGGCAGCTCTGACTATGTGCTTTGAATCCGTATCTGCAACTTCTAAAAAGGCGGACGCGGAGCTAGGGATCTTCGAATGGTGAGTCTATGGCGTCCGAATAAGAGTGCATCGCAGGAGTATGCGCCGGGACCGAGGGCGAGCACAGTCACGGCAAGCATTAAACTTAACCAGCAATGCCACAAGCCAAGCATCCCGAAACGGTAAGCGATCGCGCCTTGTGAACCGAGCAAAGCTACGTAATTAAGCGGCGTCAACAGACCGATCATCAAAAGGATGATGAACGGCATGATTAAGACGAATGGCCAGTCCGACAAGGCCTTGTTGGAAGCCAGCACACACGCGACGGACGCCCCCTAACGCGCAAAAGCGCAGCATTACCAGGCCCAAACCCGGAACACCTGCCGGGAACATCGTAAATAATCTCTGCACCTATAAAGGCTAAAGGTCCTGAGGAATGAAATGCGTCTCGAAAGGGGTCTTCACGTCTAGCCCTTTCGGGTGTCCGGATGGAAAAGAGAGCGATACTTGCTTCCGGCAGCGGTAGAGTGTGGTCTAGCAGACATTGTCCGGGAGACTGGCCGCCCACGTGACGCCACACACCTAAGAAAGCTGATCCGATGACCGACCTCAAGCAGATCCGAGTGTTTACCGTCGATGATCACCCGTTGATGCGCAGAGGGGATCGCCGGCGAGGTCAATGAGCAAACGGATATGAAGGTAGTGGCCGAAGCGGTCGATGGCCGAGAAGCTATAGATATCTTCCGGACACAGCGTCCCGATGTCACGCTCATGGATCTTCGAATGCCGAAGGTCAGCGGATTGCAGGCAATGATCGAGATCAGGAAAGAATTTCCGGACGCGCGCTTTATCGTGCTTACCACTGTTGCGGGTGACATCCAGGTTGTGCGAGCCTTCGAAGCAGGAGCAAGAGGCTACCTTCTGAAGAACCTGTTGCGAAGTGAGCTGGTCGATACCATCAGAGCCGTGCATGCAGGAAAAAAGAAGGTTCCGCCAGAAGTCGCTCAACTTCTAGCTGATCACTTCACACAGGATGACCTGACCGGAAGAGAAATAGAAATGCTAGAGGGCATAGCAGAGGGAAAGTCGAATAAGATCGTTGCGGACTGCCTGAACATATCAGAGAAACACGGTTAAGAATCACGTGAAGAGCATACTCTCGAAGCTCGGAGCGAGTGATCGTACTCATGCGGTGGTCATCGCGCTACAAAGAGGAATTATCGACAGTGACTGAGGTGATCACATTGAGCTACCAGTGGCCACCTCGATTGGGGCTTCTGCTTATCCGGCAGCGAGACTAGCTTTGTTCAAGACCTGAAATGAGTCAAGAGCAGGTATCTCTGCACCGAAGGATAAACAATGACAACTAATCGTGGTCAACAGACAATTCTGATGTCTGCCCTGACGCTTCTCGCCCTCGCTATGCCGGTCCGCGGTATCTCAGAGCCACCTGTAAGCAGCATCGCAAAAAATATCGTCTTCGTACACGGAGCATGGGCTGATGGTTCGAGCTGGTCCAAGCTTATCCCAATCCTGCAGGCGAAAGGATTTCACGTTGTTTGCGTGCAGAACCCTTTGACGTCCTTTGCAGACGATGTTGCAGCTACGAAGAGAATCATTGATGCGCAGGATGGTCCGGTACTTTTAGTTGGGCATTCCTATGGCGGGGCGGTCATCACAGAGGCGGGCAACAATCCCAAGGTTGCGGGATTGGTTTATATTGCTGCCTTCGCGCCGGACAAGGGCGAATCCGCCGCAAGTATGGGTAAGCCGTACGGACGAACTCCAGGAGTCGGTGAGTTGAGGCCGATTGAAGATGGATTTCTTGTGCTGACGGAAAAGGGTGTGGTAGAAGACTTTGCGTCTGACCTTACCTCTCAGGAGAAGATGACGCTGTTATCTACCCAGACACCAACTTCAGGCGCGGCCCTCGGGACTTCCATTACTGAGGCTGCGTGGCGCACAAAGCCGACATGGTTCGTCGTTGCTGCGGATGATCATATGATTTCTCCACAGCAGGAAAGGGACAGCGCCAAGAAGATGAAGGCTCAGACACTAGTCGTCATGAGCAGTCATGTTCCGATGCTCTCCCATCCGGAAGAAGTGTCGAGCTTTATTGAGTCAGCTGCGTCTGGAACAACCCCGGAATAGATGACCTGAACACGGAACAGCAGATCGCCTCACCCGATCGAATCCCGGGTGAGGCGATTTTCATTTCCTGGTGGACTTCAATGTTTCGTTTTGTTAAGTAGCAGAGCTATCGCTGGAGAGGGATTGTTACCAATGACTATCTATGACGCTGTTCAGTTCAACTTGATTCTAGTCATGTCGATCTTGACCAAGAGTGGCTCCGGCACGAGCTGATAGTCGCCCTCATAGGCGTAGATTCGGCGCTGTGTTGCAAAGATGATGCCTTCGACGTCCTTGTACTCACTAGCGAAGTTCAACCCGGTTGCTCCACCAAGGATGTCTACGGTGTAGTCGTGCCGCCGAATGAGTCCATCTGGTCCAAAGCAGGAGATCTGCTCGCGCGTATGGCTTTTAATGTGATCTGGAAAGATGACCTTGAGGCGTCGCCATGTCTCTCCGCCAGCCTGGATAGACGAGATCTCCTCGGTTTCAAATCCGGGTTGTGTATAGAGAAAGGGTGTGTTGAGGTATGTCCATAGCGCCTCACCCTGGAAGTACGCGACATGAAGATCATCCCACGGAGTCTCGCGGACCTGACCCTCGAAAGCTCCCTCCGGATGGTCTCGTGCCTGGATCAGTGTGCCGTCCCGTCTTTCGAGGACGAGACGTGCAGGTTCGAAGACGAAGCGCTTATCCTGACCTGGAAAATCTGTGACCATTTTTTCTTTTCTGGTGTCGATGGTCATGACGACGTCTTTCAAATAGTCGCCTTGCCCTTTTACAGACCAGATTGCTCCCGTAAGCGAGGCCGCTACGGTGATGGAATCGATTTGATTCCATCGCTCCAGTCCACCGTGTGCCTCGACTGCAGTGCACAATAGATCGTTCATGGTGATCTCTCCGCCTGGTGAAGTTTCGTGAAAGCTTACGAGCACAGCGATGCATTTCTATGATGAGAAGGATCGTTCATTGGCGATGTTAACCGCGACTGGCAACGCTAAAAGCGAACTATGCTGCAGCGAATTCACTGCCGAACATGGGAACGCCGCTTTTCGATTCGGCTTTTGTGACCTCGTCCTCGATGACATCCCAGTGCTCGGCAAGTCTGCCATTGTTCAGACGCACGATATCGGCGACGATCCAGTTTCTTGGCAATCCATGACCAGAGAAGCGACCATGCAAGATGACGAGGTCACCTTCTGCAACTGCAAAGTGATTCTCGTAGCGGAGGGTTGTTGGAAGCGCCTGAACTAATGCGAACAGTCCATCTCGCCCGGGCGCGATGTGGGCGCTGTGCTGAAGATAATCCGGCGACCAGAACTGCTCTGCTTCTTTGTAATTCCGTTGATTGAAGAGCGTGTTGAAGGCACTCAGCACGATAGCTTTGTTTGTAGCAGTGAGATCGAGACTCATGGTTGCTCCTTGAGGATGTGGCGTCTTCAAGCCATTCCCTATGCGGTATCTCTCTACGAGACCGCGCCAGCTGCGAGTGCAATGATGTCTGCGACGGCCTGCGGCTGTGACTTGAAGGGACAGTGGCTGGAAGGCACGGAACGAACTGTCGCGTTCATCCGTTTCGCGAGGAATTCCTGTGCTGGCGGCGGAATCATTTGATCGTCTGTGCATACCAGATACCACGATGGAATCGTCTTCCAGGCGGGTGGACCTTCTTTTCCGGCGAACGCAGGAAGTCCCAAAGGCTTTTGGACGGCTGCCATAACAGAGGCTTCTTCAGCGGTGGCATCTCCGGCGAACGACGTGTGGAACTTCTCACGATTGATCCAGAGGAATCCATTGGCATCCGGCTGAATGGCCGCGGACCCGGGAGAGGGTGGACCCTGGTTCGCGAGAGACTCCAGACTTTCGCCCTCATCCAGACCGAACGCGGTGATATATACGAGAGCTTTAACCTGAGGCGTTGTGGTTGCCGCCCCTGTAATGACTGCGCCTCCATAGGAGTGGCCCACCAATATGGTCGGCTCAGAAATGTTGGCTAGAAGCCTGCGCGTCACTTCGATGTCATTCTCAAGCGAGGTGAGTGGGATCTGTGCTGCCGTGACCGTGAATCCTTTGGCTTCCAGCAAGAGGATGACCTTGTTCCAGCACGAGCCATCTGCCCATGCGCCGTGTACCAGCATTATTTCTGCTTTTCTCATCATGCCCTCCAGGATTGTGTTTTGAGTGAAAGAACGTTATTCGGAAGCTGCAGTTAAACAGCTGCCGCCATAGCTGCGGCGAGTGGATAGTCCGCATAGCCGACTCTGTCGAAGGTGTAGAAAGTTGCGCGATCATACCTTGCGAGTTCCAGGTGATCTGCCAGGCGTTGAGGAAGGTCGGGATTTGAGACGAACAGCCTGCCGAATGCAACGGCGTCGACTGTACCGTTCGAAACGGCATCTTCTGCAGTGTCTGCCGTGAAGCCTCCGGCCGCAATCATCTTGCCTCGGTAGGAGTCGCGGAGGCGCTTTGCAGCAAGGCCGCCGCTGGTTTTTACGTCAGCGCTTCCAGAGACCCGCGGCTCAATGAGGTGGAGATAGGCAAGTCCCAAACGATCCAATGCTTGAGCGACGTGGGTAAAGAGAGCATCCGGGTTGCTGTCCGACATGCCGTTCCAGGTGCCACGGGGTGCGAGACGCACGGCGACACGGTCTGCTCCCCACACGGAAACAAGACCGTGTACAACCTCCAGGAGAAAGCGTGTGCGATTCTCTAACGAACCACCATACTCATCTGTCCGCTTGTTACTACCATCCTGCAGAAATTGGTCTACGAGGTAGCCGTTGGCGGCGTGAAGTTCAACGCCATCAAATCCAGCGTCCAGGGCGCGTTGAGCAGCTTGCCGATAATCCTGAACGATGCCGCCGATCTCAGCCACCAAGAGGGCACGATGAGGAGACGGCTGGGACCAGCCACCTGGTATCGAGACCAGACGATCTGGATTCATCCAGTAGGTTGGATCGACCGACGCGGAAACCGGTGTGGCGCCACCAGTCATAGCAACGTGCGAAGAACGGCCGGTGTGCCAAAGCTGCGCGAACATGCGACCGCGTTTTGTATGCACGGCAGTTACGATTGTCTTCCAGCCTTCGACTTGTTGGTCGGAGTACAGCCCAGGTGCTCCCAGCCATCCGCGGCTGGTCAAGGAGATGTTGGTTGCTTCCGAGATGATGAGTCCACCGTCAGAAGCGCGCTGCTCATAGTACTCGCGCATCAGGTCGCCGGGTACAGAGTCGGGTTGAATAGAACGCGAACGGGTGAGAGGCGCCATGATGACGCGGTGCTTCAACTGTAACCGCCCGAGTGTTACCGGGCTGAATAATGCTTTGCGATCCGTCATGGCTGCGCCTTTGCAGAACCTGTGATTTGCGGATCCAATCATCCGCTTGAACAGGTTCAACTCTAGGACGCGACGGGTTCGGGACAAACACCAGATAGGGTGTCCAGGTATAAGCCCTTTCGAGCTATCCCTCCGGCCTTTCAACGCTGCACTGGAAACATGCAGATCACGCAGACGAATGTATTACGTGGGCTTACCGATGGTTGACGCACGCGCGATCACCCTCGGTGCAATGCGGATAGTGTGAAGCCCTGGGGTACTTGTTTGGGCCAGCAGTGAAGTTGTCAGGCTGGCAGTCTGCTCGCCCAGTTCCGTTGTGTTTTGGTCGATTGAGCTAAGAGGCACCTGGAGATAAGTCGCCAGCCTGAGGTTTCCGCAACCGATTACGGCAATATCGTTCGGGACGGAGAGACCCGCTTCAAGAATGCGCTGGATGGCGCCGACGGCTGAAAGATCGTTGTAGCAAAAGACTGCATCGGGATGTTTCTTTGATCTTAAAAGCGTTGCCATTGCTTGATAGCCCACCGTGTCTCCTGATTCTTCGAGCCGAGAGGTGGGCACGACCAGATTCTGGTGGAAAGGGATAACGGCAAACCGGAGCGCTTCCTGGTAGCCGCGCATTCGGTCGGCGCCTGTGCTTACTCCGGGGTTCCCGATATGCGCGATTCTGCGGCGGCCCAGTGAGATAAGGTGTTCGGTCGCCATCAAGCCGGCTGCGAAGTCATCCGTGCCCACGAAGTGCGTCGCCACACCAGGCAGGAGACGATCAATGAGTATGTATGGAGTGCCGCTTTCAACAAGAGATCGCAGTCCCTCTGAGTTTGTCTGGCAGGAGGCTACAAGCAGGGCGTCCACTCCTCGCGCCAGCAGGTTCTCAATCTCCTCACATTCCATCGCGGGTTCTTCCTCGGCGGATGCCAGTACGAGTTGATAGCCTCGCTTCCGCAGCCCGGCTTTCAGTCCTTTCGCGTATTCAGCGAAGAACGTATGAACCAGGTCTGGAACGATCAGGCCGACTGTATTGCTGCGCCCGGACGCCAGCCCGCGGGCAAGCAGGTTTGGTCGATAGTTAAGCTCCTTGATGCGCTGGAGAACGCGCTGTCGCGTGTCTTCGCCAACATCTGGTTTGTTTCTTAAAACTTTCGAGACTGTGATTGTAGAGACACCCACGTCTGCAGCGATGTCCTTCAATCGGATAGCCATTCCAAACCTTCCATACGTATTTGTGACAAGCTTTAGCGGACGTCCACTAGGTTGCCGTCGTTACGCACTTGCTCATGTTCGTTCAGCTAAAGCGTGTGGTTCGCCACAGAGTATAGCCAGCGCCTGCCAAAGCTACGAGCAGGAGCGCGGCGAGCGCGGCGAGCCAGCGCATGTCCATATAGATCGGTGGCACTACGGCGTAAATGCCCAGCCATAGAAAAACTCCCGTAGCGGTCATGACGATCAGCACGTCCCACCATCGCCGCCGCTCATTCCGACTGCCGTATTCTTCCCCGCTCTGCGCAGCAAGCACCTCAACATAGTCGAGACCATAGCGGTCGCACTCTCGCTCGAGGGCAGTGTTGTTGGAGAGATGCTCGCGAGAGGAGGCCACGGCGGTGCTGATGGCTAAGGCACCGAGGATCATCAGTGTCGAGCCAAGCAGCACCAGCAGCTTATGCTCCCGATCGGCTGATGCAAGTTCTCCGAAGACGAGTGCGCCCCACGCGAGTCCCCATAGCTGATTGGTATTAGAGAGAGGTATGCCTCGCCCGATGCCGAGGTATTTCGTCGCGAACTGTTGGAACAAGTCACCAATCACCCAGACGAATCCGCCCAGAAAGAGCCAGAACAAGAGAGTTTGACTATGAACGAGCTGGAAAATGGAAGACTTGCGGCCGCCATCGAGAAATAGTGTTAACGCGAACATGGTTCCCAGCTCGCCGACTGTGAAGGCAGTCACAAACGACAATGGATTCATGCCACTGATGTAGGCCTTCCGATACGGAACGTACATTGTGCCCCACATGAGACTTGCGCCGATGGCGGCGATGAGACCTTGTGCCGCTCGGGGCGAAGCGGCTGCCGAGCCACGCATGGTGCTGAAGCCGAGCATGGTTGCCGAACAAACGATAAGGAGGGCCCCGAGAACCACTTTCAGGATGTTCTTCGCGTTCGCTCCTTCCAGCTCGCGGAACAATACTCTTGCCCAGATAAGACCGATGAGTGAATTTGTGTTCCACAACGGAAAGGCTACGGCCAGGCCTACATCCCTGATCGCGAAAACGGTCAGAGTATTGGCAACAGCCCAAAGTGCTCCGGCTAAAATGGCCCAGACTAAGAGATGTTTTTTAGACATCAAATCTGTGAAGACGTATGAGGTACCCTTCAGCAAGGTCGGGAAGGTCCATCGAGCTGTAAAGACACCTGCGACCATGCACAACGAGATTGCGAAAGGCGAGAAGCCTGCTGTCACCAATTTTGTAGGAGCTTCTGCAGCGCCCAGCCAGACACCGGCTGCAAGTCCGCAGATGACTCCGAGCTTGTGAACTGAAAAGGCCGGCTTTCTGGAAGCTGTCGCCGCGTCTACGTTGTTCTTCCTGCTCACGCTGAGTCCTTAGCTGCGGGGGTAAGTTTTAGCGCAAGAAGATGAGCAAGGTTATCCCCAGGCCCAGAACAATGGCCGGGATCCAAAAATGAATATCAGTGAAGATGGCTTGAAGTGTTTTGGATCCGGTGATCTTGTCGGGCATCTGCAACTCGCGGCGGCTTGATACGTGCCCTTATGTGGCGCTGACGTTTTGAAGCATCGTATGGGCATCGTCTCTGGCCTGTCAACGACGTCGCGAGGAAGGGAACTTTGGATCAGAAATCGGAGCACCCTGTGTTGAAGTTCTCGCCTCGAACATGATATACGTTAGCGCTAACGTGATTGGGTTCTCAGCGGTGACCAAGAAGCAAAAAGATCCCAGGAGTTGACATGAGCACAAGCGTAACGAATGTTCCGAGCAACGGCCCTCTAGGCGATCTGGATGAGTGGGATGACTTTCTCGAAGGCCGCTACAAAGAGGGCAAATCGAAGGATGACTTTCGCGTGTACGACGCTACAGCGACTCCCGGCGTCGCCGAGTTCTACCGTTTGAATCATGAGAACCAGACACTGGACTATGTCCTCGAAAAAGAGCGAACCTACTTCAGCCTGCAGAAGGGGCAGAAGACCGTATGGGAGGCAGCGGAGTTTCTCAACACTTTAATCGATGACAGTGATCCGGATACGGACCTTACGCAGATTGAGCACCTGCTGCAGACTTCGGAGGCCATTCGGCGCGACGGGCATCCACGCTGGATGGTGCTCACAGGCTTTATCCATGATCTTGGAAAGTGCCTGTGCCTTTATGGCGAGCCACAGTGGGGTGTGGTCGGCGATACCTTCCCGGTAGGTTGCGCTTGGTCGCCCGACATTGTCTTTCCTGAGTATTTCGCGAAGAACGCCGATAGCTATAAAGCGGAGTTGCAGAGTCAATATGGAATCTACGAGCCACACTGCGGCCTGGAGAATCTACACATGTCTTTCGGGCATGACGGCTATATCGCCGAGGTGATGAAACCGTACCTGCGAGACGAGGCGCTGTACATGCTCCGCTTCCACTCTTTCTATCCGTGGCATCGTCATGGTGCCTATGACCATTTTTGCAATGATAAAGACCGATCCATGTTGGATTGGGTGTTGAAGTTCAATCAGTATGATCTGTATTCCAAGGGCCACACCAAACCGGACATCACAGAACTGAAACCCTACTACGACGATCTGTTCGCAGAGTTCCTGCCGCAGACACTTGCCTGGTAGCTCAGGGTTGGACTCAGCCTGACGAAACGATCTTCAGAGTCCGCTGGTGCGACTTGGCTTTTGCCGCACTAATAAATAACTTGACCCGTCTATTGGCGTCCCCGACAGGATTTGAACCTGTGTCTCAGCCGTGAAAGGGCGGTGTCCTAGGCCGGGCTAGACGACGGG